>ONAG01000166.1 GCA_900315745.1 uncultured Prevotellaceae bacterium
GATGATGTGGATGGGGCAGACCAGTTCGAGAAGCATGTCACTCATTTCTACGACTTCATTGGTGACCGGCTGATTATTGGCAAATTCTGCGCTATTGCCAAGGGTGTGGAGTTTGTCATGAATGGTGCCAATCATAGGATGGACTGCGTGACAACCTATCCGTTTTACGTTATTGGCGGTGACTGGGGAAGTGCCATTGCTCCTGTGAAAGATGAATTGCCTCTGAAGGGTGATACCGTTGTGGGCAATGATGTCTGGATTGGTCAGCATGTAACCATCATGCCAGGCGTTCATATAGGCGACGGAGCCATTATCGGAGCCAATTCGGTGGTGGCCTCAGATATTCCACCTTATGCTGTCGCGGTAGGGAATCCCTGCCGAGTAACCAGGATGCGTTTTGACGACGAATTCATCGCCTATCTGCTGCAACTGAAATGGTGGGATTGGGACATAGAGAAAATTGAGGCAAATTTTGAAGCCTTGTCAAGTGGTGATTTGTCGTTGATAAAGAAAATTGACAAATAAATTCCAATTTAGCAAACAGAAACAAATATGAAATACCGATACATTGCCAGTTGCGTCTTTACGAGGGACTACCCGGAACTAAGTTTGCGCATACATTTTGGAATGGAGATTATCCGCTGCTGTGCCGAGAAATACAAAGTGCGGCAGTTTGAGGAGGTGATGGCACCATCCGTCTGTGAACAGTGGAAGGCAACGCCACACTATATCCCCTTCGAGCCTAACACCACGATGATTTCCATCTGTCACAACTGCACTGCTGTTTTTCAAGAGAGCCACCCTGACATCAACGTTCTTTCTCTTTGGGAGTTCATCTTGCAACACGATGCTGATTTCCACTATCCCGACTATGGTTGTGAGCGTATGACGATACAAGACTGCTGGCGACAATACGACAACCAGGCAGAACAAGCTGCCGTGCGTGAACTGTTGCGACGGATGAAGGTTGTTGAGATGGCCGAGAACCGTGAGCATACTCGTTTCTGTGGTACCTCACTCTATCGTCCTGCACCTCCCCGCAATCTGAAGATGGCTCCCAAGCGCTTCGTAGAGGATGCAGAGGGTATGTTTGTCACACATACGGAAGAGGAGCAAAAGCAACTGATGGAAGAACATTGCCAACAATATCAGACAAAAAAGGTTGTTGCCTACTGCCATTACTGCACAGAAGGGTTACGACTTGCTGGTCAGCCCCACTATCATATAGCCGAACTGCTGTTCCCATATAGTGTTTAGGAAATGAAACAATTATTTTTTATCATCGCTCTCATGCTGAGCAGCATCAGCATGGGGGCACAAACTAAGAACAACGACATGAACTACCATCAAATACTTGAGAATATTTACATGGACATCCGTCCATATGCACAAGTGGGCAAGCAAGCCGACTACATTCCCGCTCTTGCCTCCTTGCCTCGGTAGACCCCGACCAATTCGGCATCTGCATCAACACACTGCAAGGCGATGAATATGCACTGGGGCAAGCCGACACGCGTTTCTCCATACAGAGCATCTCTAAAGTGTTCAGTCTTGCCTACTGCATGAGCATCCTTGGTGATAATGTATGGCTGCGCATGGGCAAAGAGCCATCGGGCACTGCGTTCAACTCACTCATACAACTAGAACTTGAGAAAGGCTATCCACGTAATCCCTTCATCAATGCCGGGGCCATCGTCATGTCCGACATTCTGCTCAGCCACCTCTCACATCCCCACGAAGACTACATCGCCTTCATCCGCGAGATCAGCCACAACGACACCATCAACTACAATGACGAGGTGGTGCGTTCTGAGGAAAGCCAAGGATACCTCAATGCGGCCATTGCCAATCTGCTGAAGTACCACCACAACATCGACAACGACATCGCCGACGTTCTGCATTTCTATTTCCTCACCTGCTCCGTTGAAATGAGCTGCAAAGAACTGTCGCAGGCATTTCTGGCCTTTGCCAACCATCGGCAGTCGTTCGACTTTCATGGTGTGAGCCTCACCTCATCGCAAGTGAAGAGAATCAATGCCATCATGCAGACCTGTGGCTTCTACGACGAGGCTGGCGAGTTCTCCTACCTTGTAGGACTACCCGGAAAAAGCGGTGTGGGCGGAGGTATCGCCGCCATTTATCCATCCCGCTATTCCGTAGCGGTATGGAGTCCGCGACTCAACGAGAAAGGCAATTCGGTCATGGGAATGAAAGCACTTGAACTACTCACCACCGAAACGGAAGAGTCTATTTTCTAAGAGTGGATTGTGTTTTCTAGCATAGAACTCGCTCATGTGTACAATCTGAATAAAGTCGGTC
>ONAG01000159.1 GCA_900315745.1 uncultured Prevotellaceae bacterium
ATGTTTTCGTTGATCGTTGCCATGGTCGTTGTCGTTTTAATGGATGTTGAAGTGTTGTCTGATATGCTCCATGCACTGTGCGAGATACTTGTAGGTGGTGTTCGGATTCAGGCCAAGCCGACGGGCTATCTCTGCAATGGTCAGGTCTTCATCGAAACGGAGATGGAAGATGCTGCGGTGCGGTTCTTCCATCTGCTCGTTCACGAAAGCCGCAATGTCTTCAAGCCTTTCCAGCTCTTTGTCGATGGGCTGGAAGTCAGCATCGGTGTCAATGGGCAGCAAGTTCCTTACTTTTTCGTGCAACTGCTTTTGCCGTATCCTGTTCAGGCAGGCATTGCGCACGGCGACCAAAAGATAATTGTCGTTTTTGGGCGGAATGTCATTCCTTGCCACTCGCAAAAATATGTCCTGCACCACGTCTTCAGCCTCTTCATCATCGCCCAGCAAGACCCTGGCTAGATGGTTCATCTCGCTGTAGTTCTGGCGGAAAAGCTGCTCTATATTTCTCTTTTCAAGCATACCGGTCTATCCAAATTTGCACCCCGTATTTCATAAATTGCTTACGCTCGTCCTACTTCAAGCAAGCTTGGTCGGAACTCGCTGAACCGCAATTTTAGGGCAAGTCTAACTATAAGACACTTCAGACCCATCGTTTTTTTACGGAAACGCCAACTTTTTTGCGAAGTTAGTGTAATAATGACAAAAGGACCTCCAGAAAAGACCAAAAAGTGATTGCCGAGGGTGTATCTCTGAAAATTTGTTCAGTCTTTCGCAGAAAAACGTTCGAAATAGACGGATTAAACCTAAATCAATGAAAACCTACTTTTCATTTTTTTGTTTACTTTTTCTTGTTTCAATTGTCTTAATAGCAGAACATGCATCCAATGGAACAAAACGACTTTCAACATATTGCAACAATGCTGAGGCCAAGGCTCATCAGTTTATGCCAGCAGTTCTTCGACTGCCAGGAATTAGCCTTTGACGCTGAGGATGCGGTGCAGGAAACACTTTTGCGGCTGTGGCAGTTGAGAGACCGGATGGAAGACTATCAGAAGCCGGAGGCACTGGCAACGATTATCGCGAAGAACGTATGCATCAACATCTTGAAAAGAGGCGGAACACAACATGATGTATTGGACGAAAGGCTGTGCATTGAAGCAAGTTCCAAAACAGACCAAACAGTCATCGTGCAGGATGCGGAGAGACGGATTGGGCAGGCTCTTGCCAGACTTCCAAAGACCCAGCGTCGCTTGTTGAAAATGCGAAGCGACGGGATGTCCATAGTCGAAATTGCCACGGCTTGTAATTTGACTCCGGCAAGTACGAAGACGTTGATATGTGCTGCGAGGAAGACGATGATGGAATTGTTAAAGACAGGGAGGAAGAAAAAATGAATACAGACAATCACAAATACACACAGGAAGATTTGGTCAATCGGTATCTGAACGCTGATACGACCATCGAGGAGGAACACTTGTTGGCGGATTTCCTCAGCAAGAATAGGGAGTCGCTTTCACCTGAAGAGGAAGATGTGTATCTCTTGCTTCAAGCCTCAGCCCGGGACACGGACCATTTTGAATTGTCTTTGGAAGAAGCCCGTGAATTTGACCGGCTGATGGCGGCCAAACCCCATCTGCGAAAGAAAAAAGCTCCGATATATTGGATTGCCTCGACCGCGGCAGCCATCATCTGTGCGTTCGTTTTATTGACAGGCAAACATACAGGAGTGAGTGACCAACAGGCACCTGTCGCCATAGCAAGCATTTCCAAGACTGATGACACATTTGAGAAGGAGCATGATGCTGTGTTCCAGCCACCAAAAGGCATCTCCAAAAATGCCAGACAGCATACCCCAACAACCAAATCTGTAGTCAAGAGGAAATATAAAAGCAAAAATAGAAGCGTGGTGAAGAAAAAGCAGGGGATAGATAATGCTCAACGTGCAAAGGAGATGATGAAAGCCGCCAACTTCCAGGATGAGCAGGTGGAGAGCTATCAGCTACGTCCCGCAGGAGATGTCATGATTGTCACAAAGACCCCCAAAGACGGTCCTTCTTCTTCCTTCATCATTCATGCCAATGACGAAGGGAACAGCTACCGCGTGATGCCGATAAACATGTAACATTCAATAAATAAAAACAAGATGAAGAAAAACAATCTAATCACTCTGTTTTGTGCAGTATTGTTCTGCACGGCAGCTGAAGCACAGCAGGATGTGCAAGTCAAAACAATGGAAGCACATGAGAATTTCTACGTTATTGACGGAAAGCACATCGAGAACTTTGACGGTTCTCAACTGGTAGGCAAGACCATCAAGCACTATGACATGAAAGTCCTGCCTAATACAACCATCCACAACATCTTCACAACGGACGACTGGGTGAAGATTGAAGGTGCAACGACGAAGACCATGACACACGTCCTGACAGAAGAGGAGGCGAAGGCACGTGGCATTCCTCTGACCTCCGGTTCCATGAATGCTTTCATGCGTAATCCACTTGTCATTGTCGATGGGGTGGAGTACAACGGCAGCCTTTACGAAATCACCGATGAGATGGACTATGTCGACGTGTACAATCCTGACGATGAGGTTGCCAAGTCATATGGCGAGAAGGGCAGGAATGGTGTGATGAAGATATATACCAAGAAGCAGGCCGATGCCATCGTTTATGTTGTGAACGGCAATGTGGTCAGCAAGGAAGGATTCAATCAACTAAAGCCAAATGACATCAAGAAAATCAAAGTCCTGAAGCGAGGCACGGCAGAAGCCATGAAAGCAAGTGCGGATGGAAACTCACACGATGTTTATCTGGTTACGACAAAGTGACTTTGATATATAAATTCTCTCTACAGTATAG
>ONAG01000157.1 GCA_900315745.1 uncultured Prevotellaceae bacterium
CACGGGCATCATCTTCTTCATCGGACAGTACATGGGCGACATCACAATGGCCATGCCTCAAGTCGAGACCAACAAAAGCGCCATGGGAAATCCTGCCATCTACGACCTGCAAGGCCGCAAGGTCAGTGTGGACCAATCTTCCATACTGAAGAAGGGAATCTATATTGTCAATGGAAAGAAGGTCATCATAAAATGAACATAGACCATTTTGTATTCTATATTGTTCTTTAGCCGAGTCAGCTCCTGCTCGGCAGAGTTCAAGCGAACATGGCTGTATTCTCGCTTGCTCGCAGCCATAAGCGTCGTGGTCTTCTGTTGCGCCGCCAGCGCACAGGAGGCCACGGGGCGTGTTCATGCCGTCATCATCAACGGTGGAATGAACAAGCTGATGAACCACGAGCGCTACTGGAACGACTGTGCCTTTCTCTACCGCACTCTTCGTGAGGACTTGCATTTCCCAAAACAAGACATCACACTGCTGATGAGTGATGGAGGCAACCCAGGCCGCGACATGCTCCTTGCCGACGGCAGCGGATTCGCCTCATCGTCGGCAGACCTCGACAACGACGGTGAGCGCGACGTGTGGATGCCTGCCACACTGGCACAAGTGGAGGCCTCGCTCACTGAGTTGGCTGCAAGGCTCACCTCCAAAGACCGCCTTTTCCTCTTCATGATAGACCATGGCGATTTCGACAACAGCATGCAGCAGTCGTATGCCTGGATGTGGGGCGGCGGTCGTCTTTATGCCACCCATCTGGCCCAGTTGCTCGAAGCCTTTCATGTGGAATCGATGTGCTTGTGCCTGGGATTGTGTCATTCAGGAGGCTTCATTGATGAGTTGCGTCGCGAGAATCGTGTCATTGCCACCAGTTGTGCGGAAAGCGAGGAGTCATGGGCATGCACCGACAGGCCGTACGATGAGTTTGTTTACCACTGGACATGTGCCGTGGCGGGACACGACCCCGAGGACAATGCGGTCTGCGCCGATACAGATGGCGACGGCTACGTATCGATGGCCGAGGCTTTCGACTATGCAAGTCAGCACGACCGCCGGCAAGAGACTCCACAATATTGTTCCACGCCATTGACATTGGGCGGGCAGTGGTTCCTCTCGTCCAAACAGGGTAGCGGCATCAAAGAAAGGCAGATGGCAAACGGCATTTCATCAAGCCTCAAATGCTATGACCTGCAAGGACGTGTTGTCCCCGTACAGAAGGAAAGAGGAAGAAAATATTTAAAAAAGATTAATGCGAAGCAGTCTTCTCCGCTTTCGCCTATCATAATAATAAAACCGTGAACATGATGGAAACACATAGGACTATCATTGCTGCAATTCTTGCCTCCCTGCCTTTCGTGGCACAGGCACAATCCATAGAGCTGACCTGTTGGACGACGAGGGGCGAGTCATCGACGTTGACAACGGAAGACGCCATGCTGAAGGTTCCCGACACGATTGCCGCCTTGGACCTGCGTGGCATCGAGGCCATCACCTTGGACCGTTCTTCGGCCAATCCCAACTGCCTCTACTATACCGACGATGGCACCATCGTGGAGGGGCTGCCCAGTGCCAATGTGGTATGCAACGGGGTCTGTGACGGCCTGCTGCTCACCGATGACGCCTGCTTCTACTGTCCCTTTGCCTTCACCGCCACGGATGCCATGCTGAGGTTGACGCCACGGAGGGACGATGGTGACGATGAGGCAGACCCCAGCCAGCCGTGCCATGAGACCGTCTTTCTCCCCTTCGATGCCGACTTTGTGATTCCCGCAGATGTCAACGGTCCCATGCCTGAAGGATGGATGCAGGTGGCACATTATGAAGGATATGAAAACTATATGCTGTTATTCGGTCTGGAGATGCCCTGCCTATTGCATGCCAACATGCCATACTTGGTGCAATTCACGTACGGTGCATACGGCACACAAATCCTTTTCTGTGGACAGGACAAGACCGTGGAAGAGACAAAAACAACCATTGAAGGCGAAGAAACTTACAGCTTCGCCGGGACCACCATGTCAATAGATGAAGAACCTGGCTATTTCCGCTATCACAGGGGGCAGGATCGGTATTTCATCCATACCGGTGACGGAACGCCGATGGAACCTTTCAGATGTTTCATCATATCTCCGGATTTAGATACTGAAAGCCAGCAACCTTCAGTAGAAAGTGGACATATATTGGAATATACCGTTTTCGAGGAAGAAGCGACAGGAATAGACACAGTCATCAATTTTGACTCTTCAAAGAAGTACTATGACTTGTTGGGAAGACCTGTCACAAATAGTACAACTATAAGGGGCATCCGTATAGCAAAAGGTGTCAAGATTTTGAAATAGGGAACAGGCAGGAGCGACCCGCAACGAACATATACAGGGATGGAGCAGTTGATACGTCGAAGTCAGCAGGGTGACAG
>ONAG01000155.1 GCA_900315745.1 uncultured Prevotellaceae bacterium
GATGGGGCACAGCACACAGCTCAAGGCTTTCTGCGATGAGAATGGCATTCCTTGCACACTCATCAACTATCCTGACGGGAAGCACAACTTCGTCGTTTGGAAGTATGGTCTCTACAACTTCGCACAGCTGATTTTCAAATAATCATCATTTCGATCTTTTGATATGACAAAGAGCGCAAACCATTCTTGCGCTCTTTGTTGCATTAGTCACCCATACGTTTTTAGGATAAGAGAGGATAATCATGCTGTTCCGTAAAAGCAGAGTAGCAACAATGCTAACTGAGCAACAAGTATCAATGGAATGCCATACTTGAATTTTTTGTGCATCGTCTTATGACGCCAAGTTTTCATGCCAAGCCATGCACCAATACTGCCACCAAGCACGGCAAGACCTATAAGAGCAGCCTCTCTTATACGCCATTTTGACTTTTTCGCCTTCCACTTGTCAATTCCATACGTGAAGAATGTCGCCACGTTGATGACAAGCAAGTAGATTAATAGCATTTTTTGAAATTCAGGCATGAATTGGAAAATGTAGGTCAAAAGAATACCCTTTATATCATATAATAGATGGCTCAGCAACCACTTTTCCACGGCAGAAGCGGAACAAAATCTGGCGGTCGTCACCGAGATAGACAAACCGCTCAAGACGTTCCAGCAAGGTGTAGTTGTCGAAGTTGAGAACGCTGTCGTCAATGACAAGTGCATCGAATTCATAGCCTGGTTCGAAGCTGCCCACTTTGCCAAAGAAGCTACCCGCCGACTTGGTGGCTATCCAGAAAACTTCTGGCATGGTAAGGAAATGCTTTTTGCGATCATATTGGTAATGCATCTTGCTGACCTGAATGGCATAGACCAACATGCGGAACATGTTGAGGTCGTGACCTCCACTGATGTCGCTGCCCAAACCTACACGCAGCCCATTTTCCAGGAAAGTGCGGACAGGCGCCATGCCCGACGCCAAGTTGTAGTTAGACGTGGGACAGTGTGCCACCATGACATTGTTGCGCTTCATCAGTTCCAGTTCGTTGCCATCGGTCCACACGCAGTGAGCCATAATGGTGGGTGTCTGTCCGAAAAGTCCATAACGGTTGTATGCATCACCATAACTCTTGCTTTCAGGCTCCAACTCAGCCACCCATGCAATCTCTGATGTGTTTTCTGAAAGGTGCGACTGCACAGGCAAGTGGTATTTGCTGGCGAGTTCACCACAAGCTTTCAACAACTCCGGTGTGCACGATGGCACGAAACGAGGTGTGATGATGGGTCGCACCAAGGCATTGGGCTGGTTGAATTCAGCAATCAGCCGCTCATTACCCTCTACGGCTGCCACCACATCTTCGCAAAGTGCTTCAGGACAATGGCGATTCATTGCCACCTTGCCTACCAGTGCTCCCATGCCAGCTTCCTGATACAATTTCATCAGCAGACGGGTACTTTCCGTATGGATAGTGCCGAACACACAACTGCGCATAGTGCCAAAAAGCCATTGGGTATGCAGGAAGCGGCGATACATGCTCTCTGCGTAATGAATGTCGGAATACTTCGATTCCTCGGGGAAGGTGTAGTTCTCCAACCACGGCAGCAATTCCATGTCCATCGCCACGCCCTGGTTACGCACCTGTGGGGCATGCACATGCATGTCGTTCATGGCAGGTATTAGCAGGCGGTCGCCGAAATCTATCACTTTCGCACCCTCACTATTTAACGATGACAAATCTGCCGACACCCCTGCCACATGCCCATCGTCATCAACGGCGACATATCCGTTTTCAATCACCTCGAAACGGCTTGGTTCCTTTGTATAAAGGATATGAGCTTTATAGATTTTCTTCATAGTTATTATAATTTAAGTTTATGCTATTTCTACTTTGGGGAATTCAGAAGTCCAGAATTCAAGATGCCACTGAAATTCATGACTCTCTCCAAGTTCACCTTTAGAATGCAAAAATACAATTTTTTTTGACTCCACACTGTAAAATAGAGATAAAACAAAGGAAATATTAGAGAAATACGCAAGAATTATACAAGCCTTGGCTTGCACCTCTTATCAAGAAAGCGCCTACATAAAAGCGCAAAAGAAAGGAAAAAGAACAAAATTGTCAGCCTCCGTGGCAAAGACGTAATCCCTTCACCGCCACCTCTGTCGTATGGCCAATGGCGCAGACTTTCTCAGCCAGGCGATTGAGGTAATGGAAACGTTCGTAGTCACTGGCGAAGGCAGGCAAATCCTCAGGCCACGGAGCAAGTATAAGCATGGAACCACTTGCACAAGCATCAAAGCGGCTACGCTCTGGCTTCCAGTATCGACCAATGGGATTGGCTTGTAGGTGAATCAAACGCAACCGTTGTTCCAACGCCATTTTTTTTATCCGCTTCTCACATTCGGAAATACTCGGAGTTACCAATACATCCCCAATATTGGCTGCAGAAATCAGGCGTAGGCTTTCCTTCTTCCAGAAATCAGTATTTTCTGTTGGCACACCTTCTGTTCGGCGATGGAAGAATACCTGGTGTTTCTCGGGCTGTTCGAGCTGCTGCTGG
>ONAG01000154.1 GCA_900315745.1 uncultured Prevotellaceae bacterium
CATGAATGACTTGGGCAGCCTTGCCCACCCGAAGCCGTTGTTCATGTCGTCGAAGATCCGTTCCTTTCCGCCCCTGAGGTTGTAGAACTCCACTATCTCACGCGGCGTCGATGTGTAGTCGTTGGTCAGTATGCAGCGGTAGGTGTACTCACCCTCCCACAGGTCCTGCTCCCCGTCCATGCGGCGCTCACGCTGTATGACAAGTCGGTACGCCTTGCCCTCCCATTTCTCTGTGATGATGGAGCTCAGCTCATATTCGATGCCGTTGATTACCTCGCGTTTCCATCCCCTGAGTGCCAGCAGGCTGTCATAGAGAGAGGAGCAGCGGTTGGCACGGATGTAGAAATGCTCGCAGTGCTTTTCTATGGTCTCCACAATCTCGCGCGAGCAGGAGCCGCAGTCCATCCGGGCACGCCTGACGTGGATGTCGTCAGACTCGAGATTTGAGAAGATGCGCTCCAGCGTGTCCTGCTGGTGGAAGCGCACGTTGGCGTTGCCGTCGCGGTTCTCAATGCCCACTATGAGGTCGCCGATGACGGCAACGCCCGCACTATAGCCGGTGAACTTCTTGTAGGTCATCTTGGCATCGTACTTCTCCGTCTCGATGAACTGGTGGTCGAAGTCAAGGTCGTAGGATTTGCCCGCCAAGAGTTGGCCAGTGCTCACGAGTATCTTCACGAGAAGCCTGTTCAATCTCACTGCTGTATTGAAGTCGTAACTGCGTCCCGTCTCGGAGGTGTAGGTCGTGTTGGTGGTGCTCAGTTCCTTGATGCCGCGAAGAATGGTGTCCGAGGAGCAGGTGCGGAGGGTGGGATGGAGCGAGAGATGGGGCATCAAGTGGCTTGTCACGTCTTCGACGCAGTCACCGCCACAGAAGTATACGCTCATCAGCGAGCGTGCTATTTCGCTGTATTGGTATCCGAAAGTGGTGCACCGAAGCCCCAGCTCATCGTCAACAACAGGACCGATGTAACGTTCAAATTTCTTCTTCACGCAAAATTCCACCGAAAGGTGTGATTTTCTGAGATTTTATGCTTATATTTGCCATGCCATTGATGATTTTGCTTGTTTTGTTTTGCAGCACTACGATAAGTGATAATTCTGACATGGCAAAGTCCTGAACAACTTTTTGTTGTTCAGGAACTTATAATTAAATCTTTAACTAAAGTGCTGCGAATTTAGGTAAATCTCAAAATAAAATGAAAAATTGGATTTTTGCCAGCATGGCTGCTTGCGTCAGCCTGCTGATGGCCTCATGTTCAGGCGACGATAAAATCAAGGCTTTTGCCGAAGAGTTTGCCATCGCCGTCGCCAATGGTGACCGCGCCTCCATCATACGGATGTATCCCGATGCCGAGAAAGGCGACTCTCTGGCAGTGACATTCAATGCCGACAGCGTTGTCATCTCAAAGGATGAGGCACAGAAGCTGACCACCCTCACCCTCAGCAAGGGTGTCGACTTGGTGGTGAGCGAGAATGCCGACGGCGAGTTCGTCATCCAATCCTCACATGGTGTCTTTGCCTACCCCGCAGCAGAAACGGCTTTTGCGAAAAAAACTGGACAATGGAAAGAAGGACTGACCGATGCCGAACTTGCAGAGCGAATGGCAGACAAAGGACTCGCCGACTATCTATTTGAGGAATTCAACAACAAGGTGAAGTCCGCACTCTCCATTGCCAAGACCGACACTTGGGGCGACGACTACTACGAAGGCGAATGGGTATCCTCAAAAGGTGCCGTGTTCCATGTGAAGAATTCCTCGTCGATGGACATCCCTGGCAGTGCTTGGAACATCATCTACAAGGAAGGCTACTGGGGTGGCGGTAAGATGGCGACCGAAGAAGTGCCAGGTGTCGATGTAAAGGCCGGAGAGACGGTGACGGTAAAGACGAAGGAACTTGGTTCGAGCATGGAAAGCGAGACAGGACAGCGACTCAACATCAAAGGCTTCACCAAGGAAGAGTTCATGGCCACCTTTATTCCAACCGGCAACGAATACGAAGAATATGTCAAAAACAACGGCAGACATAAGGCTGTCGGCGAGTCGCTGATTTTCTTGGTAGAAGGACTGATGGGTGGTTTGGACACACGACTGTCGATGGACAAAAACAGAGGTTTTTTGATGTACACCACCAACAGCAATGAACTGGAGGCAAGTACAAACCAACAACGCGACGTGAAACTCATCTCCTATGACCCGTCAAGTGGCCGCTTGGAACTTCGCGTGAGTCGCCCTGACGGAACAGTAACCGGCAACCTGGTTGGCACCTACAAGAATGGTGAGTATAATGGACAGTTCCAGAATGTCAACGGCAAATCGTCGGCATTCTCTTTCAAATAATGGCAATAATATATGAGTTGACCTAAGTTTCGGAAGCTATGCTCCCTTTTGTATTTCAGGAGTTCAGACGAGTGTCCCAGCGCTCCAATTATCACTTATCACTTATCACTTATCAACGTTCGTCACCGCTTCATCCCCGAAGGGGAGAAAGATTACAGGCAGGCGGTGGAGCGCAGCGAAACCTCTGTAAGTTAGGCGCGTGTGTATAAACCCTGAAGGAGTGACAGAGATTCACAATGCACAATTCATAATTTTTCATTTTTAATTTTTCATCATTAG
>ONAG01000150.1 GCA_900315745.1 uncultured Prevotellaceae bacterium
TAAACATGATTTATAAAACTACATTATTAATGAAACAGTTGAAACTTTGGATGACAGCCGCCATCCTCATCAGCGGTACGCTTGCAGGTCATGCGCAAGATACGGGAACGTTCAACATAGCGACACTGAACGTTGACGGCCTGCCGCAAAAGATTTTAGTCGCCAAGGTGAACCCCGATGGCCCTGGTGGCGGTGGTAGTGTCAGAATAGGCCGCTACCTCCAAAAGAAGGGCTACGACATGGTTTTTATGCAAGAGGACTTCAATTATCACGAGGAGTTGACAGTCCCCATGGAGGATGACTATCAGATGGATTCGTGGAGCGGTAACGTAGAAATCGATGGACATCAGATAGATTTTCTACATCTGCAGAACCACCGCTTCGGGTGTGACGGTTTGATGGGGGCATGGCAGAAAGGCATTGTGCCAACCTCAATCAATCACACACCTTGGAAGGCCAACTTCGGCAAGTTCAGTCATTCGTTGGACGAGATGGTGACCAAAGGTTTCCGCCGCTACGAACTGACACTGCCCGACGGCTTGCAGATAGTGGTCTATAACATGCACATGGATGCTGGCGACATTGACGACGAACGTGAGGGCAAGGACAGTCTTGACCGTGACGCACGCCTCATGCAGTGGGCACAACTGCGAGACGATATCCTCGACCGTTTGGACACACGCCCCGTCATCGTCGTGGGCGACATGAATAGTTACTACTGTCGCGACCAGATAAAAAGCAATTTCATCGACGTGATAGATGCCACGGGTCGTGCCAAGGTGAGCGACGCATGGGTGGAACTGCAGAACGGAGGGAAATACCCTGCCCCCGAATCCGGTATCATGTATTGTGAGGCAGCAGGCTATATCCTTGAAAGTGGCGAAGGGCTCGAAAAGGTGCTGTATATCAATCCAACTGACGGACCTGGGATTCATGCCATCAGTTACCAACTCGACACTTTGGGCTATCTGTACAATGGCAAAATGTTAGGCGACCACTATCCATTGATTGTCACTTTCCAAAAGGGCAGTCCTGACCCATCAGGCATTGATGGAATTGACAATGGGCAATTGACCGTTGGCAGTGAATTCTACAATCTCAACGGACAGCGTGTAAAAGGCAGCACTCAAGGCATTGTGATAGAGCGCAACCGAGAGAAATCACACAAACGAATTATTAAATGACAACAGACATGAAAAAACAGATACTTATAGCACTTTTGATGATAAGTGCCAGCCTGAGTGCTTCGGCGCAAGATGCATATAAGATATTGTCTGAGTGTGACACTATTGTGAAGGCAAAAATAGAAAAAGTAACACTCGGATCACGCGAAGTGCGCCACTTTGTTTATGAATACCCATCCAAGGATGCTGACGGACAGCCTGTCACCATTAGTGGCATCGTCATGGTACCTGCTGATATTGCTAACGGCACGACACCTTGTGACGGCATCATCCTCTTCAACCACCACACCATAGGTAGTCCGAAAGAGGCTCCCTCGCAAGGTGAGCTCGACGTCCCCTGCGGCATATTGGCAAACCCCTTGAAGCCCAACTACATCGTTGTCATGAGTGACTACATAGGCTACGGCTCGTCAATCGACCACAAGGTGGCATATCTCTGCGGCGACACCAATGCCCGCAACTCTCTTGACGGACTTCTGGCTGCCCGCCAGTTGCTTGATGACAAGCAGATTCCACAAGGGCGATTCCTCTTTAACATGGGCTATTCGCAGGGAGGCACCGAGAGCATGTATATTGCCAAGTTGCGCGACATGGAATACAAGGATCGCGGCATCACTTTCGACAAGACATTCTCTGGTGGCGGTATGCTTGACTGCGAGCAAGCCTATTCGGCATTCGTTGAAAAAGACCAGTGTGACGCCATCAACGACGTGGCTATGTTTCTCATTTCTGTCAACGAGAACTGCCATCTGGGTATAGATTATCACGACCTGTTTCAAGAACCGCTGGCATCCCACGTGCAAGAGGTCATCGAGACGAAGAATAAAAGTGTGCTCTCTGAAATTGGCGTGTCGAAACTTGACTCGCTTCACCAACTCCTGATGCCCGATTATATGGATTTGTACAGTGATGCAGCCAAGAAACTATTGGCAAAGTTGGCTGAAATAAAAATCACAAACGGCTGGACCCCAGACACTACGCAGAATTATTACATCGAGCACAGCCGCCACGACAATTTTGTACCAATAAAGTGCGCACGTACCATCATTCCGTGGATGCAAAGCCAGGGCTTCAAACCCAGTCTGGTGCCTGGCAAGACGAGACTGCAGACCAACACCATTGTCTTCAAACTGAAGCATCAGCCGTCGGCAGTAGTCTGGTTCATCCAGACCTTGGCAGCCGTGCAGGCATGGCCTGTCCTCTATTATGAGGGCGAACAAAACCGCTACTACCACAATGTAATCAAAGATCTCAACCTGATGAAGGTTGTCAAGTTCATTGAGAGCATGGGTATCGACCTGCGCAAGATGTTTGCTGCCAACGAGGCTCATTTCTACCGGGCACCTTCCCGCAACACTGATTTCTTCGAACTGCTTCAGCAGATAAATGATACGTTGGCTAAGGTTGACCTCACCATCACCGATGTTATCGAGATGATAATGGATTCTGGAATCACTATCGAAGACATCATGCAGGTGTATGAATACATCAAGGGTTCAGATGACTCATCAGCAGGAGAAGCCATCGTGTTCGGCGAAGACGTGGAAGTTCCTATCTATCTGCTAAAGCTATATGAGAAGATTCTGGCAGACTGGTTCATGCTGGGAGGTGTAGATGTTCAATACGACCAG
>ONAG01000149.1 GCA_900315745.1 uncultured Prevotellaceae bacterium
TTGGGGATGCTCGTAATTGATGAGGCATTCGATGGTTGGCGCAGTGCCAAGACCACATACGACTACTCCACACTTTTCGACTCTTGCTACCGTCAGGATGTCCATGCCATGGTGAAGCGTGACCGCAACCATCCATGTATAATTTGTTGGAGCATAGGCAACGAGGTTATTGAACGAAAGGATATCCGCGTCATAACAACTGCCAGACATCTTAAGCAGGCTGTGCTCGAAATGGACAATACCCGTCCCGTAACCGAGGCTCTTTGCGCATGGGACAGAGATTGGGAAATATACGACCCACATGCTGAGGTGCTCGATGTGGTGGGGTATAACTACATGATACATAAACATGCCACTGACCATGAACGTGACCCACGTCGCGTGATGTGGCAGACTGAGAGTTATCCGCGTGATGCCTTCCAGAATTGGGCTGTCACTATCGACAATCCCTACATCGTGGGTGATATCGTATGGACAGGACTTGACTATTTGGGAGAGTCGGGCATAGGTCGTTACTATTATGAAGGTGAACGTGCTGGTGAACACTATGTTGAGGGTGGTCAGCCCGACTGGCATGGCGCTTATTGCGGAGATGTGGATTTGACCGGTTGGCGAAAGCCAATCAGCCATTATCGAGAGATGCTCTGGAGTGACAAGCCCGATTTGTACATGGCTGTGCGTGAACCCAACGGGTATCGTGGGAAAATCAAGGAAACGTCTTGGAGCGTATGGCCTACATGGGAGAGCTGGAATTGGAATGGCTGGGAGGGCAAGCCTGTGGAGGTGGAGGTGTACACCAAGCATCCGGAGGTGAGCCTATATCTCAATGACCAACTGATAGGAACAAAACAAGTCAATCGCGACAGCCAGTTCAAAGCTGTGTTCAATGTGCCTTATCAGCCGGGTGTGCTGCGGGCAGAGGCAGGGGGCAGAAGTGTGACATTGAAGACTGCCGGGGAACCTGCCCGACTGCGCCTGACAGCGGATAAGGCAGTGATGCGACATGACGGACAAGACCTGGCTTTCATAACAGTGGAAGTGGTTGACCGTGATGGGAATGTTTGTCCTGATGCCGCCATTCCATGTGAAGCTGTTGTCAATGGAGGAGCAAAACTGTTGGCTTTTGCCTCTGCCGACTTGAAGGATATGGAGCCAACCACTTCACCACGTGTGAAAACATGGAAAGGACGTGCCTTGTTGGTTGTTAGAAGCACTACAGGAAAAGGCAAGGCTGTTGTCTCTGTCAAGAGTGAATTGCCAGCCAACAAGATTGCTATCAAATAACCACCTTAATTGTTCTTCTTGTAGCTCTGCACTGCCCAGAAAGCCATGAAGGTGCCTATGCCTGCCAGTGCCAACAGCTGGTGGACAATGCTATGGAAGTTGCCGCCACGTACGAAGATGGTGCGGATGGCATCTATGAAGTAGTGCATAGGGTTGACGTAAGTGGTGAGGTACGCCCATGAGGGCATTGAACGTGCAGGAGTGAAGAGACCTGATAGCAACAAGGTGCAGACGATGAAAAACCACATCACAAAGACGGCTTGCTGCATGGTGTCGCTGTAGTTGGACACTATGAGTCCGAAGGAAGAGAAAAACAGCGCCAAAAGCATTGCCAACAGATAGATGAGCCAGATGGAACCTTCAGGGGTGATACCATAGACAAGCCAGGCAAGAATGAGACAGATGGTTATGACAAAGATTGCTATAATCCAATAGGGTATGAGCTTGGAGAGAATAAACACCCATTTGGATACGGGCGAGACATTGATTTGCTCGATAGTGCCAGATTCTTTCTCACCCACTATGTTCAACGTGGGAAGGAAACCTGTCATTAGCATCATCACAATGGCAAATAATGCTGGAATCATGAAGAGTTTGTAGTTCTGATGCTTGTTGTACAATGTCAGGGTTGAGACTTTCGACTGGATGGCGGCAGCGTTGGGATTGGCATTTGCCGTGACTATCTGCGAAAGGTAGGCTGCTCCTATCGAACCTTTTGTGCCGTTGACTGCGTTGGAGGCAACAAGCACCTGTGGGAGATGTCCACTTTGCAGTTGCTTGTCGTAGTCTTTTGGTATTACTACCACAACGTCGGCTTTGGCATGTTCGATATCCTTCAGTGCCTCGGAATAGGTGGGCTTCTGACCACGGAAAATGAAATAGTTGCTATGTTCTATGTCGTGGACGAGCCGTTGTGACTTCGTACTGCGGTCCAAATCTACTACATCTACCACGATGTTCTTCACTTCCATGTTCATCACCCATGGCAGAACACACATCACCATGATGGGGAAAACGATGATGAGGCGGGGCAGAAACGCGTTGCGACGAATCTGCGTGAACTCTTTCTGTATGAGGTATCTGAGCATGGTATTATTCCAGTCTTACTTTAAACGTTTTCAATGCGAGGGTCAGCAGCGCAACAAGCATGGCTGAGAGGACAGTCAGCTCAAAGAGCACCTGTTCAATGCCAACACCCATGATCATCATCTTGCGCATGGCAGAGATGTAATAGCGCGTGGGAATGATGGCCGATATCCATTGCAGGATGCGGGGCATCGACTCCACAGGGAAAATCATCCCACTCAGCATCACGATAGGCATCAGGAGTACCATTGCCGACATGAGTAGTGCCACCAGTTGTGTCTGCGCCACGTTGGAGACCAACAAACCCAATGCCAGCGCCAGTAGGATGTAAACGATAGAGATGACGAAGATCCAGAACAGCGAACCCATGAGGGGCACGCCGAGAACGAACCGTGCCATGAGCAGGATGATGATCATGATGACGAACGCCAGTGCCAGATAGGGCACGGCCTTGGCC
>ONAG01000162.1 GCA_900315745.1 uncultured Prevotellaceae bacterium
TTGAACACAAAACTTGCCTCACCTGCCAAGCAAAGCAGATGCATGCAGGTGTGGCTCAACTCATAGGAATTCATCCCGTAGAAGTCTGTGGAATATTGATAATCTGCCTTCATGGCTGCGAAATTACACATTATTTTGTATATAAAAGAACGATTTAGGGAAAAAGTGAAAATTGTGAAGCAATTAGTGAAACAAAAGTGACAGGAAATCGTCGTAACTTTGCACACAAATTTAAAAGTATATTTAAATGAATATCAAAAGTTTCATCACAGCCGCATTGGCATTGCTCATATCGACAGCATGCAGCGGCGGCGCAAAACAGGAGAAAGTTATGGCAAAGGACGGAAAGGCATTAGTAGTGTTCTTCTCACATGCGGGAGACAACTATGCAGTAGGAAACATTGAGGTGGGCAACACGAAGATTGTGGCCGACTACATCACGGAATTGACCGGTGCAGAGCAGTTTGAAATCGTTACCCACAAGTACGACGGCATGGCTTATACACCACTCATCAATCTGGCAAAGGAAGAAGTTAAAAACGGTGAGTTGCCAGAATATGAAGGCGACATCGACCTAAATAAATACGACACTGTGTTTATCGGTGGCCCCGTATGGTGGGGCACCTATCCGCAAGTGATGTTCACCTTCTTCAAGAAGCATGCTAACGACCTGAAGGGTAAGACCGTCATTCCTTTCACCACTCATGAAGGTTCTGGATTGGCCAACTGTGTGGAGGATGTGAAGGAAGCATTCCCTGGGGCAAATGTCACCAAGGGCTTCAGCATCTACGGTCACGAGGCGCGTACGGAAAAGAAAAAGGTCGAGAAGTGGATAATAAGTTTGAGTGAAAAATAAAAAGTGAAGCAATATGAGAGACTTTGTATTTGAGAACAAGACCAAGGTTTATTTTGGTAAGGAGCAGTTGTGTAAACTGCATGAGGAAGTGGCACGTTTCGGTAAGCGTGTACTGATGGTCTATGGTGGAGGCAGCATCAAGAGAATCGGCTTGTACGATAAGGTGATGGCCGAACTCCAGAAAGCAGGAGCCAAAGTGTTTGAACTGGCTGGCGTGGAGCCTAACCCTCGTCACACGACTGTAAACAAGGGTGCCGCTATCTGCAAACAGGAGGGCATCGACGTATTGCTGGCCGTTGGTGGCGGATCCACCATCGATGCCACGAAAGCCATTGCGGCAGGAGCAAAGTATGGAGGTGATGACGTGTGGGACTTGATTACACAGAATGCTTCTGTCAGCGAGACGCTGCCTATCATCACTGTGCTGACCCTTTCGGCTACAGGCTCTGAGATGGATGGCGGCTGTGTCATCAGCAATGTGGAGACCAACGAGAAACTGGGCTATTTCGCTCCCGACAACAATCCTGATGTGTCGTTCCTTGACCCCACGAACACCTTCTCGGTGAGTGCCTACCAGACAGCCTGCGGCAGCGTGGATATCATGTCGCACATCTTCGACGTGGCATATTTCAGCAAGAAGCAGTCGATGGACATGCTGCTGCGCATACAGGAAGAGGTGCTGAAGACTGTCGTGAAATATGCCCCTGTGGCAGTGGCTAAGCCCGATGACTACGAGGCTCGCGCCAACCTGATGTGGGCATCGTCGTGGGCACTGAACAACTTCCTCTACGAGGGATTCTTCCAGGCCACCGTCTGCCACTCTATGGAGCATGAGTTGTCGGCATTCTACGATATCACCCACGGCCACGGCTTGGCAATCCTTACTCCACGTTGGCTTACCTACGTGCTTGACGATGAGACCGCTCCCATCATCCAGCGTTTCGGTGTGAATGTTATGGGACTGGATGCTTCGCTGCCCGTCATGGAAGGAGCCAAAGCCGCTATCCAGGCTCTTGAAACCTTCTTTTTTGAGACGCTCGGACTGAAGAGCCGCCTTTCCGACCTGGGCATCGACGACAAGAACTTTGCGGCAATGGCACGCAAGGCCTGTGGCGCAGAAGGCATCCTCCACGGATTCACCGACCTGACTCCTGCCGACGTTGAGAAGATTTTCAGAATGTGTCTGTAATGCATAATTATT
>ONAG01000147.1 GCA_900315745.1 uncultured Prevotellaceae bacterium
GCCTTTCGGGATAGGTTTCCATAATACCCCTGCCCGCACGTGGGGACAGTTCATGCCTGTCAGATACACCAGCGATAAGCAGGGCGACAAGGCAGGCGTACCCTACGATGCCATGCTGACAAAGGCTGATGGCTACAAGCCCAACGCTGATGGGTCAGATAAATGGTGGAAGGGGATGGACCCGCAAGACCTGTACGGTCCTGTACATCACGACGGACGCAAGTCGTTAGAGAGTCCGTTTGCCAACCAATTCATGTGGCGTGTGGACGATGCAATACGCAAATACCAGCCCGACATGATCTACTTTGATGACCATGCCGGCGACTCGCAAATAGACTTGGGCATAGACATGGGACTTGGGAAACTGACGCCTCAGATTATCGCCAATTTCTACAATATCGCAGACAAACGCACAGAAGGGCGCAAGGAAGTGGTAGCAACATTCAAGGGTGTCGGTGGCCGCTACAACAGTTTTCAGCGAAATCCCGAAATGGTTGGCATCGTGGATCGCTCATTGGTAAAAAGCACAGAGCTTTACACTGAAGACGACATCATGGCTTTTCCTTTCCAGACAGAAGTAAGCCTGCAGGACTGGCATTATCAGAAAGGCGGCAGTTATCGCAGCGCTGAGGAAATAATCACTCGTCTGATGCAGAATGTGTCGCGTAATGGCTGCCTGCTCCTCAATATCACACAGCATGGGCGTGGCAATATCGACGATGAAGCACGGCAGATATGTCTGGACTTCGGTCGATGGATTGATATCAACCAAGAGGCTATTTACAGCGCACGACCATTCGATGTATGGGGTAATAACGATGTCATCTATACTCGTCAGGGCGGTCATATCTATGCCGTCATCCTGCATCCCTCATCCGATCCCATCGTCCTGCCTGCACTCTCCAGTCAATCTGCTTCTGTAGGGAAAATCACAAAAGTGGAAATGGTGGAGAATGGTCGTGCCGTTCCTTTCATCCAGTCGGCAGAGGGATTGACACTTCAGCTGGGCGAGCCTTTGCGTTCGGAAGGCATCCAAGACATGAAGCTGGCAATGGGATATAAAGTGGTAAGAATCAGTCACGATAAGGCATGGTTTAACGATGACGACCCAGGTGTGCGCACTTTCGGATGGGACCGCCGTTGCAACACCCATGAAGGCGATTTCAACAACGACCTATCCTTCAGCAACCAGGCAGGTGACACTTGGACCGTAACTCTTGAAGCCCGAAAATTCAGCATCATCGCACCGCAAGGAATGGGGCAGGGCATCTTGGAGGTACTCGTCGATGGCAAACACGTGGGTGAGGTGTCTTTTGTCAAGCAGCGGGAAGTAAAGCATCAGTCCGTCGTCTTCACCTCGAAAAAGCTGCGCAAAGGCAAACACGAAATACAACTGAAGAACAAAAACGGAATGGTTGCCATCGATGCAATCATCATTCAATAAAACATCATCATGAAACGTATTATTCTTTTCACGTTCTTCCTCACATCACTGTGTGTACACAGCTTTGGAAAAGACAAATTCGAATCACCCAACCATCAGTTGAGCGCTGAGGTGAATGGGCAGTCAGTGACGTTATACGACAAAAGTAAGCAGATGGTGACACGTATCCATCTCGGCTTGATAACCGATCAGGGAAATCTTGATTCATGCCTGGTGCTGAAACAATCGACTGCCGCAAAGACAATCAAGGCCGACTATACCATGGTCACAGGCAAGAGGAGCCATTGCATGAACCGTGCAAACGAAAAGACTTTTACTTATGCCAATGCAGACAATATGACCCTTGAGGCCATCGTCAGACTCTATAATGATGGTGTTGCCATCCGCTATCGTATCCCGCAAGGCGTGAAGGTAACAGACGATTGCACCTCATTCTATGTGGCAGATGGTAAGGACAGATGGATAGCTCCTTACGACTTTGGCAACGAACAACCTTTCCCACACGACACAGAAGGAAAGACTGTAAAAGACAGAAATCTGCGTGATGTTACCAATGGCCAATGGAGCTATCCAGCCTTGGTGGAGCCACAAAAGGGGCTGTTTATGCTCATTGCGGAGTCAGATCTGCGAAGTAACGACAGCGGCTCGTATCTTGTCAATGCCGACAATTCCGAGCAATACAAGGTTCAACTGGTAGGTCCGTCTGCTTTCTGCGATGGTTTGTCACCTTGGCGTTTCGCCATTATTGGCTCTTTAGCAGATGTGGTCGAATCGACTCTCGTCACCGATTTGGCTACACCAAGCCAGATTGCCGACACAAGTTGGATTCAGCCCGGTGTCAGTTCCTGGATCTATTGGGCATATAATCATGGTTCCAAGGATTATGCGCTGGTGAAACAATACATCGACTTGGCTGCACAGATGGGATGGCCCTATTGTCTCGTTGATTGGGAATGGCCTGAGATGACCAACGGAGGTGACATCAACGACGTGATGGCATACGCCAAACAAAAGGGAGTCAAAATTAACCTGTGGTACAATTCCGGCACATCGCTTGTAGGACCTCACGCCCCACAGCCACAAGACCGGCTGAATACGGCAGAGAGCCGTGAACGCGAGATGCAATGGCTGGAAAGCATTGGAGCAAGTGGCATCAAGGTCGACTTCTTCTCGCCCGACAACGATACAATGGTCAATTATTACATTGATATACTCAAAGATGCTGCCCGTCACCATCTGCTGGTCGATTTCCATGGTTGTACCATACCTAATGGATGGCAGCGCACATGGCCCAACATGGTGAGCATGGAGGGCATCTATGGTGCAGAGTGGTACAACAACTATGCGCTGATGACCACCTTGGCGCCACCCCACAATGCCACCGTAGTCTATACACGCAATGTCATCGGTCCGATGGACTATACACCAGGCACATTCACCGACAGTCAGTTCCCCCACATCACCACCAATGC
>ONAG01000146.1 GCA_900315745.1 uncultured Prevotellaceae bacterium
TTCTGCTGTTATTGACGGGAATCCAAAGTTCCATAAGCTATATCAAATGTATAAATTAGTCGCAGGATGAATAAATATTCACTTGCGAAGCTTTAGTTAAAAAACATTGGTTTCAATGTGAAAAATCAATGAGAATAATGATTTGATATTATAAAATGCTGTATGTTGAAATATAAAATCTTTGCACACGTTTCGACAATTGACACAAAATCTCGTAGCCTATTGTGTTCAAGTCGCAAGCCATGTCATCGGCATTGTATGACAGATTGCCGCTCTTGCCAAGTATTATGGCATGTGTTCCCATCTTGACTGATGGTATGTCGGTGACATCTACAAGTGTTTGGTCCATGCATATTCTTCCCAATATGGGAGCCTTGTGGCCATTGATAAGTACATTGCCTGAATTGGAAAGATGTCGGTTGAGGCCATCTGCATAGCCCGTGGCGACTGTGGCTACAGTAATTTCCTTGTCTGCCTTGAATGTGCGCCCATAGCCTATGGTCTCTCCTGGATGCACTTGTTTTACCATCGATATGACAGACTTCCACGATAGTGCCGGTTCTATGCCTTGTGGCAATTCGTTGGTCACGTCAGGTTTCAGTCCATAGAGTATGATTCCCAATCTCACGATGTTGCCGATGGTTTCATAAAAAGGTGTGTCGTCGAGATAGAAAAGCCCAGCTGCTGAGTTGCAGCAATGAATGTATGGCAGATTCAAGTCGGAAACCCGGTCTGCGACGTCTTTGAACTTGTTCAGTTGGTCATGTGTGAAAGCAATGTCCGACTCACTGCTACCGTCAGCCACGCATAAATGAGTGAATATGCCATTGATATGAAGCCTTTTGGAATAATTGCGAATAGTTTGCTCGCATTCTTCTGGCTTGTCTGCATCGATGCCTATTCTATTCATGCCAGTATCTATGGCAAACTGGCATTTAATGTCAATTCCTGTGTTGGCAAGTTGTTCGGCATATTGTTCCGACACAATGGCTTGGGTAAGGTCTTGGTCGTGCAGTGTTCTCGCGTAATATGGGGAAGAATAGCCCAAGATGAGAATTTCTCCCTTTATGCCAGCTTCCCTTAGGCATACCGCTTCGTCGATGTTGGAAACTGCAAACATGTTTACGCCTAAGTCGGAAAGCAAACGTGCCACCTGTACGTCACCATGACCGTATGCATCTGCCTTGATGACAGCCATTATTTCGGCATCTCGTTTCAGGCATTTCTTGTAATTTATGTAATTGTTCATGAGTTGAGTCATGTCGATTTCAACCCATGACCGTTTTTCTATTTGGTTGGCATGAACCTCCATGTTTTTGTCAGTCTATTAAGTCTCGTTTAGCTTCAAATCCCAGAAGCAGCGTTTTTTCCACCAGTTCCTCAAATGATATACCCATGAAGCGTGCTGCAGCAGGGAAAAGGCTCATGGCTGTCATTCCTGGCAGGGTGTCCACCTCGATGATCATGGGACCCTTGGTCTTGTCCACGATGAAGTCTATTCTGGAGAGACCTCGGCAGTTGAGCAACCTATAGGCTTCAAGACCAATGGTTTCTACTTGCTTTGCTGTGACTTCATCAATGCATGCTGGGATAATATGTTGGCAAAGTCCCTTGGTGTATTTTGTTTCATAGTCTATGAACTCTCGTTCTGAAACTATCTCTATGATAGGGAGTGCCATAGGGTGCTCGTTTCCCATGATAGGTAAAGATAATTCCACGCCATCAAGGAATTGCTCTGCCAATAGTTGGTCACCGTATTTGAACACTTCCTCTAAGGCATTTTGTATGTCTTCCTCTTTTCTCACCAATACAATGCCAATGCTTGAACCTTGGCATGATGGTTTGAATATCAGGGGCAACCCAAATGTTTCTTTGATGTGTTGGGAGAAAATATCAATGTCTTTGATGTCGTCTTTATAATATGCCTCGAACTTGGCAGTTGGTAGGCCTGCACTCTCAAGAAAACGCTTGGTCACAACCTTGTTCATGCATACTGCACTGCTGCAAATGCCCGGTCCGGTGTATGGAATGTTTGCCCATTCCAGGAAACCTTGTATGGAGCCGTCCTCGCCGCCTTTGCCATGAAGGGCGATATAGACCATGTCGGGCTTTTGTTTGATGATGTCGATGGCATTGTCGCGTGCAAGGTCGAATAGTGAGGCATTTTTATAACCTAACTTGAGTAAAGCTTGGTAAATGGCCCTGCCGCTCAGAAGCGATATTTCACGTTCTGAAGAAAAGCCTCCACAGACCACTAATATTTTGTTATCTTTGGATAATGTGTTCATGATGAAACAGATGTCTATTGTAGTTACTTCGACTTGCTGTAGTTTCGCAGCATTGTGGACGAGATGCCCTCAGTCCTTGGAATGATTACCACTTCTTTGTTATTTTCCTTGCACCACTCAACTGCTCGCTGGAATCCTGAATGGATTTGGTCGGGGCCTTTGGCGAATATGTCGAAGTCATTCTGTTGGATGTCGATGTCCACATCCTTGTATGTGACTACCTCATCGACATATTTGATGCAACTTACCATATAAAGGCGTTCCTCTGTGGTATATACCATGTCTGCCTCGGGCTTGTATTTCTTGATATAGTCACCGTCTTGAACGGCAACTGTCAGGTGGTCGCCTAATTCCTTTGCACGCTTGAAAAGCAAGATGTGCCCTATATGCAACATGTCGTAAACTCCGAAAGTTATTACTTTTCTCATTCTTGAATAAGTGAATCCTTTGACTATTTTCCATCTCCTAAACTTGGAAGGTGGATATGGAATGCAAAATTAGACAATAAATGTGGATATGACGATTGTTGTGTTTCCTTATTGGTAAAGACAAATTCCGCAATAACAAATTTTAACTATTTTCTCGGGTTATGGTAACTACTCAGTCATGAGCCCATGACTTCTTAGGGGGTAGCAAGCGTACCTCCTAAGAAGTGATTCTTTCGATGAAGCTGCTGTCGGGATTGTCTTCA
>ONAG01000145.1 GCA_900315745.1 uncultured Prevotellaceae bacterium
GTAGCAAAGATAATATTTTTTTTAATAGGAACATGATTTTTGCAAGTTTTTCCCACTATTTTCTTTTAAATAAAGACAACTATTCCCCCAAAAACGACTTTATCAGTCCATTTTTGAGGGAATATGATAGTATTTGTGTTTCCTGCCTACAAGCAGTATTCTACAGTCTGTCCAAAAGCCTTGATCTTGTCTTTACTTGTATTCCACCTTGATGACGATGACACGAATGTTTTGGTCGTCCTTTTCCGTGGCAACCTTTGCAATGTGCCAATCAGAAGGGAAGAATATGAAGAACCTGTCAGGTGTGCTGTCATGGAACAACGCCTTTTCGACATCATAGTCATAATGGATGACATCTCGACGATAGCGGGTGTTGGGCTTGCTCGTATAATGGTCGATCAGTCCGAAACGCTCTGTGCCTTTCACCACCAGTTGGAAGTCGATGTTGTGAAAATGGCTCTCGCTCCTACGTTTTTCCAACGGTTCGTTGTTGCTGTCCTCAACACTTGCCACTAACGACGACCCCTCTATGGGGTGCTTGCCTTTGGGAATAGCCAACAAATCGGTTTTTGCCAACCAACCAAACAATGCCTTCCATTGTTCAGGATTCTTCTTATACTGCAAGTAGAAATCCACCACATTTACACTGGAATGTGGCAAGGCACCATCATACCCATTGCGCCACTCGCCACTTTCCACCCATGCCTTGGCTTCGGCAATAAGAGCCTTGTCATTATAATACTGTGTATAATACCCATTATAACACTTCTGTGCACTGACAGCGACACAGCAGAAGAAAGCACAGACAACAACTGTCAGCCTCCTTGCAAGTACATTTGCTTTCATAACTATCTGTTCTTATGTTTCATATACCACTTGTGCGTAAAGCCTACATACATTGCTAAGGCAACAATTACAAACGCCAAGGCAATGAGCAAGACACCTTGACGATGGTCGCCACCGTAACACGACGAAGCTGCATTGCAGCAGCCCCCTACCCCAATGAACAAACCCAAAGCCATGCCTGACTCCCACGAGAGGAAACAGGAACTCTGGGACGTGCCTCGCTGGCAGTGGTCCCTCAACTTGATGAAAAACAACAGGAAACGTGAACCCAACAATCCTGCACCTAATCCGACACAGATGGCAGATGTGATTCCACTAATGTCCTGTCCAGACCACAACATCAGTATTGCAAAGCCCAAAAGCAACAATCCTGCTATCGCCTCGCTCATCAATTCTGCATTGGCAAAAACAATCTTTTCAGCCCAGATAGCCAACAAGAATCCCACCATTATGGCGGCAAAGAAAAAGGCATCATTCCAATGCAAAGCCAGCACAATGCCTACGGCTACAGAAACAAGGAACAAATTGACGAACAGCATCCATGACTTTAAAAGCAAGAAACGGTCGAGACTGAACAGCTTGATGTTGTCTGAAGGCATACGGAAAGGGAAATTTACGGCATGTACCAAAACCACAGCCAAAATGCCGAGCGCTACCAAGGTCCATATCAGAACCTCACTGCCAAAAAACTTATGAATCATAATGGTAGCAAACGGGCCAAGTGCCATCGCCAATCGTCCGAACCAAGCCACCACGTAATTGGCCTCCGTGCGCTGGTACGACTCGCTGATGTCTATTACAAGAGTGCTCGAAAGCACCATCTGTGCAAGTCCGAACAACATTCCAACGGCAAATCTCGCCCCCAAGAAAAGCAACTCACGCATCTCCATCGGCACCGAGGTGACGAAAGCCGTCCCTCCTATTGCCGCTGCCATTCCTGTCATGGCAATGAGGCAGACACGTCGGCGCTTATACCGCTGCACCAGATAGGACACAAAGACTCCAAGCACAAACAACCCCAAGCCGTATGCACCCCAACTTTTGACAACGATGTCCTGATGGATATGAGCACTTTCAGCAATGGTCTGCACCATGAAAATTTGTCCATAGACAACCATCGAAATCAGCATGTTTGCCATAGAAAGACACCAAAAGTCACGATGCCATAGACGCAAATGTACGGGTGTGTCTTGTGTGTTCATGTCAAGAAGCCGAATGATTATTCAACAGATGCAGGCAATCTTCCATCTTCAAGTTTTGGAAATCGGGTACGACAATGTCGCAAAGAGGAGCTATGGCGTCGGCATCGTTGGTGGTGGCAAGACCCACGACAGCCATGCCAGCCGCCATGCCAGAGCGCAAGCCATTGAAACTGTCCTCGAAGACGACACAGCCATCTTTGCTTGCTCCCAATTTCTGTGCTGCCTTGAGATAACAATCTGGAGAGGGCTTGCTTTCATCGAAATCCTCTGCAGTAAGCACGGAATCGAAAAGATGCAGGAAATCTGGATGTGCCTTATAGACACATTCCATCTTTGGCACATTGCTGCTTGTCACAACAGCTGTGCGAACATTCGCATCCCGCAACATGCGCATGAAAGAAAGGAATCCTGGAATATATGGATAGTCCATTGCCATTTCATACTCATCGAGTCTTAGCACAATCTCTTTGCGCATGTCTT
The DNA here is from genome assembly GCA_900315745.1 of uncultured Prevotellaceae bacterium. Lineage (GTDB taxonomy): Bacteria > Bacteroidota > Bacteroidia > Bacteroidales > Bacteroidaceae > Prevotella. Next base: position 2,529 of record ONAG01000145.1, read on the forward strand.
CGTCAGCAAAATAGGCATCCAATATCTGTGTAAGTGTCTGTCCTTTTATCTTGTTCTCCAATCCTGGCAATTCTGGATGATAATGGCGGCAAACCTGCCCCCAAAATACAGAATATTGCGGCTCAGTGTCGAATACCACACCGTCGAGGTCGAAAAGTGCCGCTTCAAATGTTATTGACTTCATGTGTTTCGTATAATGTGAATTACAAAAACGGTGCAAAATTACTCAATAATGGCGAAATGGCAAAAAGTGGCAAACAAAAAGAAGAAAAACAGCACATACGACAATAAAAACGTCTTCTTTTAGACAACGTATCAAAAAAAAGCATTAACTTTGCTTACGTAAAAACCATGAAATATGAAAAAACAATTAAGACTGATACTTTTTGCATTGCTCATCTTGCCTTGGCATTCTGCCTTGGCAAAAGAGGTGACAATAGACATGAGCGAACAAGGATGGGCGAATGCGTATGAATTAACCACAGTGAACATTGACGGGATTTCACTGACATTCTCGAAAGGCAAAGGACAGACCACACCAAAATATTACGACTCTGGTTCTGCGGCACGAATCTATGGAGGCAACACCCTCACTGTGAGCGCAAGCGAGACAATCACCAACATAACCATGTCTTTCGCCTCAAGCTATGCGCCATCAAATAGTGACTTCAGCGTGGATGTGGGGCAAGCAAACCTTGGAACGACCACC
>ONAG01000144.1 GCA_900315745.1 uncultured Prevotellaceae bacterium
ACTCGAACAGGCAAACGGCACAGTGGACGTCATCGTGTCAGCTCCACGCGGAGTGGACTACCAGATCGGTCAGGACATGCAGGAAACATCCAGCAGCAAAAAGCGCATCCCAATGTTCCGACGCCACCGCCGCTAAACAGGTAGCAAATCCTCTTTAACAACATAATTAGTATTAGAAAGTGAAGAAGGGATTCCCAACACGGGAATCCCTTCTTCATCTATTCATCTTTGCAAATGTTTCTTGCCTTGATGGATGTAGATGCCCTTGGTAGCAGGAGGAGGAGTGGGTATGCCAGAGAGGGTGTACCATCTATTGTTGGGGGCGACAGAAACATTGGTGTGATTGATTCCGGTGGTTTGTCCTGCCTTGTAGAGTACCCGATCGAAGTTATAGTAACCATTGTTGATGAAAGGCATGGTGTGGGTCAACATATCATGGTTGGTGAATATGACTTTCACAGGCGCCGCCTCGCTGACAGCAGGCCCTGTCCATCGCCAGATTTTGCATCCATCGACAGTGGTTCCTACGAATTCGCAGAGGTCACCACCTTGACTGCTGCACAAGTCAGCAGTTCCACCTTCCACAAGCACCTTGCAGTAGATAGGTTCACCCCAACAGAAACGGGGCTCCTCAAAGTAGGCACAATAGTTGCCATCGACAGCAGTCACGCAAGCTGGCGCATCATCAGGTTGGGTGTAGTCAGGCTCTTCAGGAGCAGGAAGAGGCTTGGCATCAACATCCGGAAAAACCGTAAGGCGTAACTCGGTGCATCCGTAAGGCACAAGGTCGATGTATTGTGTGGCATCGCTCAGTAGGGTGAGGTGTCCTTGCTCGGGCAAGGCTGGGGTGTAACGGTTATCCTCGAGACTCCATTCGATTTGCTTGACGGGGATGCGCAAGTGGACAGGTGCATATTTGAGGTCGAAAGGAATGGTGCCGCCCACCTTTTCTACGGCTTGGTCGGTGGCAACAATCTCCTGCCCATCGTTGGCAAAGGCATAGTTGAAGTTGCCTGTGGGTGTGATGTTCCAACACTTGAAGTCAGGATTCTCAGACTTCTTGCCGTGCATGTTGGCATACTCCTCCGTGTCCTCTTCCATTCGCTGTGGGATGGCATAGGCATAGAGCAGTGGACCACGTTGGAAATAGATGCCTTGTCCTTCGAGTGTCTTCTTCTCTACTGGCATGGGTAAAGTCAGGGTGATATCATCGCCGTCTTTCACCGCATCGGGCAGTTGGACGAAGGAGCCTGCCGGCAAGACAAGGTTGGCTGCCTTGCCGTTGATGGCCACCGAAGCAGCTGAACACCATGTAGGGATGCGCAGTGTCAGGGGCAGACTTGCTCCCTCAGCTCCGCTGACATGGAAAAGGAGTGTTTCACCAAACGGGTAGTTGGTCTCACAGAGGATGGTCATATCGCCCTTGTCTGTTGGGAACGTGGCTTGACTGGGACCATAAAGGGCTGCCACAGCACCCCCCTTGCTGTCAGTCATCCACATGCGACCTACGAAATTCGGCAACATACGGTTCACATTGCCCGAGCAACACTCAGTTTCATGTGTGGGACGGTATGCCGTCCACGTGGAACCATGCTTGTACAGGTTGTGGTTCGACGAACCAGTGGCTATGAATTGGTTGACCGACGAGAAGTATTGCATGGAGCGGAAATCTTTGGTGATGGCACCCATGCCAGCGTTGTAAATGGCTAGTTCCATCTTGTCCGCCCACTCTGCTTCGCCTGTCACCTGAAGGAAATGGCTCATTGTCCATGTATAATCGACGATGACACATGTCTCGTGGCTCACACTGATGTCGTTACCCATCAGAAACTCCGCACTCGTAGGCACCCCATCAGGCAACATGGACTCACGCTCCACCTTGCGCACAGCAGTCATGGCGAGGTCGAGGTAATGTTGCTTGCCCGTATAGGCATAGAGCAGCAAAGGGAGTTTCAGCATCTCCGAGAAGGTAACGGCATGCATGTAGAAGCGTTCATCGCCCATGATGGTCGTTTCATCCACTGCAAATTTGTATTGCACCGCCCATGCATCCTCAGCCAACTGCAACAGTTTCTCGTTGCCCGTTTTGCCGTATGTCCAAAGAATGCCCTCGATGGACATGATATTGCGTCCTCCCACAATGCCTCCAGCAAGGTCTTGTGGTGTAAAATTCAGGTAGTGCTTCTCCAACGCCTCAGGGATTCTGGCATCGCCATCGTGCTCATACTTCGCTTGCAAAACACGGAAGAAAACGGACATGGGCCACGTGATGCCCTCCAACGTGGAATTACCCAACACTCCCTTGTCACTGGGATGTGACAAGGTGTATTCGATACCCTCCATCGCCTTGTTGACCATCTCGTCGGCATTCAGTTCATAACCCAATTTCAACAAACCCTCGGTGTAGTAGGCTGTCTGCTCATAGCGCCACCAGTTGTCGCCATAACTCTCGTCTGAACGTGATATCTCTCCCGCCCAAAGACACGAGTTATAGGGATAGGACAGTGCTTCGGGATGTCCTGTCAAACCATCATGCTGACGTTGCAACATCGTATTCAGCCAATATTTAGGATGGATTTCAGAAACTCCGCCTGTGATGAACTTACAGTTAGTTTGTGCTACAGCATTGGTGACAATGCTGCTGAGCAGCACCATGATGAGGGTAAAGATTATCTTCTTCATTGTCTTTTGTATTGGTTTTGCAAAGTTACGAATAAGTGAGGACAATACAAATGAAAAACGCGTTTTTCATTTGTATTGTCGAGCGAGAGTAACTTCGACGAAGCCAACGTTACGAATAAGTGAGAGAAAAAACAAATACATATTTAAGTTTTTCCGAACGAGAGTAACTTCGAGCAAAGCTCAACGGTACAATTAAGTTAGGAATTAGGAGTTAGGAGTTACCATGCGGGGTGCAAGCGTTCAACATTATGCATTAAGTAGCCGTTAAAATTTATTTTTGTCCACCTACTTGTCTTTTATCATTTAGCGCAGCGTATTCCCTAACAATCAACGCGTTGCAAAAGGTTTAAATCCACATCCCTATATCTCTTATAGGAAATCCCCTACCCTTTGGGGATTTTCAGTTTGAAACCCATACTAATAGTCCGTAACTTTGCATCGTCATCAGAAAACAAATGACACTCTCATAAAAACTAAAACAATAATTAATAACAAATAAAAAACTACAATTATGAAAAAGTTCATCACCATCGCTCTCGCAGCAGTCATCGCAATCAGTGCTAACGCAAAGAAGGTCAACACCGCAGTGTTCAACT
>ONAG01000142.1 GCA_900315745.1 uncultured Prevotellaceae bacterium
TCTCATCATATCCTGCCGGAGTATAGATCATCAGAGGGCGCCATGCCTCATCCACCTTGGAATAGTAATGCACGCAGCGCACCTCGCCGTGTGGCACATCCTGCACCTCTAAGACGTCCATCCCCTTTTCGGGAATCTCAATGGCACTCGACCACCTGCTGCATCCATAAAAGGTCTGACTTGCAGGGTCAGCCACCGACACGCCATCAACTATCAAAAAATAATAATGGAATCCAGGCACCTGCGGTTTGGTGGTCACCGTCCATGCACCATCAGACTTCGTCATGTCATACTTGACACCACACAAGTCAATCTGCACGCTCTGCGCCTGCGGTGCATTCACACGGAACATGACACTATTGTCTGCCAACACCCTTGGATAAGAACCACGATTTATGTTTGTCACTGGCGAGAAAGAACCTTCAGGGAAGTTCTCCCTACGGAATCCCTGGGCAGCAACTTGAGAGCAAAAAACAGCCGTTAGCAAGACGGCAAGGATAATATTAGACGTTCTCATAATTATTTAGGTTATAGATTTGTTCAACAAACATTTTGACAAAAACATGCCTTAACCTTTACTATTTTATGACCTTAAGGATAGCCGTCCAACCACCTCCACTGCTCAGATGGATGCGGAAGAGGTCATCATGCCCGACCGTTTGTTGTGAATGCTTGTAATCGGTTGCATCTTTCATTGCATTCACGCCGTCGGCAAAGATATCAGCCTGATACTTGCCTTCACCGAGAAAACTCAAGTCAATGGTCAGGTCACGTGGAGACCAGTCGGTCATGGCAGCTATATACCAGGTTGTTCCCTTTCGACGTGCCACAACAGTATATTCGCCAAGTTTTCCATCAAGGGCTATCGTCTCGTCGAAGGTGGTTGGAACCTGTGCTATAAAGTCGGTACATTCCTGATTCTTCATATACATCGTGGGACTGTCAGCCATCATCTGCAGAGGAGCCTCAAAAGTGGTGTACATTGCCACCTGGTGAACACGTGTTCCTTGGCTCATGGGATGGTCGTTGTTGCCAAAGAAGTTGTCCTTCATGGCGTTCATCATTGCACCAGGAGTGTAGTCCATCGGCCCTGCCAACATACGCAGATAAGGAGCCGTCACATCGTAGCGTGGCTGGTTGTGCAGGGGGCCATCGCCAACTCGCGGCTCCCACTTGGAATTCTCCAGTCCTTTGACACCTTCAAAGTTTAATATATTGGGATAAGCACGCTGAATCCCGAAAGGTTTCAGACCATGGTAGTCAAGATAAAGATGATGTTTTGCGGCACAGGAAGCAATCTTGTAGGCTGACGCTATTGCCTGTTGGTCATCACGGTCGAAGAAATCCACCTTGAACCCCTTGATGCCCATATCGGCATAGTGCTTCATCACATCGTTGGTGAGTGACATGTCACAGTCTGGATTGTTGCCAATAAGGTTTCGCCAACTGCTCCATAAGATGATGCCTACTCCCTTCTCTTTGCCATGTGCAATCAGTTTCTTCAGGTCAATCTCGGGGCTTAGTTCTTCCATCAGCGACTCTTTGCCACTCCATCCCTCGTCAATAATGATATATTCAATTTTATTCTTGGCTGCGAAGTCTATATAATAAATATAGGTATCTGTGTTCATGCCCGATTTGAAGTCAACACCAGTAACGTTAGTGTTGTTCCACCAGTCCCATGCCACCTTGCCGGGATGTATCCACGAAGTGTCTTCTATACGACATTCGGGGGCAAGTCGCTGTGCCATGTCACAGTTCAGTATGTCTGCGTCCTTCTCTGTAACGACAACCGCACGCCAAGGCAAGGCACTACTGCCATCCAACTTGGCGATATAGTTTTCCCTCTTTGTTGGTACGAGGTTCAATCGGTCGAAGCCGTCAATTTCATGTTCCGCCGGATAAGGCGCAAATTCAGCCTTGAGACTGTTTTTACCATTGCTCTTGAGGAACATCCCCGGATAGTCCTCCACTCCGGCATCCATCACGATGGCTTTCATCCCTCCTGGCAGACAGACAGCCAATGGCGTGATGGCAAGTGAATCTTTGAACATCTTGGAAAGGGGCTGCTCGTCATAATAGGACTCAAAACTATAACAATAGCGCTCGCCACCACGGTTGTCGTTTACGTAGGGTATGAAAGCAGTATAGTCATCGGCAAAATTAAATTCCGCTATCTCCCAGGTCACTTCCGACATGTGTTTCCTGTCAATTAGGAAACGATAGGCGGCACCATCGTTATATACGCGGAACTCAACGCTGATGCCGTTTTTAAACGCCACTGTCATACCATTGTATTCGTCACTGACCACCGCCTTTTTATAGAACGGTGTGTCAAACTGCGTCCTTACCTGCACCCGTTTTGTAACCTTGCCCAATCCGCCTTTTTTATTAGCATCATAAAAGACATCATAGGTTCCATCTATCATCACATTCATCCCTGAACGCTCCAACACGGATACGCCATTGTGCTCGATGCTCCAATACAGCCAGATGTAATTCAATGTCCCGACTGTAACCTGTGTCTTCTTGTCAGGAGATGAAATAATCCACGATTTGCCTGCACTAAGTGCTTGTGCATTGGAGCTTGCCATTAACAGGAGCATGGCTGCCATGCAGATTTTGATTGTATTCTTCATTTTTGGATGGTATTTAAAAAAACTCTTCTGAAATCCAATCATTTGCACTCTACCATTCCTGGCTTTATGCATGTCAGGAAACCTCAGTAAACTTTCCCCTGTTGAAGGTCAATGCACGTCGATTCCATCAAAATACAGTTCTGCGATGACGGTGTCACCATATTTCGAGCCAGGATAGACTTCGAGAATCTCGAATTTCAGTGTCCAGTCGGGCTTTGCTCCGTCATTGTAGCCGAGAATGCCGACATCAAAGCTTTGGAGGGTGCGGCTGTCCTCCAAGGCGAGGATGGCATAAGGCTGGTTGTTGTACCATACGCGAAGTTTCTTCACGCGTGAGTTGGCTTGCCATGCCTTATCCGACTTGACATGGCCGTTGAGGATATTCACTGTAGTGATGCGAGGGCATTTCCCTTCGAACGTGTAGGTAAGGCTCTCACCAATCCCCTTGCCCTTTGTGGCCCACACGCTCTCGTGGTTGAAATCGTGGGCGTTCTCGCCCTTGTAGTCAAACTTGTTGTTGGGCGACAGGCAGCTTGATGCAGTGACGCTCTTTACCGCTCCACCGCAGTACCAGCTGCACTTGCCACTGTACAAGTCATCGTAGATGGTGACGTCGCCATATCTCCTTAGCTCCTCAGAATCATCTCCATATTGGTTGGAGAGCTTTTCCCATTTCTCTACAGTGATTTTCGGCATCGGGTTGATTCTTTGGGGGCTGATGACCTTTTCTTGCGCATAGGTGGCCGACAGTGCGGCGAAGGCTGTAAGGATGGTGATAACGCTTTTTTTCATAATGCTTGATAGTTTAATGTTTTCGCAAAGATAATCAATTTTTAGTATTCATGACAAGAGACTTAAAAGTTTTTCGTAAAAATGAAGTATTCAACTTCCGAAAGTTCAATCCCGTTTTTTGATTTTATTTCGCTCTCAATCTGTACTTGTAACCGTTGGTTCTGTCCGAAAAGCACTCCTTGATATGATTCACTGAATGATTACGTTATT
>ONAG01000140.1 GCA_900315745.1 uncultured Prevotellaceae bacterium
GTCGCTGCAAACGTCCGTGAGGAAGTCACTACGAGGAACTGCATCTATATCGGTTTACTGATGGCGTTGTCAATCATCACATATTGGTATTACAAGGCTCATCAATTAACAAAAAGAGAATAATGAAACATCAGAAACACTGCATACGAATCCTGATCTTGCTGGCTCTATTGTCGGCATCTGTATTTGCCATGGCGCAGGATGAGACGAAATGCTATCAAATAAGTGGCTTCGTGCCCGACAGCATCTGCAAGATATACCTCTACAAGAGTATGGGGTTAGGCTCACGTCAATTGCTGGATAGCGCAGTCGTTACAGATGGCAGTTTTACAATGAGTGGCACACGGCCCGCCTACGACCTGCTTTCTGTAGGCTCAGGTGCGATGGGTTTACAGTTCTTCAACGACGGAGAACCTCTTACAATTGATTTCACACGCGACTCTTTGTCGGCATCGCATCTGAATGAGAGATTCTTCCGCTACTGCAAAGAGGTATCACGTTTTACGGATGAATTCTACCGTCTTTTCATGGCTTCCCGACAAACAAGCGACGAGACCAAGAAAAAGGAGTTGGAACAACAGATTGCAGCAAATCAAGAAGCGATGAATGAATATGAGCGGGCTGTTATTCATGACAACAGGGACAACGTGATAGCGGCCTACTATCTGGAATCTGTCAGTGCCTTTATGGACTACGAGGAGTTATCTTCTGTCCTTGATAGTACGGTCTACTTTTACAGTCATCCCCTAATGGATGAGGCTAAAGCTCGATTGCAGATGCTTAGCAGCCGGCAGATTGGCAAGCCGTTTTGTGATGATGTGTCATTGTTGTCACCAGACGGGAAGCAGCACCGGCTTAGTGAATGGTGTGGCCAGGGGAAATATGTGCTGATAGACTTTTGGGCCAGTTGGTGCCGCCCATGCAAGATGGAAATGCCTAATGTGATTCAAAATTATGAACGTTTCCGTGACAAGGGACTGGTAGTGTTGGCTGTTTCCATCGATGACAAGAAAGATGCCTGGAAAAACGGCATCAGGAGTTTTGGCACTCCGTTTGTTCAACTCTCCGAACTGCAAGGTCGTAATTCCCGTCTCTGCGCCATTTACGGAATCAACACCATACCCGCGAATCTTCTGATAGACCCGCAAGGGATAATCGTTGCTGCCGACTTACGAGGAAAGGTACTGACAAGGAAACTTGAAAGCATATTCAAATGAAAAAGAGAATGAAACATAAACATTTCATACTATTTATTCTGCTGACAATGCTTTCAACGGCATTTGCAAGAGCTCAAACCTCTTTTGACCCTAAAGGAGGATGCCTGAATGTCGTTGACTTTTCACATGGGCAGAAGTTAGGTGAATATGGCGACAAGAGCGGTTTGCCATTGGTGGTGGAATCGGATACAGCCATCATAAAAAATACAGGTTTTCTGCCATCCCTGTCTTTCTAAGTACACATTACTTCTTTCTTGACAAGCGGTTTTCTCCATTTGTCAATCTACGTTTTGGGGGATTCGGATTGTTTGGAGAGAAGAATGTAGATACTAAAGAGAAGTATTCTTTGTCCAGCAAAAAACCTGACTTCAACCTGTATGTCTCACCTGGAATAGGTGTGAAAATGCATATCACACCAAGCATCGGCATATTGGTTTCCATCAACGATGATGCTTACCTTGTGAATGCTTTCGACACGAACAAAAATGATTATAAGAACAAGTTGATTCAGGATTTGGGCATCAACATCGGATTGTGTTTTCAGATAAAAGGGTGGTAGTTCTTCCATCCTCATACTTGCAATAGTTTTACCTATTATCCGTTATTATAAAAGCAAAGCAAAAACGAAAATGAACAAGCAAACCATCATCACCATACTGCTCTTGCTCACTGCTGTCAACGGGTGGGCTCAGGAAGAGCGTATCGACACGGTCATCCCGAAATATCTCTCAAATGGTTATTTCTTCAGAGAAATGCCTCAGCTGCCTGATGGTGAGATGACCATGAGCAAGCTGAAAGACAAGGAAGGCAACAGTGTCATAGTCATCAACGTCGATGCCACGCTACCCAAATCGCTCGTTAGGAAAGCCATCCCACGTGAGCAAGTTCACAATGCAGACCAGTTTCTGAACGGTCTCAACATCATGGCTACGATGAAAGAACTGACACAGACAGGAGTGAAGGCAGACGGCACTTTCTATTATCCACAAGCCGGTGAGATGTTCCCCCTGTTCTCAGAGAAAGACATGGAGGGCAACACATGGACGAACGACAGCGTCCGTGGCCGTGTCATGGTGCTCAACCTGTGGTATTCCGGCTGCGGTCCGTGCCGTGCAGAAATGCCCATCCTCTCGGAGTGGAAGGAACAATTGCCCGCACCTCGTCGAGGCAAAGGATATGATGTCGTGGATCGGAACCAAGGGGTTCCCTCTCACCATTGTTGTTGACAAAAAAGGCATCGTACGATACGCCGTCCACGGCACCAATGAGACAACACGTGCAGAATTGTTGGCGAAAATCAAGGAAGCAGAGGCGGAATAGCTATATCTTTCAATTAGTCCTTCTCTCTATAATTCATCCCTTTTGCCAACCATGGTGGGAGGGATGTTTTTTTTGAGCCAATCCTAAAAAAATCACATTTCCACTTTACATTTTGCCCCTCTGAACTGTATTATCAATAAATGAGACGTCGAAACTCCCTGAAAAGGGACTGGCGTTGCCAATTATTCATCATGACAAAAAACGACATCGAGATATTGTTCAAGAAGCACTACATGCGCATGTACCGTCTGGCGGCATCCATCCTCTACGACGAGGATGAGAGCAAGGACGTGGTGAGCGAGGTCTTTTCACGTCTGATAGCCAGCGATACCAGTCTTCGGCCTGACACGGCTGAGACCTACCTGCTGATAGGCGTACGCAACCAATGCCGCAACGTGATTGAACGGAAAAAAACAAGAGAGCGCTTTATGCGTTTGCTCTCCGACAATGCCACAGAACCGACAATGAACCACAGTGAACAACTGCGTATGACGGAACTGATGCAGTATGTAGAAAAACATCTTCCGCCAATCACCCTGCAGATTTTCCGCCTGCGCTACCTGCGTGAGATGACCTGCCAGGAGGTGGCCGACACGATGGGTGTCAGCCGGCAGACCGTTCACAACCATCTGCGAGAGTCTATAGAACATATCAGATTGCATTTGAAAACCATACAGTAAGCCATTATGATGACAGAGAGACAACTAATTGAGCGGCTTCTGGAGTTGCAGGAACACCCGGAGCTGATGGGCGACGAACAATTGCGGCAGGCACTTGACGACCCCAAAACGCGAGAACTGGTGGAGCAGATGGCATTCGCCAAGCGAGCCTTCAAAAATGAAGAGTTGCAAGAGCAGGAGTGTGACATCGAAGAGGAGTGGAGCAAGTTCGCCGCCAAACACTTCGATGAGGAATCCGACGTGCTGCCGCTCCCCGCCCCTCGAAGGGGAGTTCGGAGTGGTGGGACAATCCCTTACAAGATCGCTGCTTCTTTCATCGGCCTTGTGGTCGTTTCGGGCATTGCCTTTGCTGCCATCCACTTTATTCAACTGAACAGAGACCCAAAACCACAAACTGTGAAAACAGAACAACCTGAGTCAAACGACACTTCCCCGGTCTTGACAAAAGATACCATCAAAACAGACACAATCATTACGACAACACAGGATACTGTCATGGAACCCGTTGTCTTTGACAATGTGCGCCTTGATGAGATGCTGCCCAGGATAGCCTCCTTCTATCATACAGAGGTCATGTTCCAAAATGAAGCAGCCCGCGAACTGCGCTTCCACTTCGTTTGGAAACACAAGGACGGTCTCGAGCATGCCATAGAGAAGTTGAACCGCTTCGAAAGCCTGACAATAAGGCTTGAAGAAGGCGGTGGTGAAAACCAATCGACCAAAATCATCGTAGAATAGGTTATGAGATTTGAGTATCCCCGCCAAACGGGGAAAGGCTTAAACCAAGGGGTACAACAAATACAAGAGCAAATGAAAAGAGTTATCATCCTTCTGATATATACTTGTGTGGCTATTTCAATACATGCCCAGCGCATCACCAGAGAATACAACAATGTCTCGCTCAGCGATGCCCTGCGGCAGTTGAACGACGAGTCCAAAGACTACGAGATCAACTTCCTCTACAACGAGTTGGAAGATTTCCGCATCACCACCTCCGTACACCGCAAGACTGTCCCTGACGTCATCCGGCAGATGATAGGCTTCTATCCCATCCACATGGCAGTTGATGGAACGGAAATCACAGTGGAGTGCATACAGAAAACCGACACACGCTACAAGGGCACCGTCATCGACGAGCAAGGCAATCCCATGGCCTACGCCAACATCGCCTTGCTTTCAACTCGGGATTCCACGCTGCTGGCTGGCGGCGTGACCAACGAGAGCGGTCTCTTCGTCATCCCCTGTGAACAAAAAAGCGTCTTGGCACGAGTATCCTTCGTTGGCTATAAAACCATTTATAGGCATTGCAACAGCACGGATGTCGGAAAGATAAGGATGCAACCGGAAGCCCACACCATCAACGGCATGGTGGTGACGGGCGAGCGACCCAAGGTGCAGCTCAAAGGCAACTCGTTGGTCATGAATGTGGAAGGCACGGTGATGGAGCGAATGGGAACGGCTGAGGACGTGCTCTCACGAGTGCCGATGATCTCGAAAAAAGGTGAAATTTTTGAAATCTTGGGAAAGGGTGTGCCCCTCATCTACCTGAACAATCGCAAGTTGGCTGACTTGCAAGAACTGAAAAACATTCAGTCGGACAATATCAAGAACGTGGAGGTGATTCAGAATCCAGGTGCCCGCTATGACGCATCGGTCAATGCCGTCATCATCATCCACACCAAACGTGCTGCAGGCGAAGGCTTGGGCGTGGAGTTGACATCTTGGAGCCGCAAAGGACACGGATATGCGAACAACGAACGTGTCAACCTGACCTACCGCACAGGAAGACTGGAACTGTTTGCAAATCTCTTCGGGGCTTACAACAAACGGTGGGAGAAGGGCGAGTTTGAACAGACCGTCTATGCCGACACGCTGTGGGTGATCACCAACAAGCAGAAGGACAAGGTTCACAATCCATTCCTCGAAGGACGAATGGGGTTCAACTACCAAATAAACGACGACAACTCTTTTGGCGGCTTCTACCAGAACACCTATGACTACGTGAAGACCAAAAGCGACAACGACGATGACCTGCAAGCCAACGGCACCATGTACGACCACTTGCAGAACAGTGGTGTCAGCAGGGCCAAAGGTGCGCCCAAACATCAAGTGAACCTCTACTACACTGGAAAAGTAGGCAAACTCTGCATCGACTTCAATGCCGACTATACCTATCGCGACCAGCGTAACCGAAACCAACAGCAAGAACTTAGCGATGAGTATGAAGACCGTGATGTGAATACCTATGCTTTGACGAGCAGCAGGTTGATGGCCGAAAAGCTCTTTGTCACTCATCCACTGTGGAAAGGACAGATTGAGGTGGGCGAGGAATACACCAACACCCGTTGGAACAGCAGTTTCGAGAATGCGGAAGGCTACATCGCCAACAGCAACAACGAGCAGCATGAGCAGGCCATTGCTCCCTTCTTGGAACTGCGACAGAGACTGGGCCGTTTCAATTTGTCGGCAGGTCTGCGCTATGAATACGTGGAATCAGAATACTTTGTGGGAGGCGTCCGTCGCGACGACCAAAGCCGCACCTACAATGACTTCTTCCCATCGGTTTCTTTATCAACTTCCGTGAAGAAGGTGCAATTATCCCTTAGTTATGCCAAACGCACTACGCGCCCATCCTACTGGCAGTTGAGCAGTGATGTGGTCTATGAGAACCGCCTGAACCAACAGACGGGCAATCCCTATCTGAAGCCTGTCAAATATCACAACGTAAATGCCATGGCTATGTGGAAGTGGCTCTATTTTAATGTCAATTTCACCCATTGCGTTGATCCCATCCTTTACACAGCAGGAAGTTTGGAGAATGACAGCAAAGTGAACCTCGTCACCCACAAGAACTATGACCATATGGACTGGCTCACTGTCACTCTGGGCGCACAAAAGAACGTGAAGTTGGGCAGCCATGCGACGTGGACACCACAATATAATGTATCATTGATGAAGTCGTGGTTCAAGACGGAGTTCCTCGGCAAGCAAAAGCGTTTCAACCAACCGATGCTGTCACTACAATTAGGCAATCTTGTGACACTGCCCCACGACTGGCTGTTGCAGGCCGACTTCAACATGCATACACATGGCTGTACTGGAGGCAATGCCAATTATGAATGTACCAACCCTATATTCACTCTCAGTGTCAGCAAGGACTTCTGCAAACGTCGCCT
>ONAG01000138.1 GCA_900315745.1 uncultured Prevotellaceae bacterium
ATCCACCACCGGACATTACACCAAGAAGAAAGGTCTGATAGACAGGGAGATGGACTCAGAAGGCTTCGATGGTCTCAACATCATCGAGACAACACGCGACACCGACTGGGACAGCGACCAAGACGGCATACCCAACTGGTATGAAACCCTCGCCGGCACCGACCCATACACAGCCAACAACAACAACGACCTCGATGGCGACGGATACACCGACCTGGAAGACTACCTCAACTGGGTGGCGCAACCCAACTTCCAAGTTGAGAACAGCATTCAAGTTGAAATAGCCAACTTCTTCGCTGGTTACAAGACACCCTCCTACAGCATAGCAAATAAAGCCAACGGGGTGGAAGCCACCATAGCCAACGGCACCCTCACCGTGAATCCAACAAATGCGACGGCAAAACTCTTCACCATCGACGTGAAAGCCGAAGAAGGGGGCGTCAGTCTCACACGGACACTTCATTTCGCCTATCCTTACGGAGCTGACGGAATACAAGACATTCGGTCTGGCAACAAGGCAGACAACAACTACTACGACCTCATGGGACGGCAAGTGGAGCACCCCACCAAAGGCATATACATACACAACGGACAAAAAACAGCCATAAGATAAGCATGAAACAGCAGGCAATGAAAACAAAGTTGGTGGTGCGCCCAATAGTGGGCTGCCTCACACACTCCCACTTCTGGGAAGGACCATGCAGGGCGGGCTACGCCAAGGACATGACACCTGAAGCAGAGGACAAGGCTGCCACGGCGGCGTTCCTAACTGCTCAGGAAGAACTGAAAAAAGCCACGCCAGAGATAGAGATGCTGCCCGCCATCGATGCCCGCTACGACGAGACATTCGTGGTGAGCAGCGACATCTATGCCCAGATAGAAGAAGACATTGACAAAGTTGACTTCTTCCTGTGCATGAACTGGCGAATCCCAAAGTTGGAGCGCTACCGCAAGACCGTAGTAATAATGCAGAACGGGAACGAGGGCATCGACTTTGCAGCCTACTGCCGTTCCATAGGAGTGGAGGCATACGTCTGCATGGACATCCAAGACCTCAACGAGACGGCACACGCCCTCTGGGTGAGAAAGGTGGTTGCCAACACCCGCGCTTTAGTGCTGACACATGGCAGCATGCCCACCTTCGGACTGCAAAGCGTGATACGCGACCCTGAGCTCATCCGCCAACGCTATGGCATGGAGATAGTGATAATGCCCTTCCGCGACATATTCAAGTTCATGGATGAGGTGACCGACGAAGAGGCATTGCCCATCGCCGAGCGCATCTTCGCAGGAGCCATGGAAACAAAAGTGAGGAAAGAGTGGTTTGTCAACGACATCAAATACTACCTCGCCGCAAAGAAGATGATGGACGCATACGACTGCAACGCCTTCTCCACAGCCTGCCACGAACTATGCACCAGCGAGATACCCCAGAACCGCAAGTTCACGCCATGCGTATGCCACTCGCTGCTCAAAGACGAAGGATACCCAAGCGGATGCGAAGAAGACCTCAACGCACTGTTGGCGATGACCATCATGCAGGCTGCCGCCATGCGCCCTGCCTTCATGGGCAACCCCAACATGGAAACCGACGACCTGCTGCGCATACACCATGCCGTGCCGGCACTCTGCATGAACGGCTACGGCAGCCAGCCGCTGAAATACAAACTATGGGCTTTCACCGGACAGGGGTTCGGCGGTAAGTTGCAAGTGGATTTCGTGGAGAACGAGTCGAAATACATCACTCTCGGACGTTTCAACCCCATGGCGGACACCATCAGCATCAAGCGAGGCGAAGTGCTCAGGTCGGAATTCGACGAGGTATATTGCTCGCCCTACTACTACATCAAGATGGACGATGCACGAGGATTCATGCACCAACTGGCAGGCTTCGGACACCATCAGGTGCTGATTTTCGGCGACTACACCAAAATGATTCACCTGATATCCGAGGTTATGGGATTCAAGGTGATGGAACACCGATGACATACCTGAACAATGCCGCCACCAGCCATCCCAAGCCACAATGCGTGGTGGATGCCATGACTGCCGCGCTACGCAATGCTCCCGCAAGTGCGTTGCGCAGTACGGCGGCAGACGACTTCTCCCTCACAAGACTGCGGAAACGGTTAGGAGAACTGCTGCACACCACCGACCACGAGCGGATATTCTTCACCAGCGGAGCCACCGACGCCCTCAACAGGCTCATTGGCGGCCTCGACATGGCATTCCTTGCCACTACCGACAACCACAACAGCGTGCTGCGCCCCCTCTTCAACATGAGGAAGTCGGCAAGCGTGGTTGAGCCACGACAACTGACATCCTCCTCGGCAGGAAACAGCAACGTGCTCATTGTTCCCCATTGTTCAAATGTCACTGGCGAGATACACGACCTGAAAGCCATCTGCCAATGGGCGCACGAGCAGGGCATGATGGTGATGGTGGATGCTGCGCAGAGTGCCGGATGCATACCAATAGACGTTGAGGGGTGGGGAGTGGACATGTTGGTCTTCACCGGTCACAAGGCACTCTTCGGGCCACAAGGCTCAGGAGGTTTTTTCGTGAGACGAGACATAGACCTCCATCCCACGGTCTTTGGAGGCACGGGGCGCGACAGCAGCATCATAGAATACAATGACGGCGACTGGGAATATGAAGTTGGCACACCCAATGGTCCTGGACTGGCAGGACTGGCAGCCGGAGTAGATTACGTGCTGGACATTGGCGTTGACAACATCTACAGGAAAGGACAGGCACAAGCCAACAGGCTGATTGACGCGCTGAAGAACAACCGCCACATCGACGTATATGGTGACGGCGGCACAAGACAAGGACCCGTGGTGAGTTTCAACATACACGGCCTGCTGCCATCCGACGTGGGCTACATGTTGCAAAACGCCTATGACATCACCGTGCGCACCGGACTGCACTGCTCACCTCTTGCACACCAGACATTGCACACCACTCCATGGGGCACCGTGAGGGCGAGCATGTCATACCACACCACCGACAGCGACCTGCAAGCACTGATGGAAGCCCTCGGAGACATCACCAAGAGCCTATGAGAACCATTGCCATCACGCCATCCCCCGAACCATGTGCCGAAGCAGGCTGGCATGCGGTGCAATTCCATCTCGACCACCCCGTGGACCGCACACTGATAATGGGCTTGCGACACCTCGGAAGTCTGTTGGTGCTGGAACATGTGAGACAGCCTTTCTTCAAGATAGAGAACCACTACTACATGATAAAGGGATTGTTGGGCGACACGAGCATCCGCGTGGCGGCACACCATGAACACGAAGAAGAAACACACCAAATAATACTCGACACACTACTGCACCTTGACAACCATGAGACAACTTCTGATAATATTTGCAATACTGACGAGCACCACCCTCAAGGCAGGTGACATCATAGTGACACCAAGCGACAACCTGCACGACGCACTGCGACAAGCCCGCGAATGGCGACGGACAGGCGACCCACGCTGCAATGGCGGAATAACAATAACCATCAGCGGAGGCATCCATCGCCTGGCAGAACCACTGTTCATAAGACCAGAAGACAGCGGTACGGCATCATCGCCCACCATCATCCGTGGGGAAAAAGGAGCCACCATCTGCGGCGACTTGCCACAGCAGCACACCCAAATCCATCCAAAGGAAGAGGGAAAGATGGAGCGCATCATCAACTTCGACAAGGAGGCACGCACCATCACCATCCCCACCCCACCCCGCAATGTGCTCAACCAGAAGAACCTGGAAATGGTGGTGCACCAGCGGTGGGCAATCGCCATCCTGCGAGTAAAGGAAATGAAGGTGACAGATGCCAACACCATCGTCACATTCATGGAACCAGAGAGCCGCATTGAGTTCGAGCACCCCTGGCCGCAACCCGTCATAGGAGGGGAGAAAGGCAACAGCAGTTACCTTCTGCGCACCACGGAACAGCGAGACGGCATCGAACAATTGGTGATGGTGGAAGGCACGGCAGCAACGCCCGTAAGACATGTGACATTCGAAGGCATCACCTTCGCCAACACCTGCTGGAACCGCCCGTTGCACAAAGGACACGTCACACTGCAAGGCGGCTTCCCCATCATCGATGCGTACAAGTTGCTGCAAGAGGGACTGCCATGGGCTGCCAAACTCGAAAACCAAGCATGGATAGAACGGCCTACAGCAGCGGTAAGGGTGACCAATGCCCAACATGTTGACTTCCACAACTGCACGTTCGAGAACCTCGCCTCCACCGCCCTGGACTACACTACGGGCATCAGCGATTGCAAGATTTCAGACAACACTTTCACGCACATCGGCGGCACAGCCATCATGGCAGGTTCGTTTGCTGAAAGTCCAAGGGAGGTTCACCGCCCCTACAGCGACCTCGCGGCGCAATGCCAGCGACTCACCATCCACGGCAACAGCATCACAGAGGCATCGTGCGAGGACTGGGGAGCCAC
>ONAG01000137.1 GCA_900315745.1 uncultured Prevotellaceae bacterium
GCGTCTGCTATGACATCTCGTCCAAGCCACCATCAACAATAGAGTGGGAATGATATAGCAATAGATGGTATTTATTCATCAAGTAGGTGTTCAAAAATAGTCAATGGTGTTTCATGATTTATTTTTGAACACCTATTTACTTTTGTTGTTAGGTTGTTTGAGAATATTAAAAAAAGATTGTATCTTTGCCATAACTAAACTATCTATTTTAGCATGATTACAGGCGAGATAAAAAACCGCATCGACAGCATTTGGGACACTTTTTGGACAGGTGGCATCACCCCACGAATGTCATACAAGCAGAGCGTGCTGGACTTCCTTTCAAACAACAGGAATCTCCCTGTGCTCCAAAAGATATACAACATGGAGCAACTAACAGAGAAAGACATAGCTGAACTTGAGCGTATCTTGTGGAAGGAATTGGGCAGCAAGGCTGACTACGACAAATACACCAAGGGGATGACCTGTGGCAGCAATGTAGCCATTTTCATCCGTTCGATGGTTGGTGTTGACAGGAGAAATGCAGTCAGACGTTTCTCTGAGTACATATCTGGAAATGAGTTGAATGCTGAGCAAGAGGATTTCCTGTTGACCATCATTGCCTATGTCTGTGAGAATGGTGACATCACCAAGGAGACGGTGGTCAATGAAGCGCCATTTGATGAAAGGCTGTCGGTCTTCTCGACATATATGCTACCCCTCGCAAAATACATAGACAACATACATGCTGTGATAACACCTGAAACGGCATAGAGTAAATGTGAATTAAATAGCATCTTATTTGCAAATTATTGAGCAATATACTTGCTCGTATTGTTTTTTTTTATATTTTTGCCATTGAAAAATACCCAACAGTTTAGGCTGTTCTCTTAATTTACCTTGATAATCGTGGCTATATGAAAAAGACCTCTTTCCTTTATAGGGCTTTCGACCTTTATTACGATGGGTTTAGGAATATGACCCTCGGAAAGACGTTGTGGGCTGTTATCTTGGTAAAACTCATTGTCATTTTCGTGTTCCTGAAAATATTCTTCTTCCCTAATTTCATCAAGGAAAATGCATCAAATGGGCAAGAGGCTGACTTCGTGGAACAGCAAGTGATGGATAGAACCAGTAAACCATAAAAGAAAATCAATTACTAAATCTCATAATATGCAAAACATCTTATTGAACATCGACAACGGAATGGTGGACTGGGCAAGGGCGCAGTTTGCCATCACTGCCATTTATCATTGGCTTTTTGTCCCTCTTACCTTGGGGTTGGCTCTGATTATGGGCATTATGGAGACGGTGTACTACAGGACCAAAAATGTCTTTTGGAAGGACACGGCGAAATTCTGGCAAAAGCTTTTTGGCATCAATTTCGCCATGGGTGTGGCTACTGGAATAATTCTTGAATTTGAATTTGGCACCAATTGGAGCAACTATTCATGGTTTGTGGGTGATATTTTTGGTGCGCCTTTGGCAATAGAAGGCATCATAGCCTTCTTCCTTGAATCTACTTTCGTCGCAGTAATGTATTTTGGATGGAACAAAGTGTCGTCTGGCTTCCATCTTACATCAACATGGCTGACAGGGTTGGGTGCAACATTTTCGGCATGGTGGATTCTTGTTGCTAACTCCTGGATGCAGTATCCTGTGGGATGTGAATTCAATCCTGAAACCATGCGCAATGAGATGGTGTCGTTCGTGGATGTCGCCTTCTCTTCTTTTGCCGTTGACAAGTTCTGCCACACGGTGACATCGGCTTGGATTATTGGGGCTTTGTTCACCGTTGCTGTGAGTGCTTATTACCTAATCAAGAACAGGGAGCGACAACTTGCAGTGCAGAGTATCAAGGTGGCAAGCATCGTTGGTCTTGCGGCTTCAGTATTGGCAGCTGTCACTGGCGACCATTCGGCTTATACGATTGCAAAGGTGCAACCCATGAAACTTGCAGCCATGGAGGCTTTATATGATGGAGGGGATAGTCAGGGACTGACAATCGTATCGATGGTTAATCCTTTCCAACAGCCTGATTACCAAAAAGGTGGTGAAGCTCCATTGAAAATAGCCGTACCATACATGCTTTCTTTTATGGCAACACATGACTTCAAAGGGTTCGTCCCTGGTGTCAACGATATCATAAAAGGAGGATATGAAGACGCTAATGGAGAGTTGCAATTGCCTTTGGCGGAGAAAATGTATCGTGGAAGGGAGGTCATCAGACAACTCAAGGAATTTAGAGTGGCAAAGTCGCAACTTAAAGGCAATTTGACAGCACAACAGGAGGCTGAACTTAATGTCAAGTCTGACTCGATAAAAGCCAACATGAAGTATTTCGGATATGGGTTCATCAAGAATGCAGAAGAAACAGTTCCTTTCATCCCCTTGTGCTTCTACACATTCCGAATCATGGTGGGGCTTGGATGCCTTTTCATATTGTTCTTCGCTTTGTCGCTTTATCTTGTTTACAAGAAAGATATTACTGAAGGCATGTGGTGGAAGAGAGGAGCAATAGCCCTGCTTCCTCTTGGGTATATCGCAAGTGAATCTGGCTGGCTTGTTGCTGAATTTGGACGACAGCCATGGACTATCCAGGACATGCTGCCCACTTGGGTGGGGGTAAGCGACTTAAGTGCTTCGGCAGTAATGCTAACTTTCTTCATATTCCTCGTCTTGTTCACCATCCTCCTCGCTGTGGAAATTAATATTCTTTGTAGGCAAATAAAGAAAGGACCAGAGTACAGCAAATAGGTAGAAGGGCAATCCCTGCAAGCCATTCATGCTTCTGATTCATTTAAAATGGAAAATAATAATTCATTAATATCATTGTTATGACATACGTTTTCATGCAACATTATTGGTGGTTCCTGATTTCACTTTTGGGGGCATTGCTCGTTTTCCTCATGTTCGTGCAAGGAGCCAATTCCATGATATTCAGTCTCGCGGACGACGAGATGGAACGTAAGATGCTTGTCAATTCCACAGGAAGGAAATGGGAGTTCACCTTCACCACATTGGTCACATTTGGTGGTGCATTCTTTGCTTCTTTCCCATTGTTCTATAGCACCAGTTTCGGTGGGGCTTACTGGTTGTGGATGATCATACTGTTTTCTTTCGTCTTGCAGGCGGTGAGCTATGAGTTCCAAAACAAGTTAGGCAATATTTTCGGACCAAAACTATTCCAATGGTTCTTGGTAATCAATGGAATCCTTGGACCTCTATTGCTTGGTGGGGCTGTGGCTACTTTCTTCAATGGCTCCAATTTCGTGGTCAATAAAATGAACATCGTTGACGACATGCAGCCGGTTATCAGCAACTGGGCGAATTCTTCTCATGGCTTGGACGCTCTGCTCGACCCGTGGAATTTGATTTTTGCATTTGCTGTGTTCTTCCTTGCTCGCATTTTGGGCGTCCTATATATTATAAATAATGTGAATGATGACAAACTGCGCGAAAAGGCAAGGGTGAAATTGGCATATAGTGCTGTCACGTTCCTTATCCTTTTCCTTGCATTTTTGGTAAGGACATTACTGAAAGATGGATATGCATGTGACCCTGAAACAGGCGTGATTTTCATGGAGCCGATGAAGTATTTGCACAATTTCGTCAGTCTGTGGTATGTGTCTCTGATTCTTGTCATAGGTGTCGTTTTGCTGCTCTATGCCATTTACACCACAGTGAGAAAGCCTGACTATATCTCCGGCATTTGGCCGGGAGGTATTGGAGTGGTGCTCGTAGTGCTATGCTTGTTGCTTTACGCCGGGTGGAACAATACCGCATATTATCCTTCCAATGCCGACTTGCAAAGCAGTCTCACTTTGGCAAATAGTTGCAGTAGTGAATTTACTCTTTCTGTAATGACCATTGTCAGTTTCTTTATTCCTATTGTTCTCGCATACATCTTCTATGCTTGGAGGGCAATCGACAAAAAGAAAATCGACCGTGAGGAATTGGCTGCCGATGATCATGTGTATTAATTGACGTATTGATTCTTGTCATGAAGGAAAAAGTGACTCTTTTATTTGCCTTCTTTTTGATGGCTTCTTATTTCAACCCTGTTATGGCGCAGCAGAATGAGGATTCTCTGCGCCATCAGGTGCTTTTGCAAACTTCCGTAGGAGATATTGTAATTGAATTGTCCAATGAGACTCCTCTGCATCGCGACAATTTCATCAAGTTGGTGGAGGAAAAGAAATATGATGGCTTGTTGTTCTTCAGGGTCATCAAGGATTTCATGATTCAGACTGGCGACTTTACACAAAAATCGTCAGTAGTGGAGGAGGAGAAAAAGGCTCCAAGTGTGAAGACAGGCAAGAGTGCACCAAGAAAACGCGGTGCTAATATAAATAAGGTGGAGCCTCCAAAGCCATACACTATTCCAGCAGAAATATGCTTTCCAAAATTGTTCCATAAAAGAGGGGCTATTGCAGCTGCAAGGGAAAGTGATGAGAAAAATCCAGAATTCAGGTCTTCTTCATCCCAATTCTATATCGTTTATGGATGGGATCTCAATGAAGCTCAAGTGGAATATTATGCACAGCAGTTGGACTCCGCGTCAAATGGAAAGTTCAAATACACTCCTGAAGTATTCAAGGCATACGCCTCTGTAGGCGGTTCTCCTTATCTTGATGGTGCATATACTGTCTTTGGTGAAGTTGTCAAGGGAATGGATGTTGTGGAGAAGATACAATCCACGGAAACTGACCCAGCAAATCGTCCAAAAGAAGACATTTTTATTGTAAAAGCGTCCATTTTACACTAAAAATCTCCTGCTATTGTAATGAATTCCGAAAATTTTGCATGTTTTTGGAAAAAAGTTCGTGTATTTCTTGCAAGATGTCCATGATTGTTGTACCTTTGCATCCGCTTTCGGCTTGAAAACGGCCGTCGGCGC
>ONAG01000135.1 GCA_900315745.1 uncultured Prevotellaceae bacterium
TAAAGTTTCTGCTGCGGTTCACCAAAAAGTGCGATGGGCAGAATGACCACCGCAGAAATGAGGAAGAAATGCTTCATCTGAGTGACAGAAGAATACTTTGCCGACACTTTTCGTGTGATGATGAGGTAGATAGCCCATGTGAGGACACTGAGGACGGCAAGGATGATGCCTATGAGGTCGTCGGTCATGCTCTCCTTCCCCACTCCATTTCCCCAAGACATGAACACCATGAGCAAGGCTCCTGCTATGGCGAGAGCCACACCCACCATCTTGATGCCAGTGATGGTCTCACGGAGGAAAATGGCTTCGAGAATCATGACAGCAACAGGAGTGAGTGCCGCCACAAGCGAGAAATACACCGGCGTGGTGAACTTCAACGACTCTGCCGTGAGAGTCTGAGAGATGACAAAACCCAAGAGACCACCAAGGAGAATCACCCAGAGGTCCTTACGACCTACATGCTCACGTGGCATGAATGCCGCCACCACCCAGAAGATGAGGGCAGCAAAGACACAGCGTGAAGCCATGTAGCCCATCGGTGTCACCCACTCGTCGAGCAATGCCTTCGTGACAGGCACGCCCAACCCGAAAATCACATTGGCCAGAAGTATGGCAAGATGTCCTTTTGCTTTCATTTATTTTGCAGATATTGCTATTCTGATACTGTTTTTTCAGATATTGCTATTTACAGAGATTTTATTTTACAGCTATTGATTTTACTGTTCCTGATGACTTCTCCCTTATGACATATATGCCCCTTGGCAGGTGGGAAGCCGCACCAACACCATCGGCAATGACAGAGCCATCAATACCATAGACAATGACATCCAAGTCGCTGATATCACCATCCGTGGTCAATCGCCCTATCTTGGTGGTGATGGTGGCGAGGTTGCTGAGAGGAGACTCCACACGTCTTTCGCCATAGAGAACAGTGACATAAATGTCATGAGCGCCATCGGCAAGCGGACCGATGACAGCAGACTCCATCCTGCCCTCCAACGTCGAGAGACATGTTCCATCGACATACACCCTGTATGCTATCTCGTCAGTGTCATAGTCGGGTGTTGTCCAGTTTAGCGTCACCATGTCCTTGTCCACCAAAGCCGTGAGGTCTTCTATTGCCGGCACGTCATTCTGCCTTGCCGCCATCGCAGCCTCCATGATGTTGTTGCCAACATCCGGGTCTTCCCCATAATGCACCTCAGCCTTTAGGGTGATGATGCCCGATGTGAATGGCGTGGATGTGAAATGCGCAGCAAAATCCTTATAAGCTCCATTGGGCATCAATTCATCTTCCTCAACCTCCAAAAGCACGACATCCATCGTTTCTCCGTTCTCAACATACAAAGCACGCAACGTCACGGTGAATGGTCCGGAAGGGGTGTTGGATGCGTTATAGTCGTTGTTGGTGACCTTTATTATCATTTCAGCTTCTTGTCCAGTGAACACTTCCAATGGAGCCAACATATCCACTGACAGGTCATTAGGATTGTTATCAATGATGGACACATTGTCGAATGCCACCACTGCATCAGGCTTCACGTCCTCTGCCACAAAAGAGACAATCACATAGTCGGAATCCAGATAAGGCGACAAATCGACCACTGCAAGATGCCATTCGCCATCAGCGTGCTGTTCGTCGAGAGCAATCTCCTCCACGCGACTCACAGAATTCCTTTGCTGACCGTGGTCCACCTCCACTGAAAGTTTGCCACCGGCACCTTCATCTGCGAGATACCAGAACAGCAATGTGGGATGATAAGCACCTTGAAGAGAAATCTTGCTCGTTCCCGACACAGCCTTGTCGCCCTGCTGTTGTGGCGAGAAAGCCATCGAACCGCCATCATCATCGCTGCTCATGTCGGAGAGAAGCCAGTCAGACGAGCCAACAAGCTTCTTGGACCACCAGAACAGGGAAGCGCCTATGGACTTTCCTGCAAAAGACTCTGCAAACGGCAACGCCAATGGTGTGCCCTTGATGAGCGACACCACCACAGCCTCGCTCTCTACATAGTCCTCTTCCTCCCATGCATAGGCTCCATTGGCAAGCACCTCTGAACCATCGTTGATCACGTTTTCAGGCACCGTGCCGGCATTGGATCCATCGAAAATGGAGATTGCTCCATCGGGCACCTCTGGCTGCTGTTGTTCCTTCTCCTTCGGACATGCCGCAGAAACAGCCATCTGGAACCATCCTGGTTCGCCGTTGAAGTCATGCTGTCCGACATAGCTGTCTCCTTGCTCGACAACAGCCACCAAGGCAGACGGCTTGCCATCCACAACATCGTAGATGAAATGTCTTACGCTGTCAACATCAACATATCCGCCATGCACTCCCACTTCAGGTGTGCGCCACTGGATGGAATAGCGACCGTCGTGCAAATCCTCAATACAGACATCCTGAGGCTCCACTGGTTCGTCAACGCCCACCCATGCTGAAGCCTCTTGCCAACCGCCCACTCCGTCGGCAGAAATCACCCTGACGGAATAAACGTACATACCGCTGACATTCACCTCATCGACAAAAGAAACCTCCTGTCCGGGCGAAATGTTGCGCAGACTTGCAATGCTCTGTCCGTTGCAAGCCAGTTCGATGTATGATATGGCATCCAAGGGATAGTCGGAGATGCTCGTCGTGGGTGCCTTGAAAGAAATGACAGCCTTCTTCTCACCCAAGGGAGCTGGAGTGACGACAAGGTTCTCCACATCCTTTGGTGCTGCCACCTTCACTCCTTCGCTGATGGAGAAAGCACTGACATACACGTCGTTTCTCGCTCCTGTCTCGCAGATGGCAAGACGATAGGCACCCGAGGTGGTTGGCGTGAACTTACCTGCCACAGAACCATTGAACAATGCGTCGCCGGTGCCATGTGCGGCCGTCACCATAATCCACTCATCGCTGCCTTCAGCGCAAACCCTCACCTCAGCATTGTCGAAACATCCCGACAGAACAAGAGAATACTGCAGTCCCTCTTCCAAGTATAAGGGAACAGTGACCAGCCAGTCGTCATTCTGTCCCAGATATGTCTCATCCTCGGGATTCGGGATTGTCATGCGTGAATTATCATCGTCGAACGACCATGTGCGCCCATCCTCATTGGCGTCAACCGCCTGCCACCATCCACTTACAAAGTCCTTGTCCTTGAAGTGGAATGACAGAGGGGGCACTGCATGCTCACCCACCTGCACACTGTTGGCAAGCGCGATATCCGACTGCCACGAGCCATCGGATCCGGAAGCGCTCACGCCCATCATTATGACATCAAACTTTTCCGGATCTATTTCTATAGAGCAGTCAAGTTGCGAAGTGACTGCCACCTCCTTTTTTCCATCCATCTGGACGAGCCAGACATGATATTCCAAACCTGACATTTCCACATATCCCCCATGAGCACTGGAGTTGACAGCATCCCATGAGAGAGTGGCGCTATTCCCATCGACACTTAGCGTCACGTTTGTGGGAGTGGCGAAATAGTCATTGCCAGCCCATACGTCGATATATGCCACATCGCCCTTTCCGACATTGTTCTCCGCCATCACCGTCAGATGCGACAGCTGTCCTTGTGGCAAGTTGTCGAGCGTCACCTCCACCAACTGACCTGACAGGGCGTCACCCTTTGCCAAGACATTGTCATCAAGCATTATGACATATTGTATCTGTTGCTGCTGTAATGCAGAACCATTGTTTGTCTGTTGAGGCATGACGAACGACAAGTCCACCTTTTGGGCATCGCCATCATGCATCTTCCATGACAGTTCGGTCACCTGGGCAGGAGCGTCGTCCAATACATCAGTCTCGACTATGAAGAAGTCACCAAACTGCACCATTCTGCCAAAGTCATAACAAATTGTGGTCGTGGCATCGCTGAGGTCAACGGTGGCAAGACCACATTTCATGTCCTTGTCAACGAACATCCAGTAGATTTTCCCTGTATTGGTGTCAATATCGGCTGCCTGATGCAAGAAGCTCGGCACCACCCCCGTAGCTCCGATGAAAGATAGGTTGCCATTGGTCTTGTCGATACCATAAAGGCTTCCTTGGGAGTCGATGCCATAAAGTTGTCCGTCCCTGTCGTCGATGGCGAGCGTCATGAACGTCTTGTCGGTCTTAGCTATGCGGTCCGGATGCAATCCCTTGTCACTGGTTTTCACCTTTGTGTAATCGATGGAGCCCAAGACGAGTTTGTTGTCATCCTCGCCGAAGAAATAGCCGTATGCCAGTCCTGTGCCCTTGTCGTAAGGCGTGTTGGTCCAAGAAAGTTGGGTGTAGTCAACAGCAGTGCCATTATCCGTATAGGATTTGTCAACATCCCATTCCATGGTAGATAAGTTGAACACATACATGCAGCTGTAAGAATTGCCCAAATTGTCGGTATAGACAATGACATTGTAGAAATAATCGCCTATGACACATCCCCCAAATTCAGAATACATGACGCCCTGCAGGTCATGGTATGCAAAATGGAGATCGGGAGTGCTTTCATTGAAATCATAAAGTCCATATCTCGGCTCCCCCTGCCATGACTCATCCTGAATGATAGTGCCCATGAATGACATATTTGCCCCTAAAAGCGAAGGAATCCTGCAAGGAGTTGTTGGCTGGTTATTCGACTTTCTCCCCATCTGCCAAGCAGCAAATTTGCGAGTTTGCTCGGCACGCATGTCAAGCAATGAAAGACTGGCATAGGACTGTCCTGACATCGTCAGCACCATTGCACAAAGGAGGAACAAAGTATAAAAACGTTTTAGATAAGTCATACAAGGAATCATCATAAACAAGATTTCTAATAATAGTGTTAAATAGAGATAAGCAGTTCCAAGAGAGCCTAATAGGGTGTAAAAGTACTCATTTTTTTCATTAAACAAATGTTTTTGGCGGAAAAAAGCGCAATAATGCGGGCAATATTTAGTTATTAAGTTAGG
>ONAG01000133.1 GCA_900315745.1 uncultured Prevotellaceae bacterium
CAAGGATTACTTGAATAGCGAGGTTAAAGCCTTGTGGGATTTCGTTCCTGTCGATGATGTCAATTTCTTTGGCGTCAAGGGGCAATATCAGGACGAGGCAGGCAAGTGGTGGGCTTCGCTTGCTACAAGTTTTCCCGTCAGACTGCCTGAAGGTGTCAATGCGTATATGGTGAACGATGTGGTGGATCCTGGAAAATCACTGATAAAAAGGGTAAAGGTGGAGCAGAATATAATACCTGCCATGACACCACTTGTTCTTGAACTCAATGGCGAGAAGCCAGAGCAAAACGTGATGCAGATGGTTTATGAAGAGGTCAGCACCGAAGAGTTTGACGTCAATAGACTGTCTCTTGCCACCGACAGCTTGGGATTCCTTCTTGGCAAGGAATTGCCAAAAATCGACAGGCATTACTATGTGCTCGGGATAATGGAGGGAAAGGTAAGTCTCGTCGAGACTGAGGAGACATTCCTGAATCCTAACGATGTGTATTATTACCTGAGTGATGAACTGAAATCAGCAAACCTGACAGGTTATCTTAATCTTGCTGATGATGTCGATGGCATCAACGAGGTAGTGAATAATGCCAAAGCTGATGGCAAGTATTATGACATGCAAGGTCGGGTGGTGAACAATCCCGTGAGAGGCTTGTATATCCACAATGGAAAGAAAGTCTTGGTGAAATAGTCCGTCCTTATAGACCATAAGGTGCTTAATCCTCACAAAAAGCCCTCAAACTGGTGATGTTTGAGGGCTTTTTGTGGATTGTACTATCAGGTTTTTCTATCAGTTGGCTGCTTCAAATTCACGGAGGAAGCGGGTGTCGTTCTCAGAGAACATGCGCAGGTCGCTGACACGATATTTCAGGTTGGTGATGCGTTCCACACCCACACCGAAAGCATAGCCGCTATATACTTTGCTGTCTATGCCACAAAGTTCCAACACGTTGGGATCCACCATTCCGCAACCAAGAATCTCCACCCAGCCGGTATGCTTGCAGAAACCACAACCCACGCCGCCGCAGATGTGGCAAGAGATGTCCATCTCGGCACTTGGTTCGGTGAAGGGGAAGAAGCTGGGGCGAAGGCGAATCTTGGTGTCGGCTCCAAACAACTCTTGGGCAAAGGTGAGAAGAACCTGCTTCAAGTCGGTGAACGACACGTTCTTGTCAATATACAAACCCTCTATCTGATGGAAGAAACAGTGGGCGCGAGCCGTGATGGCCTCGTTGCGATACACCCTGCCAGGGCAGATGACACGGATGGGAGGTTTTGTGGTGTCCATGACACGAGCCTGCACCGAACTGGTGTGGCTTCTTAGGATGATGTTCTTGGCGACATCGTCCGGGTTGGTCTCCACGAAGAAAGTGTCCTGCATGTCGCGCGCGGGATGGTCGGCGGCGAAGTTCATCTTTGTGAAGACATGCAAGTCGTCCTCCACCTCTGGTCCGTCGGCAAGTGTGAAGCCCATGCGGGAGAAGATGTCGATGATCTCGTTGGTGACGATGGATATTGGATGACGTGTGCCTAAGTTGATGGGGTAGGCAGTGCGGGTGAGATCCAAGTCGTCTTCTTGGTTGTCGCTGGCTGCTATCGCTTCGCGGAGGGCATTGATGTGGTCGGTGGCTGTTTGCTTCAACTCGTTGATTTTCATGCCAACGGCACGCTTCTGGTCGTTTGCCACATTGCGGAAGTCCGCCATTAGCATGGCTATCTCGCCTTTCTTGCTCAAGTACTTCAACCTGAGTGCTTCAATCTCCTCGGCATTAGAGGCTTGCAGTTCTTTCACTTCTTTTAAAAGTGTCTCTATTTTCTCAAGTAGCATCTTACTTTTGTTTTATGTCAGACACGAAGGCTCCTCGTCGAGGGGCTTAGCATGATGTGACTATTATTAAATTTCCATGCAAAGGTAATATTTTCCAAGTAATTGGCGAAAAATATCAAAATAAAGTTGTACTTTTGCATTCATAAGTGGGTGTCCATTATTGGATAATTGCGTTTTATGACTGATTTGGATGAAAAGCCAGAGGAAAATTAGACCATGTTGCACCTACCGTAAAGGATCAGAAAATATTGAAAACATACTTATATTGCGAGAACTAACACCGCGAAGCATAAGATTATGAGAAATAGTGCAATACTTTTTCTATGCTTGGCATGCATGATGCTTTTCATGACTGTGGGATGCAAGGACAAAAAGCCAGAGGTGGAGGACAAGACCTTGGCTGCTGATACTGTGGCAAAGGTGGACACCGTGGTCGTGGTGATGGAGGACACCATTCCCGAGGATGCGATGGACAGCTTGATTTCTGCTGCACCAATGCCAAAGACTGCCGATGAACTTTTTGATGACTTCTTGTTCAATTTCACCGCCAACAAGAAGTTGCAGTACGAGCGCGTGGCTTTCCCGCTTCCTGTTTTTGACGGAGATAGCGAGATGAAGATGGAGCGCAAGGACTGGAAAATGGAGCGTTTTTACTCAAAACAGGAATTCTATACTCTTATTCTTGATGACGAGAGCCAACTCGAATTGTCGAAGGACACGTGCGTGGATAGCGTAGTGATAGAAAAAATCGACCTGAAAGGGAAAAGTGTGGAACAGCATGTGTTCAACAGGATAAATGGCGAATGGATGTTGACAAGAATAAACAGAAACACCATGTTTCAGAATCCTAACAAGTCGTTCCTCGCTTTTTATGAGAGGTTCGCTACCGACTCCCTGTTCCAAGAGGAAAGCATCAACGACCCTGTGGCTACCATATTGCCCGACCCTGACGACGACTTCACCATGGTGGAAGGAGAGTTCCATCCCGACCAGTGGGAAGATTTCAAGCCGCCGGTTCTACCCTCTGAATTCATATATAATGTAATCTACGGACAAGAATACAGACTCTCAAAGCAGAAACTATTTGTCGTAAGGGGAATGTCGAATGGCTTGGAGACCGAAATGACATTCAAGAAAGTGGACGGCAAGTGGAAGCTTGTGAAATTGGTGGAATGAAAACCAAAAAGTAGGTTGAAATATCATGAAAGACTTTTCGCAGTATAATCTGAAGGAACACAACACTTTTGGCATTGACGCCACGTGCAGACGATTCGTGGAATTTGACAAAGAGACGGAAATAGCCCCGTTCTTTTGTTCGCTTGATGATGAAGACTTGCCCCTGCTCATCATAGGGGAGGGTAGCAACCTGCTGCTGACTGGCGACTTCGACGGTACGGTTGTGCATTCCGCCATAAAAGGGGTGGAGACAAGGTCGGAGGATGGTTTCGTATATCTAAGATGTGGCTCTGGAGAGACGTGGGACGACATCGTGCAACTCTGTGTTGACCATGGATGGTATGGGGTGGAAAACCTCTCGTTGATACCTGGTGATGTGGGTGCCTCGGCAGTGCAGAACATTGGTGCCTATGGTGTGGAGGTGAAAGATGTCATCTGGAACATAGAAGCTATTGAAGTGGCTACTGGTTTGAGCGTGTCTTTCTCAAAAGCCGACTGCGAATATGGCTATAGGGACAGCAAGTTCAAACATGAATGGAAGAACCAATTCTTCATCACATCGGTCACATACAGACTGTCGCAGACTTTCCAACCCATGCTTGACTATGGCAACATTCGCCAGAAATTGGAAGAGAACGGCATAGAGAAACCGAATGCAAAACAATTGAGAAAGACCATTATCGACATACGCCAGGAGAAATTGCCCGATACCAAGGTGGAGGGTAATGCCGGCAGTTTCTTCGTAAACCCTGTTGTGGAGCGTGAGAAATACCTGCAGATGAAAGAGCAGTTTCCCGACTTGCCTCATTATTATGTGGATAATGACCATGAGAAAATACCTGCAGGATGGATGATTGAGAAATGTGGATGGAAAGGGCGCTCGCTTGGGAGGGCTGGCGTTCACGACAAACAGGCTTTGGTGCTTGTGAATAGGGGTGGTGCCACAGGCAAAGAGGTGGTGGCTCTCTGTGAAGCAATAAAAAAAGACGTGATGGCTATGTTTGGAGTGGAAATACATTCTGAGGTGAACATCATTTGAATCCAACCACATTCAATTTTTTCTTGCTGATGCGAATGACTTTTTTGGGAACAGGCACCTCGGGGGGCGTACCAAGTG
This sequence comes from uncultured Prevotellaceae bacterium, assembly GCA_900315745.1. Classification (GTDB taxonomy): domain Bacteria; phylum Bacteroidota; class Bacteroidia; order Bacteroidales; family Bacteroidaceae; genus Prevotella. The sequence goes on from ONAG01000133.1 coordinate 4,116, forward strand.
TGGGATGCAAGTGTGAGGTGTGTACCAGCAGCGACCCACGCGACAACAGGCTCAGATGTTCTGCGCTTCTGGAAACGGAAACGACGAGGGTGCTTGTAGATTGCGGACCAGACTTCAGACAACAGATTCTTCCTTTTGATTTCAAACCCATTGATGGGGTTTTGCTCACACATATCCACTACGACCATGTGGCGGGAATTGATGACATACGCCCTTTCTGCGTGTTCGGACCTGTAAATATTTATGCTGAGGCTGACACGGTTGCTGCCCTGAAGAAGACCATGCCATATTGCTTTTCGGAACATCTTTATCCTGGAGTGCCCTTGCTGTCACTACATGAGGCGAGGCTGCATGAAACTATCAGAATTGGGGATGTTGATGTGACACCTTTCAGAGTGATGCATGGCAAAATGCCAATTTTGGGATTCCGAGTGGGCAATTTGGCTTATATCACCGACATGAAGACAATGCCCGATGAGGAGATGGCATTCCTGAAAGGTGTGGACACCTTGGTGGTGAATGCCTTGAGAATAACCAAAGAGCATCATTCGCACCAACTCTTGGACGATGCCGTTGCTTTCTCCAAAAAAGTGGGTGCAAGGCGAACTTTCCTGACTCATTTCACGCACCAAATTGGCCTGCACGCCGCTACGAGTGCCTTATTGCCGGATGGTGTCTTTTTGGCATACGACAGACTTGTCGTTGACATTTGATTCCATGATTATTGTTTGTCTTAAACCCTATTCCACATAGGGTTTTTGTAAAAATTTATGCATTCTTGTTAAATTTGGTTATAAACCGTAAGTATTTTGGGTGATTTTCTTGCAGATTAAAATATTCTTACTAAATTTGCAACGTGTTTTTCATAGTATTAGATTTAAGGTTAACAAAGGTTGGAGTACAGCGGTACTCCATTTTTTTTTGCATAAAAAAAGGATGTGCCTTTCATGCCCATCCCTA
>ONAG01000131.1 GCA_900315745.1 uncultured Prevotellaceae bacterium
ATCTTCCGAGGGAAGAATCACGGGAGACTACCCAGCCTCGTCCAGCACCCTGCAGACCCCAACACGCTATTGGTCTCTTCCACGTATTGGGGTTTGTTGCTCTCTACGGACTTCGGACAGACGTGGGAGTGCCTGACGGAATTCTTTTATGGAAACTCAGCCGCATCTGTCATCGGTTTTCACCCTTCACGTCCGAACATCATCTACAATTGTGGAGAAGGCATGGTCTTCGATGGCCATATCATGATCAGTTACGACAGTGGCCAGACATGGATCGACCACGGCAATTCGCTCGGCTTCCCCGGTGACAACTGCGTACACCAGCCGACATTCCATCCCACCAATCCCGACCTGCATTTGACAACGAACATCCCGACACAGTGTATATGGCAGGAAGCCTGGGGCGAAACGGCCAGAAGGGGGCTTGCATCAAACTGATGTGCTCCACTGACGGCGGGCGCTCATGGCATCCCTCGCAAGTAATGACGTTTGAGAAGGACCTTGAGCGGGTGAACGACCTGCAGCAATATGGCGACCGCCTTCTCATTTACTCTGAATCAGATGTCTATGAAGTTTCCAAGGCAGACCTTGTAGCACAGAGTGTTGCTGCTATTCAGGCTGTCAAATCAGGCACATCGGAATCACCTGCCTTCGACCTTCAAGGTCGGCAGATCATGGAACCACGGCATGGTATATATATCAGGGACGGAAAGAAAATCATCAAAAAATGAAACTTCTCGCCATGTCTCACTGGAAAGACGGTGCGTGTGGCGCGTGTGCCATTGGGAATAGTATTGAAATCCACCGGAACTTTGGGAGTATGCGATAGGGCAAATTTTCTATAATGTGGCATAGAATTCAGTAGTGGTACTTGCCCGGGAAGTTCCAGGGATGGTGTTTCATGGGATTTATTACCCTAAAAATGACCGAATGATAAAATGAACTTTGTCAGAATTAAGACTTTGGTTTTACTTTAGGAACATTTCTCTCTCTATTTCCAGCACACGGGAGACGTCAAAGAATATCTGTTTGCGCGGATACTCTTCCGACGGCTCTTTTAGGTCGAAACCGTCGCACTTGTTGCCTGTCAGGTATTGCGATTCGAACTCCCAGATGTCTAGATGATAGTGCATGAACATGTATTCGTCGGAAACCATCGTCACGCTGAAGGGCCGTTCGCTCGTCCCGTCGCCGGTTCTGGCTATGGTAGCGAAGATGATGAACATTCGGGTGAAATATTCCTTCGCCTCTTTCTCGGTCACGTCATGATGATGCGTTGAGTCTTCCAGCATCATGCCTATGGACAATCCGGCATTGGAGAGTGCTTCAAGGCTTAAAGGATTTTCCTTGAGCAGCTCTTTTGCTCTGGAAAGGCATTCCTCATATTTTCCTTCTTCAAACAGTTCATTCAGCTTCCGGCCTTCTGAGAATCCGGAAAAAGGCTTAAGGAATGACAGCCCGTAATATGCCAGAATCCTTTCGTTCCATGTCATCGTGGTGTCAATTTCACTGGCTGCCATCCTCGCCACCAGATCATTGATTTTTTGTGGGTCATTCTCAGCCACTTTTTTTATTTCCTTCCAGTCAACGGGTATGAAATCACTTTCTTCCTGTGCGTGTGTGTACACCGGTAGGAAGAGGATCAATGTGAGAATGCTTAATAGCTGTTTCATCATCTTAGGTTTTAGATTGACAATGTGGTTGTATACATAATCAACGGGGTGCTGGTGTTATTATTGCCATTGTTCGGTTAATCTTGTTCCGTCCATTTTGTATCCCGCCGTATCCAAATGAAGGTATGGGATATCCGTATGTCTTACCGCCATCAGTAGTGGTACTTGCCCGGGAAGTTCCGGGGATGGTGTTTCATGGGGCTCTCGTTGACGTGGTAGTCCCGTGCCACCTCATGGATGTCATGCGCCTCTATCCATGAGGTCAGGGTGTAGAGGGAGCACGACCGCTGGTTGGACTTGTCGAAGACCCTGATCTTGTAGAAGTCGCTGTAGACGACGAGCCTGTCACCGGAGAGGCGCAGGAGGACGGTCCTCAGCCTGTCAAGCCATTGCTGGAACTCCCTTTCCAGGTCGCGGAGCTCGTCGAAGTATCTGGCGTTGAGGTTCTGGCTCATCTTTTCTGGGACGCCTTCGTCGTGGGAGAGGTACAGCCTGTCGCCTTTTTTGGTGAGGTAGAGGTCGTATGTGAAGTACGGCTCGTTGCAGGAGGCGTACAGGTGCATCCTTGTCTCGGAGAGAGAGGCGATGGAGTAATTGTCATAGTATCCGTGGAAGCGTCTGAGGGCATGCAGTTTCTTGTCCACCTCCCTTGCCGCCTGGACCAGTGTCACGGCGAGGATGATGAAGTCGGGGTAGGCCGTGTCCATGCAGAACAGCTCGTCGAGCTGGGGTGGGGGAGCGGTCTCCTTTTGCTCGCAGAGCACGGCATCGCTGGGGGACGTGAGATAGGTGTCGAAGCATCTCTCCCGGTAGTACCCGCTTGGTGACGGGTGGCATGGGTGGTGATTGCGGAGCAGGCGCTCTCGCTTCTCCTTCTTGGGGGTGTTTTCCAGCAGCCTGAGGGTGACGCTCTCTTCAAGCGTCAGGTCATGGTGCGGCTGCCTTCCGGTCATCTGTTCGTAGAGGAATCCGATGTCGGTAATTTGGAACGGGTATTCGTTGTTGATGAACCGGAATATCTCGATGAACTGGTCGAGTTCGTATTTGTGCCGGAGGGTGCCGGAGAAGGTGGTGTATTCGTTGGTCTTCTCGCGCAGGTCATCCAGGGTGGGGATGACGCTGATGAGGGTCCTCCTCACCTGGTATGGGAAGACGCAGATCAGGTCGTGGTATTGCCGCCGCAGGTATTCCTCGTTGATGGAGTCCCATTCCCACTTCCTCCATTTGAAGCTCAGGTATTGTTGTCCTTCATCCTCTTCCGCGTCGCTCACCTCTAGGCCGTACCCGGCTTCCCGTCTTTTCTCCTCCTTCCATTTCTCCAGGTCCTCAAGGATTTTCCTGCGCCCTTCCAGTCTTCTCCTTTCCTTTTCTCTTTCCTCATCCCTCGTCCTTCTCTCTTCCCATTGCCTTTCCCATTCCTCCTGCCTTTGTCTTCTTGCCTCCTGTATCCCTTTCCATTCCTCTTCCAGTTCTTTCAGCCTGTCCTCCGCTTTCTTGAACTCCTCCATGAGTTTCTGGTGCTCCTCATGCCTTCTTTTTGTCTCTTCCTCCTGTTCTCTCCGCCATTTCTCATCTTGCGATTCCTGCTGTTCCAGCCATCCGTCAAATTCTTCGCTGTCTTTTTGCCTTATGTCAAGCGAGTCATGGATCCTGGCCACCTTCTCCATGAAGTCGTCGTAGTTGTCATCAAGGGAGACCGCGGTGGTCAGGGTGTGCCAGAGCGCCTTGATCCTGGGGACGAGCATCTTGGGCCGTTCTGCATCCTGAGCGGTGTCTTGCCTGATGGTGTTGAGGTCCCCGGATGCCTCGAGCCGGATGCGTATCTTGGCGATGAAGAATGCCATGTCGCGTCTCATCTGCCCCTCGCAGTGGAGTTCCCTGGTGTCCTTTTCCCGGAGTATCCAGGGGATGAGGTCGGTGTGCGAGGAGAAGTGCTGCCGGCAGAACTCCTTTGCCTCTGAAGGCAGCAGGGCGAGCTGCTCCTCATAGGTTTTGAGGAGCGCGTCCTTCTCAGGATGGCTTGTGCTGGAAGGCCTTTTGTATGTGCTGGCGGTTGGCATTATCTTTTTCTTGTTTGGGGTGGCGAGAGGGAAGGAGAGGCTGTGTCTGAAGGCGGGGGAGGAGTTTTTATCTTATAGTTGGGAGATGGGGATAGGTGTTTACGTCTTTCCCGATGAAAGCGTCAACATTCAATAGACGTTGGCCAGCCATTCTGCGAAGAAATAGTCGTATACGCGGTAAACCCCGTTCTCCTGGGTGATCAGGTCATTCTTCAGCAGAAGCTTGACGGCAGACTGGATGGTGCTTGCAGAGCCCAGCCTGTGTTCCTTGATGAATTTTGCGGATGTGATATTGGCCGCTTTCCCGGCCTTGGCGATGGCTTGCAGCACCATCTTTTGCTTGGGGGCAATATGCGACAGGATGTCCTTGTAGCTGTTTTCCTGTGTCATGACAACATGGCGATACGCCTCCGCAACCATCTGTTGGTCACATAGGCCGCCGGGTTCTGTCATGGCAAAGAGTTCATTCATCGTCATTTGCACAAACCAGGTAAAGCCATCATACCTGTTCCACACGGTCTCCACGGTCTCTCTTGTGAGCTGTCTGCCATTTTCCTGGAAGAGGCCGATGGCAAAGTCTGCATACGTTTCCACGGGTATCGGGTCGAGGCTCATGCTGATGGTGCTTTGGTAGAACGGCTTTGAGGGAGAGTTGAACATGTTGCTCATGACATGCCTCTTGCTGCCCGAGAAAATGAACTGTGCCTTGTTGCATCGTTGTATTTTTGTGCGCAGCAATGCCTCCACGTTCTTCTCCGCATACTCACCTATCTGCTGGAACTCATCGATGGCAATGATGCAAGGCTTGTCCGCCTCGTTGATGTAATTGAAAATCTCATCCAGTGTGGTTTGGGGAACTTCGATGTCGCCAAGGCCGATGTCAAAGGAGGGCGCTCCTGTCATTGTGTCGAGTTTGAAGCCCACGCGAAGGGAGGAGATGACTTGGAAGAAACGTTCCCTCCACACTGTTGGCTGGGGCTTGAGTTGGTTGTAGATCTCCTTGCCCAGCACATAGACAAATTCCGCGAGCGAGGTGGTGGAGTATATGTCTATGTAGAAGACATGGTATTGTTGCTGGATGTCCGATTGGTTGAATAAATGATGTATCAGTCCCGACTTCCCCATGCGGCGAGGTGAGATGATGGCCACATCCCGGCCATTCTGAATCTGTTTGCGTAGAAATTCCGTTTCGTTCGACCTGTCGCAGAAATATCTATCAGACAGATACTTGCCTACTATGAAAGGGTTCTTTACAGAGTTTTTATCCATGGTTGACGCTATTTTATTGCAAATATAATAATTATAGATGTAATAAAAAAGCTTTTTGAACAAATTTTTCCTATTTGTTATTTTGAAGTGCTCAATAGGTTGGTATGTAGCTAGCTTTTGCTTGCTTTCTACTCCCCACATTATTTGCTTTGGTTCCTTATCCTATTGTCCTGCCGCACCTGATGTTTCCACCTTGAATCCATGGTTGGCAAGGAAATGGTCTCTGTCAGGGAAACCTCTCATTCCGGGATAGCCGCCGAAGGACTACAGGGTAAATTGATACCTGTTAACCCCATGCCATCTGAACAGCAAAACGCTTTTTCCAGGCTCCAGGTAGGGGAAAAGGTTCTTGCCTATCTCGATGCCGATGACCCCTGCCTTGTGCATTTTTTCTTTAATCACAGAGAATTCCTGCATGGACAATCCTGCTGTCTGGAGTACCGTCTCAAGTTCACGTTTGTCATCCAGGTCTGTTAGTTCTTCGCATTCCACAAGGAGACCATCAGTGGTTTCAAGACCTGGGAAGATGCAGAACATGCAGAGGACTGGGTAATAATCCCGAAGAATATGGGCACTCATCTGAGCATAGACGAGACGTGTCTGTCTAAGTGACACTTGACTTCTCCGACAGTATGCACCAGATTGTCAGTGCCTGCTTCCCCAAAGCGATGATTACCCTTGACCGTTTCCATCATCAGCAGTTCTGTCTAGAGGCATTACAGGAAATACGCATAGGCCACCGGCGCGAGGTAATGACGGAGGTCGCTAATGCCAGAGATGACTTCAGGGCAATGATTAAAGACCTTATCAAGAGCGGAAAGCCGCTTGTAGATGCAGAAGGCAAGCCAATCCGTAGCAATGCCGCATACCATCCTGAGAGGCTGAAGAACAACGAGACGAAGGCCGAGCTGCTCATGCGCAGTAAGTACCTGCTGATGGTGTCACCCGAGAAGTGGACTCCAAGCCAAAGGGAGCGTGCGGAGATACTCTTTGAGCTGTATCCTGATATAGAGATGGCGTACAGCCTGACACACTCTCTGAGGATGATCTTTGCCCAGAAGTGCGACAAGGAAGCCGGACGTAAAAGCATCAGGAAGTGGTATGCCAAAGTAGGCGAGTTTGATAATAAAGCCTTCAACGACATTGCCGCAGCCATGTACGACAGAGAGGATGAAATCCTCAACTACTTTGTCAACAGGTCGACCAATGTATCGGCAGAATCGCTCAATGCAAAAATCAAGGACTTCAGGGCTCAGCTAAGAGGTGTTATTGACAAGAAATTCTTCATCTTCAGACTGGTCAAGATTTT
>ONAG01000163.1 GCA_900315745.1 uncultured Prevotellaceae bacterium
TTAACTCAATATTGGAACGAGACGGAAAGAGTTAATGTAATTGGTTATTCGGGTAATGAAATTACAATGTTATGTAATTATACAAGTCCTGATGTAAAGACGGACGATACCCACAATATACCTTTTACATTCCTTAAGGGTGGTGCTAATAGGGAATGGGACTTAGAGGATAAACAATTATACATAAACTTAGTTCCTAAAGATTTCGAAGTTAGGGTAGTTGTTAAAAAGGATGATCATTACTATTCTAAACTTAATGTATATAATGAAGAACGTTGGATTGATGATATAGTAGGTGGGCCTACAACTAAACTTACTTATATAAGTGCATTTGGGGCTCTTTATATCGCATGGTGATTGGATTTGCTATTTCTTCTATTCTAGCGATTGTTATTGGAATGGTCGTTGGCAATCATCTCAAGCAAGGTCAACTGCACGTCCACCTCCTGCAACTGCTGTTGCGCAGTCGCATCGGTATTGAGCGACAGTTTGGCCTGCGATTCCAGGTCAACCATTCGGTTCTTCGAACTGAACTGCTGTATGTTGCCCTCCACGGCCGAAAGCTGTCCGCTTAGGTCTTCCAGACGATTGTCGATAAACTCCATCGTCTTGGCGTTCGACGTCATGTAGTAGGTCTTGGTCAGTTCGTTGTACTTCTCGATGGCCTTGGCCAAAACCTTTTCTGCACGCTCCGGATGGATGTCACGCATCACAAGTTGAAGTATCGAACTGGTGCTCATGCGCGAACTCTGGTCTTCCATCACCTCCACGCCAATCTGCCGGGCCAACTCGCGGGCTCGGGCTTGGGGCGAATAGAGCATGATGTAATGCGAACCCGACATGAAGTAGTCGTACGATCCGCCCTATCGTAGTCGATGCGGAACGTCGGGAGGTTGTTCAGGTTGATGCTGTCACCAGGCGTGAACGTCATGCGAACCTCCTGGGGCAAAGTCTCGCGATTCACCCAATGGTTTCGCACAAAGTACCGCACGTTAAGGCCCAACTCATCCACGACGGCCTGCAATACAGGCGTCGACTTGATGATGATCTTCTCGTTGGTCAGGCTGTTGTACGACTGCATGCCCGTCATGTCGGCAATGAACGACATCTGGGCACTCGAACTCATGCCGGCATTCTTGTCAGTGGTGACCATGACAAGTGCAGAGCTGTGATAAGTCTTCGGTTTAACATAAAGATAAACCGTCGCACAGCACAGACAAACAAAGATGGAGAGGATGATCCAATAGCGAAGCGCCCAAGTCAACTCAAGGATGGCACGAAGACTCAGACCACTGCCCGATTGCAGTTCGTCCTCCTCCTGCTCATTGATGATATATTCACTCATGTAGTGTGCTATTGAATGAAAAAATATTGTACCCAGACTGGGAATCGAACCCAGATCAAAGGTTTAGGAAACCTCCGTTCTATCCGTTGAACTATCCGGGCAATCCAATGGGCCTTTTGCCGTTTTTAGCGCGCATATTACCCAATTTTGCGCGGCAAAGTTACAAAATAAATCAGAAAAACAAAAATATTTCGAAATAATTCTGCCTATTATTTGCATATACCGACAATAATTGCTATTTTTGCAACCTAAATTTAACCTTTGGACTGCGTGATCGAGGGTATTTAAGCGACACAAGATAACCAATGGACGAGATACTGACCTGGGGATATCCAGGCTTGATGTTGTGCGGCTTCATTGCCGGAAGTTGCATTCCTATGAGCAGCGAGGTGGCACCCACCACAGCCATCGCACTGGGTTGGCCGCAGTGGACTTCCCTCTTCTGGGTCTTCCTCGGCAACTGGCTCGGCGCTTCGACCAACTACATGATCGGGCGTTTCGCCTCGCTCGACTGGATTGAGCATTGGGTCAAGATCAAGAAGACCAAGCTCAGCTACATGCAGCACTTCCTGCAAGGCAAGGGCGTTTGGCTGGCACTCGTCAGTTTCTTCCCCACTCTGGGCAATGCCCTGGTCATCAGTTTCGGCATTTCCCGCACCCCCTTCTGGAAGGTCGGCATCCTGATGGCCATCGGCCGCTTCCTCCGCTACCTCGTCTGGATGTGGATCACCCAAGGCGTCATCCAAGCCTGGTTCTCCTAGCCCTTGGCTCCGCCCCCTCTTGTCCCCGTCGCGGCCGTCCTTGGCCGCCCCCTCTTGTCCCCGTCAGCAGCCATTCTTGGCTGCCCTCGTGCCCCCTCGCGTCCCCCGCGTCCCGTCGCGGCCGTCCTTGGCCGCCCCCTTTGTCCCCGTCAGCAGCCGTGTATGGCTGCTCTCCGCCCCTCCCTCGTCCCCTCTTGTCCCCGTCAGCAGCCGTGTATGGCTGCCCTCCGCCCCCGCGTGTCCCTGTCGCAGCCATCCATGGCTGCCCTTCATCCCCATCACCCCTCAACAATGACCAACGATTTCGACATAAGAGAAGCCTCCGAACCCTCGAAGTCCTCCAACGAAAAGGAGTTCGAGAAAGCCCTTCGCCCCCTCACCTTCGACGACTTCCAGGGCCAGGACAAGGTCAAGGAGAACCTGCGCATCTTCGTGGCTGCCGCCAAGATGCGCGGCGAATCGCTCGACCACACCCTCTTCCACGGCCCTCCAGGCCTCGGCAAGACCACCCTTTCCAACATCATCGCCAACGAACTCGGCGTGGGTTTCAAGGTCACATCGGGTCCCGTCCTTGACAAACCCGGCGACCTCGCCGGTCTGCTCACTTCGCTCGACAAGAACGACGTGCTCTTCATCGA
>ONAG01000130.1 GCA_900315745.1 uncultured Prevotellaceae bacterium
CTCAGCCATCCAACGAGAATGCAGTTACATTAACGAGAAAGTGGCATTAGATGATGTCGCCTTTGGCTTTAGGTCGATGAAGGGTTTCAGGTCACTCCAACAAAAAGCTGATGTGGCACTGATGAACGAACCGACTGACGACATGCCTTATATGGAAATAACAAGACGTTTCCCCATGGATCTCATAAAACAAAGAATAAAAAACTTACTCCACATAAAATGACAACAGCATGATAAGACAAGACTATTTCATACGTGTCATCCGTGCCTTCTTCGATGCCTTGGCACGAGCAATGAACATCAACGATATCGAAGACAGAAGCAAAGCTATACATGACCTGTACGAGCAATATCTCGGAGGATATGAATTCTACCAAAATGCCACCGTGGACGAAGCATTGGAGCATATTACCAAATACCCTGAAGACCAGCGCATTGATCGTGCTGAAATGCTCGCAGAACTCTACTATGTAGAGGCTGAAACAAGGGCATATCCCATCAATGAGACATTGTTGGAACGCGCACTTACGCTTTTCGAATATGTCGATAGGCAAGGCAAGCTATACTCCGCTGACAGATTGCAAAAAATGGAGAACATTCGCCAACGAATAGCTACCAAATCCTAACAAAACCAAACAGTATTAAATTTGATGAAAAAAGGAGAAAGACTTTCACAAGCTGAAATAAGAAACATCCAATTGAACATGCTGGATGAAATAGATGCCTTTTGCAGAGCTGAGGGCATCAGATATTCCATAGCTTTTGGTACGTTATTGGGAGCCATACGCCATAAAGGCTTCATCCCATGGGATGACGACATGGACATAATAATGCCCTTGCCTGACATGCAAGTATTCAAAAAGAAATTCAAATCGAAGAATTTAAAATATCTTGACATTGATACTTACAAGCATTTCGATTATCATTTCTCCAGAATAGGCTTCATGCCCACATACTGCAAGACTGGTCAATTCGACCATTCATATGGTGTCAACATCGACTTGTACCCAGTTGTAGGAATGCCCGACAGCGAAGAGGAGATACAAGCTTTTCTAAGAGACATGCAACCATTATATAAAAAGCGAAACAACATAATATTGTGGAAACTACGCTTCGACAGGAGGTTGGCTATAAGAACTATTCCCGGATTCGACCATATAACCCGCAAATACCATGACACCGTGCTGTTCAGCTATCCCTATGAGGATGCGAAAAACTTCTTCCATGCAGGTGGATTAAAACGTGTCAACATTTTTGACTTCGATGTCTTTGAAGAGCAAATCGACGTGGAATTCGAAGGCCACATGTACAAGGGAATAAAGAGATATCACGATTATCTCACACATTGCTACGGAGACTACATGCAACTGCCTCCTGAAGATAAACGGATACCATATCACGATGGCGTCTATTATTGGAAATAAAATCTTTCATATGCATATCGAATAATCACACATACATAATGAGCATAGATACTAATATTAGCACGGCGGTGAAAGCCGCCATCAAGGATTTATATGGGCAAGAAGTGCCCGACAAGATGGTGCAACTCCAAAATACGAGAAGCGAGTTTGAAGGCAACCTCACATTGGTTGTCTTTCCATTCCTCAAGTCAAGATGTCGAAGAAGAAACCCGAAGATACAGCCAAGGAGATTGGTGACTATCTTGTGGAAAACACCGACAGCGTGGCAAAATACAATGTGGTGAAAGGATTCCTCAACCTTTCCATCGCTTCATCTGCATGGATAGGACTGCTCAACACCATTCATGCTGATGAGCATTTCGGGGAAAAGACAGCAACCGATGTCTCACCATTGGTGATGATAGAATACTCTTCACCAAACACCAACAAACCCCTGCACTTAGGACATGTGCGCAACAACTTGCTCGGATGGTCGCTGGCTCAAATCATGGCAGCCAATGGCAACAAGGTGGTGAAAACCAACATAGTGAACGACAGGGGAATACACATCTGCAAGTCTATGTTGGCTTGGCAGAAATGGGGCAACGGTGAAACACCTGAGACAAGTGGAAAGAAAGGAGACCACCTCATCGGCGACTACTACGTGGCTTTCGACAAGCACTACCGTGAGGAGGTAAAGTCACTCAAGAACCAATACATGTCGGAAGGAATGGACGAAGAGACTGCCGAGAAACGAGCCAAAGACGATGCTCCACTAATAAAGGAAGCCCACGAGATGCTTGTGAAATGGGAACAAGGCGACAAGGAGGTGCGCTCACTTTGGGAGAAGATGAACTCATGGGTTTATGCTGGCTTCGATGAGACCTACCACGCTTTGGGAGTGTCCTTCGACAAGATATACTATGAGTCGGAAACCTACCTTGAGGGCAAGGCGAAGGTGGAAGAGGGACTGGAACGCGGCCTGTTCTTCCGCAAAGAGGACAATAGTGTATGGGCAGATCTCACCAACGACGGACTTGACCAAAAGTTGTTGCTACGGTCTGATGGCACGTCTGTTTACATGACACAGGACATCGGCACCGCACAGATGAGGTTCAAGGACTATCCCATCGACAAAATGATTTATGTGGTTGGCAACGAACAAAACTATCACTTCCAAGTGCTGTCGATATTGCTTGACAGACTGGGGTTCAAATGGGGCAAGGAATTGGTGCATTTCTCTTATGGCATGGTGGAACTGCCAAATGGCAAGATGAAGAGCCGCGAGGGAACTGTTGTGGATGCCGACGACCTGATAGCCACCATGATAACCGATGCCAGGCAGATGAGCGAGGACAAGGTGAACAAGTTGACAGACATTAGCGAAGAAGAGAAAAACGAAATAGCCCGCATTGTGGGGATGGGTGCATTGAAATACTTCATCCTGAAAGTGGATGCCAGAAAGAACATGCTGTTCAACCCTGAAGAGAGCATCGATTTCAACGGTAACACCGGACCTTTCATCCAATATACACATGCCAGAATAAGAAGCATTCTTCGCAAGGCAGAGGCTGAAGGATTCATCATTCCCCAAACTCTTGAGACAGACATGCCGGTAAATGCCAAGGAGACAGACCTCATCCAGAAACTCAATGAATATGGAGCGGCTGTGGAACAGGCCGGACAGAACTACTCTCCCAGCGGCATCGCCAACTACTGCTACGAACTGACCAAGCAGTTCAATCAGTTCTACCACGACTTCAGCATTCTCAATGCCGACAGCAAGGAAGAAAAGACTGTGAGACTGGTATTGGCTGCCAATGTTGCCAAGGTGATAAAGAACGGCATGCGACTCTTGGGCATAGAAGTGCCAGAGAGGATGTAACATGAACAAGGATTTTCCACAAAACCCTCCATCCTACCGCAGCGACACGGTGCTGCCCCTGCCAACGGAGGTGAAAGCCGACGCATGGGCAGTGGATGCGGCATGTTCTGGCAATCCCGGAAACATGGAATATCAATGCATAGACCTGGCAACAGGGGCGAGGGTGTTCCATTTCGGACCAATCTATGGCACCAATAACATAGGTGAATTTCTCGCCATTGTGCATGCCCTCGCCTTGATGGAACAGAAAGGATTGCACAAGACATTATACTCCGACAGTTACAACGCCATTTTGTGGGTGTCGAAGAAGAAATGCAAGACCACTTTGGAGCGCAACGAGAAAACCCAGCGGCTGTACGACATCATCGCACGCGCCGAGGCTTGGCTGCTGCGACACCCCGTGCAGGTGCCAATCATCAAGTGGGAGACGGCGCAGTGGGGCGAGATTCCTGCTGACTTTGGTCGGAAGTAAACCATTCTATCACATTGCCATCCACATCCTCACGTGATTGCAAGATGGCTTGAAGCGGGACACCTGGTGCTGGTGTCCCGTCTTTCGTTATATTCTGACCATGTTCTATACGTATCTCATCCCATAAGCCTGTCTCGATAAACGACATCAGTGTCTGTCGTCCACCTTCCACCAACAACGACTGCAAGTTGCGCTCCACACATTCTCCGATAATGGCATCAATGCCGTGGCGGCTACTCAGCACCATCTTCACAGGCGACCGTCCACTCCAATGGCGCACATCAAGCCGTGGGTGCTCCCGCTCCTCGGTGATGCGCCCCACCACAATGGCGTCGCTTTCAGAGCGTAGCTTATGAACAAGCATTTTTGTCAGGGGGGTGGATATGGCAACGCCAATACCATGGTCGTCAAGAAATCCATCTGCTGTTTGAGCCCATTTCAAAATGATGTACGGACGGTGCAACTGATGAAAAGTAAAGAAGCGACGGTTGAGCCAACGGCACTCCTGCTCAAGCACGCCCACGGTAACAGATATCCCCGCCACCTGAATCTTTCGTATGCCGCGCCCTGCCACACGGGCAAAAGGGTCAACACACCCCACCACGACTCGCCGCACTCCTTTCGATACTATCAAGTCGGCACACGGAGGGGTCTTGCCGTAATGCGAACAAGGTTCAAGACTCACATAAATAGTAGCTTCTGGCAACAGGCTCTCATCCGACGGAGCTACTGCGGCAAAGGCATTCACTTCGGCATGCCCCTCGCCACACCTCACATGATATCCTTCGCCGATTATCTTGTCGCCAACCACTATAACTGCCCCCACCATGGGGTTGGGCCTTGCCTCATCGGCACCATTGGCAGCCAACTGCAAGCAGCGGCGCATATACTTCTCGTCAGTCTGCTGTCGTGTCATGTCATCAAAAACAGGTATATAAATTAGTGCCATACACTATCTTGAAAGATGTAGGATGGTCTTTACAAAATGCAAATATACACTTTTTATTGTTATCATTCATCCTATTCCCATGTTTTTAGTAACTTTGCTCATTCTGAGCGAGAGTTACTCCATTTCGGCATAAGAAATAAAGCTCGCTTTTTTCATTCTGCGCTCAATTTTTCGTAACTTTGCTCACGCTGAGTGCCAATATATCTCTTTTCGACATGAATCATAGCTTCAACCCCACATTTGCAGAACTTTGGCGAAGCCTAACCCCGCTATATGAACCTAACGAGGCAAAAGCCATTGTTCGGATGTTGATGGAAACGCAGTTTGCCATGAGCATGGCAGACATCTTATGCTATGGCACAACCCAAATGTCGGACAACGACAGGGGATTACTTGGCTGCATGATGCAAAGACTGGCAACTGGCGAACCAGTGCAATATGTACTGGGGGAAGCCTTGTTTGCAGGAAGGTCTTTCCATGTGGAGCCAGGGGTGCTCATACCAAGACCTGAAACAGAGACGCTATGCCAATGGGTGCATGACACATGCCACACGCCAACTCCCACAATCCTCGACATCGGATGCGGAAGCGGATGCATAGCCATTACGCTGGCTCTTGACATAGCCGGAGCACAAGTGTCGGCATGCGACATATCGGCAACGGCGCTGAAAGTGACACGACAGAACGCAAAAGCCTTGGGTGCCAACATACGCACTATGCAAATCGACATCCTTGAGATGGCACATGCTGGTACGAAAGCAGGAAATTGGAACAAAACTTTTGACATCATCGTATCCAACCCCCCATACATCTGCCGTAGTGAGGCTGACAGCATGCACCAAAATGTTTTGTCGCACGAGCCTCATCTGGCACTATTCGTACCCGACGACAACCCTCTAAAATTCTACAATGCCATCGCATTTTGCTCAAAAGAATGGCTGACCCCTGACGGAAAGCTCTTTTTAGAATGCAACCCTGCTCACCTTGACGAGACAGCAGAAATGTTGCACTCACACGGCTTTGGCAATGTAGAAGCAAAAAAAGACCTTTTCTACAAAAACCGACACCTGAAAGCCACACGAACATGAAAGATATGACCGAACAAGAGGTGCTGATGCGCCTCACTGCCCTATGCTCGAAAGCGGAGCATTGCTCATGGGAGATGACTGAAAAGATGCGCCGATGGGGCATCGACGAACAGGTACAGGCTCGTATCATGCAGCACCTGACAGAAGAAAAATACGTGGATGACGAGCGTTATTGCCGCGCCTTCGTGAAAGACAAGATAAGATACAACAAATGGGGACGGCGCAAGGTGGAGCAGGCTCTATATGCAAAACACATCGAGAGAAATATCTACCAACAAGTCCTCGACGAGGTGGATGACGAAGAATACCTGTCTGTACTACGCCCATTGCTGAAAAACAAAAAAAGACAACTAAAGGGACTTGGCGAATACGAGGCAAACGGCAAACTCTTTCGCTTCGCCATAGGGCGAGGCTTCACTACGGACATCATACGGCTATGCCTCGACATCGACGACTTGGAAGAAACATCCGACGATGAAGACTATTAGCATCTGGAGTCGCCTGCTCGACCTCATTTCACCACGGGCGTGCACAATCTGCGGCAACCGTCTGAGTGTCGAAGAGGAAGTGCTTTGCGCACCATGCAACCTGCACCTGCCACGAACTTTTTTCGCAGCGAATGCCTACGACAACGTGATGGCTCGTCGCTTTTGGGGGCGCATACCCATCGAAAGGGCTGCAGGATTATTCTACTATGAAGCTGGCTCGGAGGTGAGCCGCATCATTTATGCATTGAAATACAGCAACCATCCTGAAATAGGCACATTCATGGGACGCATGGCGGCAGAGGAATTTGCTGCCGAGGGCTTCTTCGACGGCATAGACCTCATCATTCCCATACCTCTTGCCAAAAAGAGGGAGAGGCAGCGGGGTTACAACCAAAGTGTGGAGATAGCCAAAGGCGTGGCAGAAGCAACTGGTCTGCCTATGGTGTGTGATGCTGTGGTGCGCACCTCGTTCAGCGAGAGTCAGACACGCAAGAGCCTGCGACAGCGCATGGAGAATGTGGAGGGTGTGTTCCAATGGACTGGGAAAGCCGACCTGCACGACAAGCACTTGCTAATCGTAGATGACATCGTAACTTCAGGTGC
>ONAG01000127.1 GCA_900315745.1 uncultured Prevotellaceae bacterium
AGCCTGACCCTGCAATAAATCGAAAGGTCATGAATGAACTCTTTATGCTGGCTAAGAATGCCGCGTGAAATCATATACGAAAATTTAACGAACTATTGACTTAAATAACTTGAAAGAAATGTTCTACAACTTTTTAGGACCAAAAAATAATCACTTACCTTAGTGCTACAATAAATACAAGTGATATCATCACATTATTTGGCAAAGGTAAACATAAAGGCTGAGAAAAGCACTTCTTTCGATAAAAAATCACGTAAAGGTATCATTATGAATTTTAAAGCCATCAGAAAAGCAAGTAAAATAGGAGAAAATATACGTAAGACCTATGGGAAAATTGAATTTTAGTAAATCAAACAATTACATTACAAGAAAATTGTATAAATTTGCACCTGCTTTGTAGAACCTGCTTTTAGGACATCAGTAAAATGGTATCAATAGTCATCCCTATTTATAATGTTGAAAAATATATCGAGCAATGTATCAAATCTGTCATCAGCCAAACCTATCAAGATTTGGAAGTCATTCTTGTTGACGATGACTCCCCTGACAACAGCATGCAACTTGCCATAAAGACTATTGAGACATTTGGGCAAACGAGCAAGATAAAATTTGTAATAATTAATCATAAAAGAAACAAAGGTATTTCAGCCGCCCGAAATACAGGTACAATGCAAGCAAATGGCGACTATATCTTCTATTTGGACAGCGATGATGAAATAACACCCGACTGCATCACATTGCTAATGGGTGAAGTAAAAAAACATCCTGATGTACAAATTGTACAAGGTGAAGTGAAATCTATTCCCAAGAATGATTATTACGACATGACACATTTGTCTGCCTTTACATTTATCGATAATAACGATTGGCTGAGAAACCATTTATTCAAGGAAGGAAAAAAACTACCTATAAACGCCTGGAACAAACTAATTCAAAAGGACTTTATTATCAAAAACAAACTATACTTCAAAGATGGAATCATTCATGAAGATGAACTATGGATGATAAATGTTGTAAAAAAACTTCAAAGGATTGCATTTTGCCATCATATTACATATATTCATTACAAAAGACCTGGCTCTATTATGGTATCTACCAGCAAGAAGGAATCCACAAAGAACATGGCCATTGTTATAGATGAAGCACTTTCAAATCTTGATAAATACAATCACAAGCAACAATACGACTATTGTCTCAATTTATTCGCCCACAGACATATTTATTTATCCAAGCCATCTTACAAAAAGTTACACTCCCACTTTCAAAAGATAGCTTTACAAAAAGGATATGTCAAACGCCTTGTTTTGTTGTATTTAGTCATGTTGTCAAGAAAGATTAGGAAAGGGTATCACACTGTGGAAACAATGATTTCAAATCTCAAATAGAATATTATAATCACCTACAAATTTCCAACCAAGAGGGATTATTTTCGAATATGAATTTTTAAGACATAGTCTTGTGTAAAGAATGTTTACAACATATATACGATTAAGCCATTGTTGCCAACTGAGAACCTTACAAGGAATCTAACACTTTATTCTCCATAAAAGCCGAAAATGTATCTTTAGTATTAACAACATGTTGTACTAAGTCCACGAATTGGCATAGCATGAAACAATAATTATCATTATATGAAGCGCAAAGCCAACCATCATCAATCAAAATCTTAATTTCTTTCTTTTATTTCATGAAAAAAACATAACTTTGCACGTTATTTTAACGATTTCTTAAGAAGTCGATGCCAGACACTGCGGGCATGTCCTAAAGGCGGATGAAGGCAAAGACGGATAATTATTTACAAATGGCGTCTCTTTCTTGCAAAGAAAAGAGGAGGATTTTTTGTATATATACGTCACTGCCTATCATCATAAACTTTACGCGACTCGATTCATCCAAATGGATATTATTCTCCATCTAAGTCATTTGTCTTTTAGAATAACTGGAATCTCAGCCAATGAGGTTCCAGCCAACACACTTCTATTTTGCGATAAAGGCAAGGAGGCAGATATCAGCTTCACGTATAATTTTCATTTCCGGGACACTTTGCCGACCGCCGATGCCAGTTGGACAGCCTCCTACCAACGTCCCAGCATAATGATATGGACAAAAGGCATGTTGGAAAGCAGGCTATTGCGTGTTTCAGGGCCAGGCGACACATACGCCTTTTACGAGGAGACGTCACCCACACATGCCAACATCTACTTTCTCAACACCTGGCGCGACCAACTGAACATTGACACCATTTTCAACTCATGCCTTGCCTTGGAGCGCCGAATGTCAACAATCGAGTCATATATCCTTCATTGTTCGTACATCGTACATGACAACCACGCCATCCTCTTCAGTGGCCCAAGCGGCATAGGCAAGTCAACACATGCACAATTGTGGCAACAATACGTTGACGACACACGCATCATCAATGGCGACAGGTGTCTGATAACGCACCATTCCGACGGCACATACATGGCAAACGGCTGGCCAGTATGCGGAAGCAGCGGAATCTGTCATGATGAGAGCCATCCGTTGTCAGCCATCGTTTTCATCGAGCAAACACCGGACAACCAAGTAATAGAAGAGACAACAGCCCATCATTTCCGCCGCCTTTACGCACAGCTCACCATCAATCGTTGGAACCAGGAAGCCACAAACAAAGCCATCGACTGGATGCAAGCACTCATTGGCAAGGTAAGCCTTGTGACATACGGTTGCAACATGTTGCCCAACGCGCCATTCCCGCTATTGGAACACCTATCCAACTTAAAACCATAACGCTCCATTTCGAGCAAGAGTCAGTATCACGACCTACAGATACACCACCACATCATGTCATTAGACTTAGAGAACCATCTTGTAGCAAAAGCCAACTTAGACTTTCAGCCGCTCACTGCAAATTTCGAGCTGACGCCCGAGTGCAATCTCAAATGCGACATGTGCTTCATTCGTCTCACGCATGGTGAAGTAAAGGCCCAAGGCGGGATAAAGGATGCTGCAGCATGGATTGACCTTGCCCGACAGTTGCAGGATGCCGGCACGCTATTCATACTTCTCACTGGTGGCGAGCCAATGCTCCACCCCCAGTTCAGCGAGATATATACAGCCCTTCGCGACATGGGGTTTATCATAACCCTCAACACCAACGGCACCATGATTACCGAGCAGATGTGCCGTGAGACATTTTACCAAAAGCCCCGTCGTGTCAACGTCACCCTCTATGGCACCAATGGGGACACATATGGCAATCTCTGCCACAATCGCGAGGCATACGAGCAGACAATGCGCAGTCTGCGCCTGCTTCGCAAATACGACATCGACACAAAGCTAAACCTCAGCATGACACCAGCCAACGCGTCAGAGTTTTCAAGTCTGGTGGCAGTGGCAGACGAGTTAGGCATCCCTGTTGTGTCGAACAGTTACATGTTCCCCATTCGGTACAACAAATGCCCAGAAAAGGCATACGACCCAACCACACGTTTGACACCAAGTGAAGCAGCAAGGCTCAACAACCTGTACAATCAACACAAGTTGGGAGAAGACTACCCCAGACACGCCCGACAAGCCATCATGCAAGCCACCAAAGGAGTTGCGTCAGAAGAAGGCTACCACCTAAACTGCCGTGCAGGACGCAGTTCGTTATGGGTGGATTGGCGGCACCATCTCACCCCATGTGTTATGATGGAGACACCATGCATCGACCTGACAACCGGCGAAGCAAACATTGGCGATGGGCACACACATGTAAAGCCATGCTCTCCAGGCGACATTGTTGAAGCATGGCATTGGCTTACAAGAACCTGCCAAGAGCTCCCCCCAATAGAGGAGTGCAAGGGATGCAAACTGAAAAAGATATGCCAGGTGTGCTATGCCGCAGCCATTCTTGAAAAGCGTCATTGCGGCACCATCAACTACCTATGCGAAATGGCTCATGCTGAAGTGGAAGAAATGAAGAAAACAATAAGAACCCAATAGGAATCCAGATGAAAAAGACTCAAACATTTGTAAAGAGAGACATATCAGGTGAGACCATCCTCATTCCTACCGGAGACACCGCCAAGGCTTTCAACGGCATGATAACCTTGCAAGGCATTGGCGGATTCATCTGGGACCACATAGAAGAGACTGAAAGTCTGGAACATCTCATCGACCTGATAATGTCGGAATACGATATCGACCGAACGACGGCAGGCAGCGATGCCATCGGTTTCATCATGCAACTGCTACAATCTGGCATGATACGCACCACCGGGAAAAATTGGTAAAGGCGAATCTTTATAAAAATCATAATCTGTTTGATGTCCAAACATCTGGAACAAGCACTTCTCTCCCTTACCAAAGCAGCCCTTTGGTCAGCAAGTCCAGCCACCGATGGCTTCCCCTTGGATGAAGACGAATGGCTGCAATTGCATTTCATGGCACAGAAGCAGACAGTGGAAGGCATTGTCTATGATGCAATATGCCTGTTGCCTGAGGACTTGCTTCCCCCTGACCACATTTTGATGGATTGGATGGAAGAAGTGCAGAGGATGGAAGCAAAGCATCGACTACATGTGCGCACATTGGCTTGGTTCACCGGCCGCATGGAGGAAGAGACACCCCTCAAGCCCATCATACTCAAGGGACTGCCCATTGGCTCACTCTACCCCACACCTTCACACCGCACATGTGGCGACATCGACATATTTTACGGCAGTGCAGCAGCTTGCACCCGAGCCAACTATCAAGTGGAATCATGGGGAATACCAGTGCTCAGTGGCGATTCTGGGGAATACGCGTTCCTTATTGGCGAAATCCCCATCGAGCACCATAGCTACATGAGCCTGTCACATGTGCCATGGCGCAAGAAGTCGCTGACGGCGTGGGTGGAGCATGAATGTTCACTCGCCAATGGCACCATGATGGTGGAAGTGGAAGGAATGTCCATCAAGGTGCTGTCACCCATCCTCGACATGGTCCAACTGGCAAGCCACATTCTGAAACACGCCCTCAACGAAGGCATTGGCCTCCGCCAACTGTGCGACATGGCACTATATGTCAACAGATACCACGACATCATGCAACCAAAAGAGCTGCGCCAGGCACTCAACCGCTTCGGGTTGCTACGCTGGACAGACCTATGCCTATCCTATTGCACCACATATCTCGGACTTCAAGAGTCATCCCTACCCTATTCCCCTCATTGCAGCAAACATCTTCTTGATGCGATGCATGAAGAAGTGATGCTCAGTGGCAATTTTGGACAGATGGACGAGCGTTATCAGCAACAAGACCCAACACAAGCCACGCAAAAGCAAACAGCAAAGCGCATATTACGGAACGTTAGACGCTACATAAGCCTTTCGCCATTAGAATCCACATTCTGGTTTCTGGGTCTTGCCGGAACTCGAACAATAGAAAAAATACAAAAACAAAACATAAAAGAAACATGAGAACAACATCACACATTCTTTTGGCCATGATTGTGGCCGTGCTGGCGTTCAGCTCTTGCAGGACACGCACACAGATGCTATATCTGGAAGACTTGAAAGAAGGGGAGAAATACCCCGCCTCCAACCCCAAAGACCTCATCATCCAGCCCGATGACAAGTTGACCATCAAAGTCACGTGCAAGAATCCCGAGTTGGCATTTGCATTCAACATGCCAGGCTCAGGCGGCTACAGCGTCAGTCCCGACGGCACCATCAGCAGCACCAGCACCCCAAACATGGATACCGGCTACTTTGTGGCATCTGACGGCACAATCGACTTTCCGATCATCGGAAGCATACAAGCAGCAGGCCTAACATGCAGGCAGCTTACAGAGAACATTAAGAATTTGCTGAAAAGCCGCAACCTAATAACCGACCCATACGTGACAGTCAACATAGTCAACTTCACCTATTCTGTACTCGGCGAAGCCAAGAAAGTAGGTACCATAGAAGTGAAAGGCAAAGACCGTGTGACCATACTTGACGCCATAGCACAATCAGGCGACCTGTCCAACGACGCAAAGCTTGACCGTATCGCCGTCATCCGTACAGAAGGTGGCAATCGGCAAGTATATTATTGCAATATCCGCTCCAAGTCTATCTTCGACTCACCAGTGTTCTACCTCAAGCAGAACGACATAATCTATGTAGAGCCAAACGAGAACAAGGTTCGTGAGGAGTCTCGCCGCAATTTGCAGTGGATATTCACCGGCACATCGTTGCTCACTACAGTCATTTCAATTATCACCCTCATAAAGAAATAACCTTTCATACCCCTTTCATCATGGTAAAAATGAGCGCCCAAAAAAGCATGGCTCCCGACACATCGATAGCATCCAAAGGCTTCAACATAAACCCTTTGGACATCCTGAAATTCCTGTTGTCCAAATGGTATTGGTTTGCGCTGTCCATCGCCCTCTTCGGCGGTTGGGCATGGTACAATTACTCCACTACACAGTTCAACTACAGCACAAATGCCACTGTGCTGTTCAAGGACGCACACACCTCAGCTCGCCAAGCCGGCCTCGACCGTCTTGCCAACTCCACTCCGCAAGTCAACATATCCAATGAGATATTGCAGTTCCAGTCGCCAGAACTCATGCGCAATGCAATATTGCGCCTACATGCCGAAATTTACCCCTGTGGACGACTACACCGTCAGGTTGTCAAACCTTGACTTAGAAACCGATCTCAACGCCCCAATCGGCAAAACCATCAAGACCCCTCTTGGCAAGATAGTAATCAACAAGACCTTATATTATGGAATTGAATGGCTTGGCAAAACCATCACGGTGAAAAAGCACGACATCAACGAGGCAATAGGGCGTTTTTGTCCTCAACTGACCATCACCCAAGGTTCAGCTGACCAAGCCAACTACAATTATTTTGGGACACAAGCCTCATCGATTCTTTACATGAGATTCACCGATGTCTCTCCCATACGTGCAGAGGACATCCTCAACACCCTCATCGCCATCTATAACGAAGAGACTATCTCAGACAAGAACCAGATAGCCATAAACACGTCGAATTTCATCGACGAGCGTCTCGCCATAATCGAAAAGGAACTTGGAGGTGTGGAAGCACAAATACAGAATTACAAAGAGAGCAACAACATGGTGGACCTATCGAGTGCCACCTCAACATCTTTAAGCAATCGCGAACGTTATAGCACCGAAGTGAAAGACCTGATGCTGCAGCAACAGACAGGTCTTTACCTGCGCGACTACCTTCGCGACCCATCGAAGGAAACCGATCTGATTCCCTCAAACACAGGCATCAACAATTCTTCCATAGAGGCACAGATAGAGCAATACAACAAGTCGAAGATGCGTCGTGACAAGTTGCTCGAAGGTGGTGGCGGCGAAAACAACCCTGTCATCGAAGACCTCAACAACTCGCTATCTTCCATGCGCCAGAACATCCTCAGGTCGGTTGACAACATGAATGCCAACATCAATGCAAAGATAGACGACATAGCCAACCGCGCCAGCCAGGCATCAGCACGCATGGCACAAATTCCACGCCAGCAACGCCAGATGCTATCCATCGAACGCCAGCAGCACATCAAGGAAGAGCTTTACCTTTACCTTCTCAACAAGCGTGAGGAAAATGCTTTGAGTTTGGCAACGACAGAATCCAACGCACGCGTGCTGCAACCAGCACATGGCATCAAGACACCAATTTCCCCCATCTTCAGTCTGATGATGACCAAAAACATGGCTGCAGCCATCGGCATACCTTTGATTTCCTTGTTGTTCTTCTTCTTCTTCGACACACGTGTAAAGAGCCGCAGGGACATCGAAGACATGACATCCGTGCCATTCATCGGTGAGATACCCAAGCACAGTTTCTCAAAAATTAGCAATAAGAACAAAAACAGCAAGATAGTTGTCTTGGAAGACAGCCGCGACCTCACCAGCGAGGCATTCCGTATCGTGCGCACCAACATGGACTTCATGCGCGTGAAGACGGAACGCCTGCAAGTGGTTACGTTCAGCAGTTTTGGTTCCAGTGCAGGAAAGACTTTCGTTTCAAGCAACCTGGCAGCCAGTTTTGCACAAACAGGAAAGAAAGTCATCATCATCGACCTTGATATCCGCAAGGGCACGCTAACCATACACACCAAGCATCACCAAAACCAAGGCATGACCAACTACCTCTCTGGCCAATGCGCTCTCGATGATATTATACAGCCCAACGACATCTGCGAGAACCTCGACGTCATCCC
>ONAG01000156.1 GCA_900315745.1 uncultured Prevotellaceae bacterium
GGCGACAGCATCAGCTATTAATTCGAAGCCTTTCAGTTGTAGTGCCTCAGAGATTTTCACCATCTTCTCGGCATCACCTCGGTCAATGGCATTGTTCATCATGCCAATAGAAATGCAGACGGTTTTAAGTCGTTTGGTAAACAGGTACTTTCCTTTCACTCGACTGACGAGATACTGAATCGTCTCGTCCAAACTTTTTCCTTCTACGGCATTTTTCAATTGCTCCCTGATTTTCAGGTAAGCTCCATTCACCTCGAATTTCTCTGAACTCCGATCATAGCGGATTGGTAGGTTGGCTGGTATATTCATAAGATGGTGGTTTAGGTTTGCGCAACAAAGGTAAGCATTTTAAGTGGAAAATGGAAAATGAAAAGAAAAAATTTGCTATCACACTTTTTCCTTTTCACTTTTTTTCGTACCTTTGCACCCGCAAAACGGGAAATGGCCCCATAGTTCAATGGATAGAACAAATCTCTCCTAAAGATTAGATCCGGGTTCGATTCCCGGTGGAGCTACCCAAGAGAAATGCACACGGGGTTAGTTTAGTTGGTAGAATATCGGTCTCCAAAACCGAGGGTCGGGGGTTCGAGTCCCTCACCCCGTGCAAGAAAAAAGGCGGACACTCAATCGGGAGGGCACTGAAAAAGTCCTCCATTTGAAGAGGCAACCTTGATTATTCATTAAAAGCAGATTGCATATAACCGTTAGGTGCGGTTTTGCAATCTGCTTTTCATTTTCCATTATGGTGGAACATGAGCCCTCAAAATGCTTCTTATTTGGCATATAAGAGGCTTTTGGAGGAAGGCGTCCTCTCTGCTCAGGTCAGTTTGAGGATCCTCTTGACATTTGCTGCAAAGATTGTGATGGCCCCCTGCATCTGCATGGAGTACAAGCCATATGACTCGGCTCTGTCGTAGCCGTATACATGCTTCAGCTCTGCATTCTTGGCCTCTATCTTGTACCTCTCTCTTGCCTTGGCCTTGAACTCCGGTGTTTTCTGAAACTCCATCAGCCTTTCTTGCTCGTCAGTCCTTATGGAGACACTGTAGGTCTTGAATCTCGCACCTTCTTTACAACATCCGTCTCTGCGTGAGCATGCCTTGCATCTGTCCACGTCAAAGTAATATGTCCACGCCTGATTCCATCGGCCATTCCTTTTCCCCTGCTTTGCCCTTCTTGTCGCCATGTGGCCGGCAGGACAGACAAACATGCCGGCATCCTTGTTGAAATCAAACTTGTCCTCCTCCTTTCTGCAACCGTTACTGATGACTGGATTCAGCTTTGAAATCAGTTCAAATCCTTTCTTCTCATCCTCTGCCAATCTCAGGTTCTCAATACCAGAATATGCGGTGTCTCCAATGACTGTATCCACCTCCATTCCATTGCTGCGGCTTTGCTCAACGAGGCTTTTCAATTGCGGGCCGTCACCCTTCTCGCCAGAGGTGACCACAGCGGCAGTAATGATCCTCTCGTCACTCATGGCGATATGAGTCTTGTATCCGAAGAAGGAACTCTCCTCGCTCTTATGCCCCACACGCGCATCCTCATCCTTGGATGTCGTATAGTGGTCTTCTATGTCCTCCAGCGTCTCCTTCAGCATGTTGATACGCTGCTTGACTGCAGGAACCCCGGCAATACCGGCATTGCCTGAGACGATGTCAAGCAGATCCCTTGTATAGTCCAGCTCCTTGACAAGGTCGTCGTCCCCATTCTTTTTCGGAAGAGCATCCTTTATGTCCTCATCGGCATTGTATATGGCCTTCCTCAACTGTTTGGAGCGAAGGCGAAGTATCTCTATGGGACTATATGGGTTGGATCTTGAACCTGTGTGCGTTGCATCGACAATGATAGTCCTTGACTTGATGACCCCCTTCTCTATGGCAATGTCCACGGTCTTCTTGATAAGGAGATTAAGCAGGTCCGTGTCCTTCAGACGCAATTTGCGAAACTTGCAAAGTGAGCTCGGATTGATGACTTCTGCCTCTGGAGCCATGCCGAGAAAGTACTTGAACGACATGTCATAGCGGGAACGCTCCACCACATCCACGTCGGAAATGTCATAGATGACCTTAAGGAGAAGGTACTTGAACATGCGGATGGGAGACTCTGCCATACGGCCATTGTCAGGACAGTATTTGTCTAACAGCTCTTGATGGACAAATGAGAAATCAACGAGCCCGTTGATACGTCTCAAAAGATTGTCTTGTGGGACAACTATGTCGTACAAGGCATCATACTCACTCAATACCAACTCTTGTTGTTGTGACAGCATAAGCATAATCTTTTATGCTGTAAAGGTACAAAAAAATCTGCACATGGCCAAATCTTTTACTGACTATGTGCAGACTGTAATTGTTAAAAAGAGCCTAACGGGACTTTTTTTCAGTGCCCTGCGGAACTGCTGGGGAATATAGCCCTGAACTGGAGGGGACGGATAGCAAAGCGTCATCAGATGGAAC
>ONAG01000136.1 GCA_900315745.1 uncultured Prevotellaceae bacterium
CACTTTCGTTTATGCCGACATGGGGAATCCTACCTTGCTGAGTATTTCCTCGTTCAGGAAGTCATCATGCTACGAAGGATCCGTCCATTTTTCAATCTGGCATTCGTGTGTCTTTTTACCCTTGTCGTAGTTGATGCCTACCAACAGGAGATTTTGGGCGTATCCTGCAACCTTGGAGGGATATTGTTTCCGCTTGATTTGTTCGATGGCACTGTCGGCATCCTTGTCGTATTTCAATTCCAGTATGATGGCAGGGGAAGATACATTCTTTCTCGGGATGAGCACAAGGTCTGCAAAACCCTTGCCTGAAGCCAGTTCACGGTGGATGAAATAGTCGTTGCGGGCATAGTAATATGCGATGGAGAGCACGCAAGCCAAAGAGTTCTCGTTGTTGTATGAGAGGATGCTGGTGTTCTCGTCGTGGGCTGCATCCACGCCACGGGCAACAGTCTCGCAGTCGCCAGCAAGAGTTGCCTGCAGCAAATCCTCCGACCTCTGGAGGCTCTTGATGACGTTGGTCCAATTGGTGTCCTCCACGGCATTCTCCATCTCACCAGCCACCTCGTAGTTGGGTATGTAACATTCCTTTTTACGCCATTCGTAACTGAGATATCCGAGGTGGATGAGCACGGTGAGAACGTCGTCACGGCTATTTATGACCGACATGTCGTTTTGGAACTTGGTGGTTTTCACTTTCACCCTTCCTCCTGCCAACATGCGGATGACATCGTCCTTCAATCCCTCGAAGTTCATTTGGATGTAATTGGCCACGGCATCAAAAGCACCCGTGGAAGCCCAGTAACTTTTGCAGCGTCGGCGTGTGACGGCCTGTATCACCGAGTTGGGGTTGAATATCGAAGGTTCGTCGCCTATTTGGTAGCCATCATACCATTTCTCCAATTCGTCGAAGTCCATTTCATGCTTGCCAGCCAATGTCTTCACCTCGTCTTTGGTGAAGCCGAAATATTGCCCCATATTGCCTGGTTCCACCATTGAATACTCCATGAAATTGTTTAGTGCCGACTCTGTCTTGTACTTCTTGATGGGTAGGATTCCTGTCATATAGACACCAGCGAAGACCTGCGCGGTGTTGCTCCCCTTGAACAGCCTACGGAGAAAGTTGACATATTTGTCCATCGCCTCCTTCTCTTCGGAAGCCTCACGGCATATGGCGTCCCACTCGTCAATAATCATGATGAAACGAATATCGTAGTGCCCGGCTATCTTGATCAGAGCCGCCATGAGGTCATCTTCGGGACGTGTTTCGGCCTCTGGGTAGAGTCGGCAGACCTCCTCCTTCACTTCACGTTGGATAGTGGGAACGATATCCATGCGCGGGATGTCGCGGGTGGTGAAATTTGTGATGTCGAGGTAGATGACAGGGTATTTGTTGAGATGCTCCTCGAAGGAAGGGTGCTTGGCTATTTCCAGGTCGGTGAACAGGCTTCTGGAGTCGCACGAGTAGTCGTAGTAAGCACACAGCATCTTCGCCGCCATCGATTTGCCGAAGCGGCGGCAACGTGTCACGCAACTGAAGGATTGCTCTGTAAACAACTTGCTGTTGACTACATCTATTAGTCCCGACTTGTCGACATACTCACTTCTTCGGATTCTGCGGAATCCTTCGTTCCCAACATTGATATAAGTTCCCATAGCAGCAATTTTAGAAGTATATGGTTTCATGGTCATTTCGCGGCCACAAGTTCCGATTTGCAAATATAGATAAAAACTCGAATTTTTTAGCCAGTTGATATAAAGAATTAAGTTTTCTTTAGAGTGTATGAGAGGATGGGGAGCGACGTGCGCAACGGCGACGTGTTCATCTTCATCGGCAACGCCACCTCCCGCGCATGGAACGACAAGGAGGGCAAGGCACAGTCCCAGATCAAGGTGTCGGCAGACAGAATAGACTTCATCAACTTCGGCAAACGCAAGGTGGAAACTCAACAGCCATCGGGTGACGTGACCGTGGAGACGAAGGAGAATGAGCCGTTCAACCAGCCGGACACGGAGGAGGGCGTTCCATTCTAACTCGAGTATCCTATGACATCCTTGTGGGGAGGGGGCGGAAGCTCTCTCCCCTACTCTTCCCTAATATTATCCAACAAACCAAAAATATCAAAAAGATTTCGTACTTTTGCAACCGACAAATCAAAGGACAAATGAAACACAAACTGCTCATAGCACTCATGCTCACCATATCTACAATAACGGCATGGGGCAAGGCATCTGACCGCAATGTCATACCACAGACAAAGGGCACGCACTGCACCTTCACTGACGGACTGAGGTATTCCGAGTTGATAATCAACTCTCGTCTGAATGACTTCAAGGCAAATACAACAGCGGCGGGGTTCGGCGTGTTCGATGCCACTGGACACATGACAACAGCTCCTACTGGCACCAAGAACAACTTGGACTATGTGCCGGGATTGGTGGCCAAGGCTGTCATCGAATTGGTGGACTACTACAAAGACTCAGACGCCATGGATGTCAGGCCGTGGTACTATGCCGTACAGCACTATGGCAACCGGATGGACATCTCTTCCAACGGAAAGGATGGCAAGAGCTTTGACGACCTCAACGCTGTCAAACTCTATTTCAAGCTGCGCGAGCTCGCTTCCTCAAAAGTCTTTCCCGATGGCGAGCTGCATACCAACACCTCGACAGTAGAGACGGCACAAGACCGTTTCAAGGAGGCCTTGAAAGGTATCGGAAAGGCCAACAGCACCTACGTCATCAAGGCATCCACATTGGAGGGCGCCGCCGGCGGATGGTGGCACAAGTCAAGTTATGTCAACCAGATGTGGTGCGACGGTCAGTACATGGGCCCGGCACTGCTGGCTCAGCTGCTCAACGAATACAGTGATTACGCCCCCATCAGCAATGATGACTGGGCACTTGTGACACGACAGTTCACCATCGCCTGGAACTATCTGTGGGACGAAGAAGCACACCTGCTCTACCATGCCTTCACGGCCGATCCTGCCAACACCTTTGGCTGGGCAGGAATCTCCGCAATAAAGGGTGCCGAGGTATATCATTCCCAGGAATTCTGGGGACGTGCCGAGGCATGGTACTTCTTGGGACTGGTGGATGTGCTGGAACAGTTGCAGAAAGCCGGCCGCTCAGATACCGACGACTATGCCACCTTGCACAGCATGCTGCAACAGCTGGGTGCCGGAATTGCCGCCAAGCAGGATGCAACGTCAGGATGCTGGTATCAGTTGCTGAACCACGACGGCAGCTACATCGCCACCGACTACGACCGCAGCTACCGCTACACAGAAGGTCCCGTGGCCAACTACTTGGAGTCATCGTGTACGGCCATCTTCACAGCAGCCTACCTGAAGGGCATGCGCCTGGGGCTGTTCGACACCGACTATACTGAAGTGGCAAGACGTGCCTATATTGGATTGGTGGAACATTTCATGGTGGGTGACGGCAACGGAGGCGTCCATCTCATCGGCTGCTGCAAGTCGGCAGGCTTGGGCGGCAGCAACTATCGTGACGGTTCTGCTGAATATTATCTGATGGGGCGTGACACACAGCCTACTGTCGATGACCCGTCATCATCGAGTTTCTACACCGAAGGCAAGGTTTTGGGCGGCTTCATCCTGGCAGCCACGGAATACGAGAGACGATTCATTGACGGTGGCGAGACACGTGTGGATGTCATGCACGACGCCACGAAGTACGGCAGCGCAAGCTACGATATCCAGGGACGTCGAACCACTGCTACAAGACACGGCATCCAAATCGTGGATGGAAGGAAATACGTGAATAAACGCTAAGACAGATAACTTGGAAAAGAAAGTAACATATTTCAAAACCAACAATTCACCATGCACGTGAGATATTCCGTATATTTGCCACCAAAAAGACAAATCAAGACATAACATGAAAAAATTCTAATAGCAATGTCAGCCATGCTGACACTGGCGGCAACGACACAGGCAGAGGTAAAGGTGGCCGAGGCATTCAGCAGCCACATGGTGCCGCAGAGGGAGAAACCCGTGAGCGTCTGGGGAGTGGCTGATGCCGGCGAGAAGGTGAAGGTGTCGTTTGGCAAGCAAACGCTGGGCACGACCGCCGACAAGGACGGCATGTGGCAGGTGACACTGAAAGCCATGCCTGCCAACAGCAGACCGCAGGTGATGGCCATCAGCGGACGGAAAAACAAAATCCGCCTGACGGATGTGCTCGTGGGCGAGGTGTGGCTGGCCTCCGGACAGTCCAACATGGAGTACTCGATGAACAACCATCCGAGATACAGGAAGCCCCAGAAAGGCGATGCCGACTACCAGATGAAGGCATGGCGAGAGGCCGACAATCCCAACATCCGCGTGCTCTATGTGAAGCCGGACCTGAACAGCGACGTGCTGCCCACAGACGGCTGGCAACGGGTGGACTCCACCTCGCTGAAGCCTGTCTCGGCGGCAGCCTATTTCTTTGCACGCATGTTGCAAGACTCTCTGCAGGTGCCGGTGGGCTTCATCTCTTCGTCATGGGGCGGCACACGCATAGAGGAATGGATTCCCGACGGCAAGACACCTGGCCGCCGCCCGATGTTCGAACACCTCATCCGCCCGCTTACAGGCTATGCCCTGCGTGGGTTCCTGTGGTATCAGGGTGAGGCGAACCTATTGGATTTGGGTGAAACAGACGTATATACAGCGAAACAGGAGCATCTGGTTGATGTGTGGCGCAGACTATGGAATGATGCCGACCTGCCGTTCTACTATGTGCAGATTTCCCCTTACCTCTATTCCATACGCCGGGAGGATATCGTACAGAAGACATGGATAGACCTGCCCCGGTTCTGGACGGCACAGGCAGAAGCCATGCGGCAGAAGAACACAGGCATGGTGGTGACCACCGACATCCCCGACGTA
>ONAG01000122.1 GCA_900315745.1 uncultured Prevotellaceae bacterium
ACGGCGGTTCCGAACATCAGCGTCGCCATCGGCAGCACGAGGGAGCTCGCCCCGTCGGAGGTCCTGAGCGCGGACTCCACGGACTACCTCCTCGGGGGGCTTCCCGAGAACGTGAGGATCGCATGCTCGATGGCTTGAGGCAGCGTCCGACGCACAAGACATGCGATGGAGGTCCCAAAGGTATTAAATTCTCGTGGAATATTTGGGCACAACCATGGCATGTATAAAAAAATCCTAACTTTGCGGATAGTTGTGCCCTGCGTACAATGCCGCTGTTGTTAACTTATATTTGTAGTGATTAAAGATATCCACACCCATGGTAGGGAATTAGGAAATTATGAAAACAACATATTTTCTGGAGAGCAAGCAACACCTGAACAGAATAAATAATGGAAAGGTGAAAAACGGAGGGGAAATGGGTATAAGCCTGATGATATAAGTGAGGCTAACCGAACAAAAACAGATTATAATTGATATTGTTTGACATTTGGAAATAAAAAGTCATGCTTTCTTTGATTTTTAATAAAACAATTATAATTTTGCGGTGTCGGTTGACATTAGTATATCAATGAAAAGTGATTTGATGAATTTGCAGCATGCAAAAGGAGAGTCACGCAAAGACATAATAGCAACATGAAAAAGATGAAAGCATTCATTCTCACTACCTTGCTGCTTATAGGAGCAACTGCCGCTGGTGCACAGGAAAGGGAATTGGAAACGACGGTGTCGGCAGATGTCGTCAGCCAGTATATCTGGCGTGGTCAGGATTTAGGCAATGTGTCGCTGCAACCAACGTTGGGCTTGGAATACAAGGGACTTTCCCTTTCGGCTTGGGGCAGCGTGGGATTGACCGACTCCAACGATACAAAGGAACTTGACTTGACGCTGTCATATACGATAGGAGGTTTCAACATAGGAGTGACCGACTATTGGACGAATGATGGTCTTGACCCGGAAAACCGTTATTTCAAATATGACACACATGGCACCAACCATTTGTTTGAGGCAAATATAGGATATGACTTTGGCTTGGCATCATTGCAGTGGTACACCAATTTCGCCGGCAACGATGGTGAGAACAAGGATGGCAAACGAGCATACAGCAGTTATGCCGAGGTGTCCGTACCTTTCAATCTCTATGGCATAGATTGGACGGCAACAGCAGGTGTCGTTCCATTCGCCACCACGTCATACTCCACTACTGGCTTCGCCGTGACCAACCTATCGCTCATTGCCACGAAAGAAATCAAGGTGACAGATTCGTTCTCCATCCCTGTCTTCGGACAAATCGTGGGTAATCCTTGTTCACAAAAGGCATATCTTGTATTTGGATTCACCCTTTGTCCTTGAGATGTCATTTCGTCAATCTCTATCCATCCTATAACCTTTATCCAATCAATAACATCTATTCATCCTATCCAATTATGCAAAACGTTTTCAAAATATTACTTATATTGGCATGCCCCTTTATGACGGTGGCAGCACAAGACAATGTGAATATGAAGTTCGGCAAACCCACCAAGGAAGAAATGCAGATGACGGTCTATGAGGCAGACCCTGACGCAGAAGCCGTGGTGCTGTGCCGACTGACAGATGTGGAATACACCGTGCAGACCGCCAGCTATCTGGTGGACTATCGTGAGAAGTGCCGCATCAAGGTGCTAAAACCCAATGGTGCCAGGTTCGCCAAGGTGGTCGTTCCTTATCAGATGAACATGTCGGTGGGCAACAATGTCAATGGCTTGAAAGTAACGGGCTTTGCCCTTCCAAAACCAGGAGGCAGTTCCGATTCTTATTTCGAGGGTGAGGCTGGCTCGATGACAGAAGGAACTTTCGGCACCGATGCAGACGAGAGTGTGGAGGACATCAAGGCTGTCGCCTTCAATATGGAAAATGGCAAGGTGGTGAAGACAACATTGAAGAAAAGTGACATTGTGAATAAGAAGATAGACGAACAGAACTATCAAGTGGAGTTCACTGTTCCCGGTGTGAAGGAAGGGACCGTGATAGAATACGAATACAATATCCACAGCCAAATATTCTGGGAGCTGCGCGACTGGTACGCCCAATGCGAGATACCAGTGGTCTATGCCAAATTGGACATGAACATACCCAATTACTTGATTTTCAATATCGAGGACCATGGCATCCAGCGCTTGACATATACCTGTACTGTTGGAAGTTTGAAATACAAGGTTGAGACCGACCCTCTTGCCAATCCCATGTGGGTGAACACCAACCATTATGTTTATTTAGGCAAAAACCTTATGGGCATGCCAAAGGATGACTATGTGTGGAACGCTCAAGACTACTGGGCTGGCATCACAGCCGAACTGAAGCAGTATCGCCTGCTTGGCATGACACAGATGGACTATGCCAAGACGTGGGAGCAGATAGATGAGATGATTCTCGGTTCTGATGACTTGGGAATACACATGTACGACCATAGTCCTCTGCAAAAAGAATTGAAAGAGGCGGGGATAGAAGGGATAGCCGACCTCCGCGAGCGTGTGGCAGCTGTTTATAAGTTGGTGATGGGCAAGGTGAAGTGGAATGGGAAGTATGAGCTGAGTCCGGCGCTTACATCCGAAACATTGAAGAAAGGAAGCGGTTCGAATGCCGACATCAACCTGTTGCTCATGCAGTCGCTCCACGATGTAGGACTCACGGCGGCACCAGTGCTGCTAAGGACACGCGACTTGGGACAGTTGCCATACAACTTCCCATCTGTCAGCAAACTCTCGACATACATTGTGGGTGTCATCATGCCCTCAGGTGGGAACATCTATCTTGATGTTTCAAACAAGAACGGCTTGCCGAACATGCTGCCAGATGTGATGCTGGTGGAGAGAGCCCGTCTGGTGCAGAAGGGCAAGAAAGGCGAGTGGGTGAACCTGCAGAATGTGTCGAAATCAGAAAACACCACCTCGATCGAAGCCACTCTTTCTGCAGATGGCACGCTCTCAGGCAAGCAGACCACCAACAACAAAATGGGTGAGACTGTGGAGTCTGCTTACAACAAGAAAGGTCAGGTGACTGACGGTCGAATCAGCATCTGTCCGTTCCCCGACAAGATGATAGAGAATCCATTCACCGCAGAGACTCGCAAGATGCCGGTGGAGTTCCCGTGCATCAGTAGCGACCGCACCATCATCAACATCACACTGCCTGAAGGATATGTGGTGGAAGGCGAGCCCAGAAACACAACCATCACCACACCCGATAAGGGCATCGAGGGGCGTGTCCTTACGATTCTCACCGATGGTCGTGTGCAGATGTCTTGCCAGGTCAGTATCAAAAAAATCTCTCATTCTGAGAAGAATTATGCCGAACTGCGCCTGATTTTCGACATGCTCTCGAAATACACGAGCGAACCACTGACAATCAAAAAGAAGTGAGTTTTTGTCTTTCTTCCACATAAAAGTTCTACCTTTGCGGCCGAATTAAAGGCTTTCACACATTGGAGAACGTCAACATCATGCTGATACTCCTTGTCATCGTCATTGTGGGCTACATGGCGGGCAAGTTGAAGTACATGGGAGAAGACTTGGATCGTCGTCTCTCCAACATCATTATCGACATCACGTGTCCCGCGCTCATCTTGTCGTCAACGATGGGAGGGACGCTCCCTGACCGTCGTCTCATCCTGCCGTTGTTGGGCATCAGCTTCCTCACCTATCTCTTGCTCACGGTCGTGGCATGGTTTCTCCCACGGTTTCTCACCCATCGCATTGAAGACCGTGGGCCGGTGGGGTTCGCCTTGATGTTCGGAAATGTAGGTTTCATAGGATATCCCATAGTGGATGCCATCTTCGGTCACCAGGCAGTATTCTATGCCGCCATTCTCAATGTTGTAAACACCCTCTCTGTCTTTACTATAGGAGTGATGTTGGTGAATGGAGAAAAGCAGCGGTTGGCGTTCCAGCCCAAGGTGTTGGTCAGCTCGCCAATGATTGCAGCCTATCTTGCCATCTTGATTGTGGCGATGGGTGTTGACAACATTCCAGACATCATCAGTCAGCCCATCACCATGATAGGCAACATCACCGTGCCGGGAGCATTGCTGATCATAGGCTCGTCGATGTCGAGGCTTTCCTGGCACACGATGCTCGGTTCGTGGGTGGTATATTCCACCACCGTCTTCCGGTTGCTCATCCTCCCACTTATCTTGTATGCCATCTTCCGCATTCTTGGTTTCGACACGTTAGTAGTCAACATCAACACCCTGATCATCGCCATGCCGGTTGCCACTTACGGCACCATCCTCTGCCTGAGATATGGAAAAGACACCACACTCATAACCGAAATCACATTCATAAGCACTCTGCTTTCTGTAGTCACCATCCCTATCGTGGCACAGTTGCTCATGGGATAGATTGTCTTCCATGACTGTAGTTGTCATTGATAAGGATTAAAATTTAAAAAGCTTTTTATTTTTCCCAAAATTGCCTTGTTTGCGACAAATAAGGAGGGCGCTCCCTTGATTTGTCACAAAATGGGGCGACTGTCGCATCAAAAAAGGAATGAAAAGGAAGTAAAAGGTTGAAAAGAGAAGATGTGGTGCCTAACTTTGCATTGTCAAAACGGAAAACAAAAAATAAACAAAATAAAAAAGTAAAAACCATGAAAGCAAAGAGTAATAACGATAAGTGTTCGAGAGTGGTAGATGCCTTCTTGTTCACAGGAGCAACTGCAGTAGGAATTTGGAGCACAATGACCTTCGACCAATCCAAGGAAATAAAATTCTCCCAAAAGATGGCACACAACATCGAAATATGCAGCACTGCAAGCACTTCTGTCAGCAGCGCTGACGTGATTCAGGTGAAGTAAAAAAAGAGGATATTGCCAAAAAGGAGCAAAAGACAGAGATAAAATCCTGATAACGGATAATTTGATTTTAGATTCGCATGGGGGTGTATCATGAAATGGGCACACCCCCATTGTTGGAGGTAGGAGCCTTGTAGGGGGGTGCTGGGGGGGCTAGGATTTTCTAGGATTTTCTAGGGTTTTCTAGACTTTCTAGGGTTTCTAGACTTTCTAGATTTTCTATGTTTTTCTAGATTTTCTAGGTTTTTCTAGACTTTCTAGGATTTCTATGACTTTCTAGACTTTCTATGATTTTCTATGGTTTCCTTGGATTTCTATGATTTCCTATGCCCTCCTATGGCTTCTTATGATTTCCCAGCTGGGGACTTGGATTTTATCCATTTTGATGATTTTCAGCCTATTTTTTGGATTTTGTGAGATTATATCAAAAAAAAGCATTATTTTTGCAACTTGGAAACCAAATAACAATCAATCTGCTTTGGAATAACAATCAATCTGCTTTGGAATAACAACCAATTCGCTTTGGAATAACAACCAATTCGCTTTGTAATAATAATCAAACTGATTTTAATTAACAATCAAACTGCTTTAATATGAGAAAACTATTTACTCTATCAATGATGCTCATGCTTGTCTTGGCAGTGAATGCTCAAGAAAAGAAGTCCTGGGACTTCACCAAGGGACTTAGCTATGAGACCATCGAAAATCTGAACGCCGACGCTACCAATTGGGCGGAAAATGGAACCGATGCCGATGGCAACGTGAACAACTGGAAGAACAATGTGAAACCCGATCCCAACAGTTACCTGATGGCAAACGGAGTAGTCATCCCTGAAACAGAAGGACTCCTTTTCGATATTGGCAACAACAAGGGAAACAGTATTCATATTGCGACAAGCAAGATGAGACTGACACGTGCCAATACCACCATCACATTCCCCAAATTGTCCAACGGACAAAAGGTGACCATCGTGGGACGCTCTGCCAACAGCACCGCCACCGACCGTGGCATCGCTCCAGTGCAGGACTACATCAAACTCATGGAAGGCACCACTACTGGTGGGGCTTGCATCTTCCTCGGCAACCAAGTGGATGGTTCTGAAGGCACATACACCTTTGTATGGCAAGTGCAGACCGACAGTCCAGACCCCGTGGATGTGCAGTTCAAACTCACTCCAAACGCCGGTATCGACTTCACCCTCTTCCAAATTGACGAAGGTGATGCTCCTGATGTGCAGGAAGCACAGAAAATAGGATACCTCTACAGCGGTTCGCTCGACGAAGACTATCCTTACATCTACCTCGGAAGCGACAGCCGCTTCGCCCTGACGGAGATTAACGTGGATGCTACAGAAGAGACAGCAGAGACGCTGCGCGAGTATCAAGCTGTGGTTATCAGTCCGACAATAGGCGCCGACAACCCATTTTTGGCAACCATAAAGAATGTTGTGGCATACGTGCCAGTGCTCAACCTCAACCCCAACATCTATGAGGCACTTGGTTATGGCAAGGCAGTGGCTTCGGGCACCAACAAACTCATCGTTCTCGACCCAGAAAATGCAGCCTTTGAGGGAACAGATGTGTCAGAGGGCATCGACCTGCTTCTTGACGGTTCCATCACAGGTGTGGAATTGGGTGAATACTTCGCCAACGACAAGGTGTTGGCAACGGCAGGTGAGGCTGTAGCCATGCACATCCACAATGCCAACCGCAATGCATACACGTTGCTGCCCATCACCATCGCAGACATGGCGAATGTGAATCATGATATCATCTCACAATTCGTGCCACAGACACTGCAGGCAGTAACTGACACCAAACAAGAGGTTAAGCCAGTGAGCAAACCTGTTATCTCTGTGACACAGGGCGATGGCTTCTCCACTGTCAGCATCTCGGCAAACTTCAGCAATGCCATCTACTACACCATTGATGGCAGTGACCCAACAACGGCCAGCACCCGCTATGCCGAACCATTCACACTCACCCAGAACGCCACAGTGAAGGCATTCGGCGTGGGCGATGGTTATCTCCCAAGCGAGATTGTTGCAAAGGATGTGGTAATCATGACACAAGCCGTGGCACCAGTGTTCACCATCACTCGCGAGGCTGGCAAGTCTGTTGTCACCATCAGCAGCGCAAATGAGGGCACCACCATCTACTACAACTACAACAACAGCAATGTGATTACCGAGTCGAAGGCTTACACCGAGCCATTCGAGGTTCTCGCTCCCACCACCGTCTATGCTTTCGCTTCTGGCGGCGACTTCCTCCCCTCCGAGGTTGTGGGCAAGTTCGTGGGTGTCGATGGCATCGACGCCAACACCATCCGCTGGGACGTGATGGCACACTTCAACGCCAAC
>ONAG01000121.1 GCA_900315745.1 uncultured Prevotellaceae bacterium
ATAATGATGTGAAGGTGATGCCTTCGCTTTGTTTTCCTCAAAATCCATACCATCGAGGGCATGGTGTCATAGTGTCGGGCGTGACTGACAAAATGACACCTTGGATGAGCTGCATGGTCACCATGGCTTCTCGATACATCCCTTGACGATAATAAGGAGGGATGAAATTCCAAATGTATAAGCACAGCACAACCTTGAATTGAAGTGTAATGAGAGGAAAATGTGTAGAAAGGGGCAGTGTTTTCATTTTTTATTGCTATTTTTGTCGGGCATTTCGATTTTTCTTTTGCCAAAAGGTCATAAGTGTCTCCATGAAGTTTACAGGGTTGATATGTAGAATATTGCTTCTTTTTCTAATCTGTCTGAAGTGTTTTGATGCAAAAGCCCAGACGGACAGCATACAGCATGTTGACACCTTGCAAGAAGTTGTGGTCACGGCAAATTCAGCCATGCAGCGGATTTCTGAGTTTCAGATTGGCGTGGAGAAAGTGAATGTGGAGACAGTGAGATTCCTGCCGACGCTTTTTGGCGAACGCGATGTCGTGAAGAGCTTGCAACTGCTGCCCGGTGTTAAAACCGAGGGTGACGGATTAGGTGGCTACCAGGTGCGAGGTGGCACCTCAGCGCAAAACAACGTCATGCTTGATGGTGCGACAGTGTACAACGTAGGCCACTTGATGGGGCTTTTCTCCGCATTCAATGATGATGCCATAGGGAGCGTGGACCTTTATAAAGGACTCATGCCACCAAGGTTTGGTGGTGGCTCGTCGTCGGTGTTGAATATGAGCATACGCACGGGAGATGCCGAGAAGAATCATTTCTCATACAGCGTGGGACTCCTCTCTGCCAAGGCAGAAGCAGATGGTCCCATGGGGAAAAATGGTTCTACATATCTTGTGGCAGCCCGCACCTCATACCTTGACGTGTTTATCAAGTCCTCGGGAAAGTACAAGAACAATTCTTTAAGTTTTTACGACTTGAACGCAAAGCTCAATTTCAATTTGAGTGAGAACGACCAACTTTATTTCTCCCTCTTCCGTGGTTATGACAACATAGAAGTGGAGAAGATGATGAACATGGCATGGAGCAACACCACGGCTTCGTTGGGATGGGTTCATAGCACCGGAATCAAACACCTTGCGCTCACCCAACTCGTGGCAAGCAACTTTGACACAGACCAGGGCATGGACATTTATAGCATCAACATAAACATGAAAGGCTATAACCGCCAGCTCACCTTGCGACATCAGCAGACATTGAATGCAGGGAGGCACCATTCCCTGAATGTTGGTGGAGAGACCACATGGATAGGAGTGCAGTCGGCGGAATGGCGAGTGGTGAGCAACCGTGAGCGCGAAAAGCGGGATGGATGGTTTTCTGCGATCTGGGGAGGCGATGACATGTCATTCTTCAACAAGCACTTGCAGCTCTCCGCCGGACTGCGCATGGAATGGTTTTCTGCATTGGGCGGCAAGCCTTACTACAAGTTGGACAACAAGGGCAACATTGTTGAGACCAGCCATCCTGGAAAGTGGAAGGTCGTGAAGACTTATCCTGTCTTTCAGCCAAGGCTTAGTCTTACATGGAGAATTGGCCAGCATGCATCCTTCAAGGCAGGTTACAGCCGTTTGGCGCAATCTGTGCAGCCTGTCCGCAATAGTTCCATGACCTTGCCAATAGACCGTCTTGCCATGATCAGCAACAATGTCAAGCCACAGGTGGCAGACCAGGTGTCGGCAGGCTTTTCAATGATGACGAAAGACGGAGGTTGGGATTTCTCTGCCGATGGCTACTGGAAAAAGATGAAGAATGTGTATGACTTCCGGGAAGGGCGTATCTTCAACTCAGACATAGAGGTAGAGCGCCTGATTACAGGCGGTAGGGGACGAGCCTATGGCATTGAGATGTCAGCCCACAAGAACAAGGGGCGCCTGACGGGATGGATGGCATACACCTTGTCGTGGGTGCAAAACAAGATTGATGGCATCATGGGCGGACAATGGTACACGGCATCCAACGACAGGCGGCACGACTTCGTTGTTGTGCTGATGTCCCGCCTCTCAGACCATTGGATGCTCTCATCCTCATGGAGATATACCACGGGGCAGGCCATGACCGCACCGTCCGGCAAGATGGAATTCAGTGGTGAGACGCATTATTACTATGGCGACAGGAACAAAAGTCGTGCGCCCGACTACCACCGCTTGGATTTGAACTTGTCGCATGTAAGACAGAAAGGGAAGGCAACACGCACGTGGTCTTTCGGACTCTTCAATGCGTACAACCGCTATAATCCCTTCTTGGTCAGCTTCAAGGAAGACGACGCACATCCTGTGGGCACAAAGGCGGTCGTTACGACACTCTTCGGTATAATTCCCAC
Organism: uncultured Prevotellaceae bacterium; assembly: GCA_900315745.1. Taxonomy (GTDB): domain Bacteria; phylum Bacteroidota; class Bacteroidia; order Bacteroidales; family Bacteroidaceae; genus Prevotella. The sequence goes on from ONAG01000121.1 coordinate 2,381, forward strand.
CATCTCGTTCTCATATAAATATTGATGCTTATTGTACTCTTCCAAACACGTTATCATATCCTCCAATACAAAAGAAACATGCTGAAGACCACCCGATATCACCTTTTACTGATTCTTTTGGGAATCGTGGGACTTGCCTCATGCGAGCATGAGATAAGTTTTGATTATCCCCCAGCGGATACAATGGTTGTTTTCGATGGGGTGATAAGCAACGAAGGTGTCAATATTCGCATCAGCCATACACGCGCCATAGGTGAAAAGGAGCTGTCGCAGCCTGTGAGCAATGCGCAGGTTTGGATAGTCACGGATGATGGCAAGGAGGAGCAATTGGCTTATGATGAGCAGAAAGGAGCATACACCTCTGTTGCAGGTCTTGTAGGCATACCGGGGCATAAGTACCAGATGAAAGCCATTTTGGATGGTCACCATTATGAAGCCTCCTCCACCATGCAGGAGGCAGTGACGATTGACACGGTCTTTTTCAGGTCGGTGAAGTTGCTTAGCGAACGCATGTTCCTCTACTGCGTCAAGGGGCTTGACCCCCGTCAGGATTCACGGCTGTACTATTTGTGCAAGTTGATGAGAGGCGACAAGGTGTTCCGGTGGAATCCGAGGTCTGGCAGAAGCGTCATAGATGGTGTTTTCGAATACGACATCATCTGTTCTTCAGAAAGAGACATGGATAAGGGAATTGACGACGATGGAAAAGTGCCCTTGATGGAAGGCGATACGATAAGGATGGAATTGCTGACCATAGACAGGGAGAGCTGGGATTTTTACCAGTCGTTGATGGCAAGCGAGTTGACCACAGCCAATCCGCTTTCCAATGTCAAGGGCGGTGCCATGGGCGTGTTCGTGGCGGCTGGCATCACCCGTCCCGACACCATCGTCTTTGAGAAGAGCAAGGCTTTGAATTGAAGGGTTGGTGTAAGTTGCTTACATGTATAAAAGTTTTACCATATCGACACCCATGATTATGGTTGTTTCGAAATGTCCTTCATCCGTTTCCACATAGTGCACGTCAGCTCCCACCGACTTAAGGTATTCCACCAGTTGTTCTGAACATTCAATGGGCACAAAGGTGTCGTTTTTGCCATGGTAGATGTGAATTTCACAGGATGGGACCCAGTCGTTGGGAACGGCAAATTTCGCAAAGCTATTTTTCAAACTCAGATAGTTTGGGTTTTCTTCATTGAAATAATCCACGTTCAGATAACTGTTCAGGTCGGTGCCAAGTCGTTTTGTCAGGTCGAGAATGGGCATGTATCCTGTACACCATTCTTCATAATGCTCTTTCAATTCGCCACGGAATATGTCCTTTAGATTCAGTCCCAACCCATCATAGTGATTGACGGAACACAATACGTTGGGAAAGAATGCGTATTCGGAATGGCATGTACGCAGTTGGCTGTCAATTACGAGCTGTGGGTTGTAGGCGCCTCCCGCAATCCATAATTGGTTGACTTTCACCCCCAGTTCGGGATGAAAATGGTAATAGCGTGCCAATGCCAACGCTTCAGAGGCTGAAAGGGAAATGCCTGATATCATTGTCCATTCCGGCATCGGTAGCCCATAGACATTCCTTATCAATTCCGTGGCGGCTCTGCGGAAGTCTGCGCTCACCTTGGTAATATTGTCAATATAAAGATAGGGGATGAGCATCGGCTCTGTGGAGCCGCAGCCTATCAAGTCGGGCACCAATACGATGAATCCCGCCATGCCTTGCATCACTTCCAGGTTGGCGAGTTGCTTGGAAGGGCACTTGTACTTGTTCTTGTTAAATGGAACAGCTTCTATCACACCCCTTGCTCTACCGCTCTTGGGATAATAGACAACACCAGAGGCAATCACGGGACGGCCATTAGGGTCGGTGGTGTGATAGGTGATGACGTATGCCTTGTACTTGCGCGCCCTTAGGGCAGCTAAGTCAATTTCCTGTTTGTAGGGCTTCAGGTCATCTTGGGTCAGGCCAACATCTTCGAGCATCTCATTCACTGCCTCCTTGAAAACCACTTCATGAGTGGAGAGGATGCTGTCGAGCACTTGATACGGCTCGGGTTTCAGGTGCTCTTGTTCCGACTCGCACGATGTCAGGCAGAACGCACAAGAAAGCAGAAGAAAACAGGCAAGAACCAAAACGTGGTGTATCGTAAGTCTCATGAAATATCGTTGGCTACAGAAATAATTCGTTTCCATTTGCAAATTTACAGAAAAAACTCAGACAACCGAATGTCTTGTGGAAAGAATTTTCACAACAAAAAGTTTTTTTGCCTATGGTGCACCCAATTGTCCCTGTTTTTTGTATATTTGCAATGTAAATAGACAACGTCCATTTGCATATAGCCAATATTTCTCCATTTATGAAAAAAATGCTATTGTGCATCATATTGTCAATGGTATGTAATTATGCCATAAGTGCTGAGAAACTGCCTGTTGACACAGTCCCCGTCCAGGACTCGATTGCCATGCCGTCACAGCCCTGCGACACAGTGGTTGTGTCTCCACGTCCATGGCGTGCCCTGGGAGAGCTGATGGTTACAAATGGTGTCATTCACCTACTCGGACGCTATGTGTTGAACGAAACTTTCTCCCAGACCACTTTGAATTCCATCCGTCATAATTTCAAGTCAGGCTTCGCATGGGACGATGACAATTTCTATGTCAACAATATAGGGCATATTTACCAAGGTGGCTTATATTTCAATGCAGCCCGTTCCAATGGCATGGGCTTTTGGAAATCTATCCCTTATACTTTGGCAGGCTCCCTCACTTGGGAATTCTTCGCGGAAACCGAGCAGCCATCAATCAACGACGTGATAACCACCACCATGGCGGGAACGATGATGGGCGAGGTGTCATATCGTATATCGAAGCACTTCATTGATGAGCACGAACGAGGGAGCAAACGTTTTTTAAACGAAGCCATAGCCTGTTTTTTCAACCCCATCGAGGGATTCCATAGACTTTTTAGCGGACGTTTATGGAAGGTGAGGAACCCGATGGATAACGATGGCGCCTGTCAGGAAAAGAGCAATGCCGTTGCCACTTTTGAGGTGGGGGCTCGTGGTGTATGGGCATCAGGAGATTTCAATCGCTGCACATGGCAGCCTTCCCTTTCTTTCGGCATTGAATATGGGCAAGTAGCAGATGGGGAAACACACCTGAAGCCTTATGACTTTTTTGACTTCAACATAAGGCTTGCCTTTGGGCGAAAACAGCACATGGTCTCTCATTTTGACCTTGAAGGGCGCCTCTGCAGCACGCCTGCCATGACAAGCAAGAAGGCAAGAGGGGAGCTGGGGCTTTACCAGTTCTTCCATTATGAAGATACCCGCATACCTGGAGATTCCACCAAGAGTGTTTTCCCCTTTGGTGAGATGGTTTCAGTAGGACCGGGACTTTTGCTTTCATTCCCCCAACTGGCGCCCCGTGTCAAGATGGAGCAACGTCTTTATCTGAAAGGTGTGCTGTTGGGTGGTGTCAATAGTGATTACTACCATTATTACAATCGCACCTACAACATGGGCAGCGGATGGGGCGCGTTGGCCAACAGTCGGCTGACATGGGAGAATGTTGGGTCCATGAACTTGAGACTTCATTACATGCACCTTTTCACATGGAAAGGTTATGAGCCCAGGAGCCTTTCGGAAGAATCGGTTTTCGACAACAACTATCTTAACGTGTTGGGTGACAAAAGCGATGCGCGTGTCCTATCCATCCAATTGCATGGCAAGGCATGTTTGTCGAAATCCATGGGGCTTCTTCTTGGTGCCTCGTATTACTCTCGCCACACCCACTATGAATACCATCCCAACAAGCGAACTGAAAATTTTGAGATGAGGGCGGGCATGGAATGGCGTTTCTGAGTATTTTGCAAAAACAACACAGAGACACAGGTTGTTGTATCCGTGTCTCTGTGTTGAGTGTTGTTGTCGTCAAGTGTGGCGCTCGCTAATGGCAGTTGGATGAAATGGTTCATCTGCCCTTGAACGCCAAACTTTCATGAAATGTTCTTAGAAGTGGTATTGTACGCCAAACAGCAAGTTGTAGGAGTCGAAGCTTGCGCCAAAGCGGGAGATGGAAGAGTCGGATTCCTTCTCTTTTGCTGACATGTAGCCCACGTTACCTAATTTGCAAATCAAGTCGAGGTTGCCTGCCAAATTATAGCTGAGACCCGGACGGATGCCAATGTCGAATGCATTGAGAGTGCTCTTGCCGGTGCCTCCCCTGCCGCCGACGGAAGGAGTGTCATCTACTGAAATGCTATTGTAGCCAAAATAGCCCTCAAGGAATACTGCCAGTCCACCAGTCTTCACCACATTCATTCTGACGTATGGAGATATGGTGAAGCCATTCAACTTCATGTCGTCCATGTTGATGTCTAAATAGGCACCGACAGCATTGCTCAAAGCAGACTTGATGTCGGTGGTGGTGACTGAACCAAAGGTAGCAAGACCATGTGAGTAGCCAACCTGGATACCGACAGAGATGTCATCATTCACTTGATAACCGAAGTCGGGAATGATCTTGTATGATGAGCCAGAATCGCCATCTTTTACACTTGTCGTGGTGAAACCAAAGGAGCCTCCTACATAAAACTGTGCATTAGCTGTTGCCACACAGGCAAATAATGCCAAAAAAGCAAATAGTTTTTTCATGTTCAATAAAAATTAAGGTGAATAAAATATTTCTTTACATGTCTTTTGCAAAGATAGTGTTTTATTCAGTCATTTACAAATTTTTTTAGATAAAAATAAAATAAACAAATGAATCTCTAATGAAAAATGGCAAATTGGCTCCTTCACCAGATGCTTTTTTCGTTATTTCGCTTGAAGTTGCTTTCTTTTTTCCTTTTCTGGATGATTCTTGGTAGTGGCATTTCGTGGAACCACTGCACCATAACTGCCGTTGGGGCGCCTCACGTATGTGGCAAGTTCGTCGAGGCATCGTTCGTCGCGCTCCACATATAGTCGTTCGCGCACCGCCTCCACCAATGTGGATATTATCTCGGGCTTTGTTTTAACGTTGGTGTGGAACCCATATTTGGCAGGTCTTCGTTGGCGTATGTCCTCTGCGCTCTGCCGGCGTGCATAGAGGTTGGGGTAGATGTCGCGTATCTCGTTGAGGATGTACGACGACTGGTCGCCGCCTTCCACCCATCTCTCGTCGTCGTGCGTCTCCAATGTGTTGGACTCTATCACCAGCAGGGCGTCGTTGTAGTAGTGAGCCACTTGCAGCGCCTTCCATGCCAACAAGTCCATGTCGATATGTCCATACCATTGCGCGCACACCTCGGGGCGGTCGCCTTCCATCATCCAGTAGCGGTCGATGACGCATATCACCGACCAGTCAGACTTCGCGCTTCGTCCTCCGATGTCCACCACCACGAGATAGCGGTCGCTCACGCTGCAGTCGTCGAATTTTTCCGGCTTTGCCCACAGCCACAGTTGGCCTCCTCCCTCCTCGGTGAAGTGCAGGTTGTCTATGGCATGTCTGCCTTTTGTCCCTTGTCCTGTTATGTCGCCTTTCATCCTTGGAGGTCGGCAGTCAGACCGCAAGGCATCTATGCGGTAAGGGTCGAAGACGTGAGCCCCAGAGTTTTGGAATGCTTCCACGTCGTCGCTGGGAAATTCCGCTGCCATGTTGCCGTGGTCGTTGTATTTCTTTCTTTCGTTTACATACCAGCAGATGGCTTCGAGCGTGGCGCCCATCTCCCATAGTCTCCACAGATAGCGCCCGCTCTCTTGCCTGTTGTTTGGCAGGGTCTCGTCGTGCCTGCCCGTCCACAGTTTTGTGGCGAAGTCCTCCAGTCGTGCCACAGGCAAGGCATATTGCTCTATTTGCCACCAAGCCACGAACAGGGCTTCGAATTGCGATTCGCCGCGCTTGGCGGCATCGTATTCGCGTTGGAAGAAGTTGCCCGTGCCGTTGGCTGTCGATTCATAGACTATCATCGTCATGGGTTTGAAAGGTGCTCCTGCACAGGCAGAGCGTATGATGTCCTCTGGTGTTTTGTTGTCGGTCTTTTTCCAGAAAGCCACCTCGGTGCAATGCACCAAGGCGGAGTCGCCGCCTCTTGCGGAGTTGGGTGTCTCTGCCGAGCCAATCTTTATTTTGCAGTTGCGCAGGGTGATGTATCTCAGCGACCTTGTGTTGCGGTCGCCGGTTATCTTCGCTATCTTGCCCTTATTGTCTTGTGAGGGATGGCACGTGTCGCTCTCTTCGCCGTCGAGGGGGAAGATGGTGTTGCATGTCGGTTCCATGTTGCCATCGGTGGCTTCATTCTCGTTTTCCTCAATGACATGTGCATTCTGCAACAATGGGAGAGGGTAGCGTTCCAGCACCTTGTCGAACATGCTGCTCACCTCTGCCGAGGCAGTCTTCACATGTCCCACGATGAGCGAGTTGAGTCCTTTCTTGTGCATCAGTTGCAGCCATGCCATGTATATCTGAGTCACCGTGCTTCCTCCCCATTGTCGTGCTTTCAGTACGATGACTCTGATGGGTCGTCCAGCCAGTCGTGCCCGTTCAAACGTTTCCACAAGACGTCGCTGTGGGCGGTTGAGTGTGAAAGGTATGTCCTCGCCACCGTCTTTGGGCTTTATCCTCACATAACGCCATGCCCAGTAGAAGAAGTCGTGGCGGCATCGTTTCATCTCGAACTGCTCCATGGCTTCCTGGTCGCTTTGGTGCGTGGCTATGGCATGTTTGTGAATGTTGCCGTGTATGATGATGCTCCCCACCACATTGTCGTCCATCATGCTGTCAGGCAGAAGGAGTGTGGAGGGGGTGTAGTCTGGGATTGTGATTTTTGTTCGTGGCAGTGGCGCTCCTTCGCCTGTCGCGGGTATGTATGGTTGGTTGATGCAGCTGTTGCGCCTGTCGTTTTCTTCCATGATGGCTTTCACTGCCTGTTGTATGTTTTCCTGCATGTCTTTTTCTCCTGTAACAGTTTAGCGAATCATGTTTTTGAGTCGCCTACGGCGAGAACCAACGGTCGACGTGCGAAGCGGAAGTCAAATCTTTCAAATCTTTACAAATCAAACAAATTGTTATGGTGAAAAAATATAAAGATTTGTCAGATTTGAATTGATTTGTATGATTTCTGCCCGTTAGGGTACTCCTTGAAATTATTCGCTGAATAGATACTTTTTCCTAACGAAATGCAAATCTATGGAAAACAACTCATCCGAAAGCGTCATTTTGAAATATGCCTGCAGCCTTGCTGCCGATTTGCTTCGAAGCAGTTGCTGTTAAGGAAAATACTTTTTCCTTGGCTTTCTTGTTTGTTTATGGGGAATTTTCTACCTTTGCAGCGAACAAATAATTAAAAGTGAATATGAAAAAGACCTTTTTGATGGCATTGTTGGCAGTAGCGATGACTGCTAACGCTGAAGAAAAGAATGACAATATTGTTTTGAACGAAGGCAATATGGTCATGTTGGCAGAAGACGATCCTGAAAATACAAATGATGGAGGAGTGAAGATTGCCAAAGGCAAGGATGAGGACGACCGCTGGTCGTTTCACGTAAATGTTGGTGTTGACATTCCTACAGGTACCTCAAGTGATGTTGATTTCGCACCCTTCCGCTCATGGGAGTTCGGTATTACATTTTTGCAATACGACTACACCCCCAAAAAGTCAAAGACCACATTCTCTGCAGGTCTGGGATTGAGTTTCCGCAACTACACCCTGAGCGGTCATGACAAGCAGTTGTACAAGGTTGACAACAAGATTGTTGTTGGCGACCGTGCTGCCAATGTTTCAGACCTCTCTTCGAGCTTCTATACGATGGGCTTTTCCATGCCGCTGCTTGTCAAGCAGAGATTCGGCAAGAATTTCGCCATTTCTCTTGGCGCTCAGTTGAACTGGTACTGCTATGCTCGCGTCAACAATAATTTCGAGATAGGTGACAATGAGCATGACATTAATACAAAGGATATCGGTCATCGCCCCATCACTGTTGACTTCCTTGGCATCATACATGTGGCAAAGGGTTTCGGCTTCTACTGCAAGTACTCTCCAATGACTGTGATGAAGACGGATCGCGGACCAGAGTTCAAGTCTTTCGCCGTGGGCATCTACTTCTAAACCGTCACGACACATATTCTTCATTATCTAATATATACAGCAGGAGGCTCTTATTCATTGAAGAGCCTCCTGCATTAGTCTATGTGTTGTAAGAACCCCTGCCAGGCATTGTCAAGCCAGACATAAAAAACCTCACCGACGAGAATCACTTCCAGTCGGTGAAGACTAATAAAACATAATATGGAAAGTATCTTACAGTATTAATTATTCTTCCTCGCCCCAGACATTGCTAAAGTTGCTAAGCACCTCGTTGCCATTGTTGATTGTGTTGCTTGGAACTGTGTTGGGGTTGTTCTCGTCATAGATAGGAAGAGGGATGCTACCCTCCATTATGCCGTCTTCGGCATCTATCGGCTGTATTCTGATGACGGGGGATTGATAAATTCTCTTCATGTCAGTGAGCTTTGTTTGCTGTTTCTAAATTTTCCGCAAAATTACTCTTTTATTTCTAATTTAATTGGGGGTATGTAGCTAATTCTTCAACTTGTTAACATTTTTTAATAATTTCGAGAGAGGCATTTGTTTGGTGCGTTTGTAAAAGATATCTTTTCAATACCTCACTCTTTTCTCTTTTCCCCGTTCCCAGATGGTTTGTCGGTCGGCAGCACAAAGACCTCCCAAGCGTGCCTGTGGCACGTGTGTCATGCCGCCACTTGCAGCATTTCCCAATTGGTGAACGCCTGCCATGCCACGGCGTTGTTCCTTCCATTCGTCTATCTTGGCATTCCTGCCCTTCACCTCGCCTTCTCGCAGGGCATTTTCCACGTCGGCATCATGACGGAAGGCAAGCAACAGGGTGTCGATGGTTTCCTTGCTCATTTCTCCGGCATTGATGTCGGATATCATGGAATGCAGGAATTGTGTTATAGAGCCTATCTCGCTTTCGTTTATTCCCTCGTTGCCTTTGAGGGCAGCGCAGGCTTTTTCTGTCAGTTCGTCAAGAGAGGGTGGGGCAGGGTCTTCCACTTGTTCTTCCGTGTGGTTTTCTTTTGTTTCTTTTGTGCTGTTCTCTGCCTTTTCTTTTGTGCTGTTTTCTGTAGTTTTTTCCTTTTGATTCTCTGTCTTTTCTTCAGTGCAGTCCTTTTTCTGTTTTACAGAACTGTTCTTTTTTAGCTTTTCCGAGCCATTTTCTTTCAACTCTTCAGTGTGGTTGTCCGTCAGTTTTTCCTGTTCGATGGAAACAGGTTCTTCCTGTGTCTTTTTTGTGTCTTTTTCGTTCTCTTTCATATCGTTTGCTAATGGTTTCGGGTGCAAAAATACATGTGCAGGAGAGAAAAGACATGTCATAATGAAATTAAT
>ONAG01000120.1 GCA_900315745.1 uncultured Prevotellaceae bacterium
ACCACCTACAAGTATCTCGCACAGTGCATGGAGCATATCAGACAACACTTCAACATCCATTAAAACGACAACGACCATGGCAACGATCAACGAAAACATCCGCCAACTGCTGGAAATGCTCGACCATCCCGAGGCATACACCGAGCAGGAAATCCACGACATCATCAACCGTGATGAAGATACACGCGAGACCTACCGCCTGATTGTGGAGGCCAAGCGCAGCAGTCGCAACCGTCAGACCGACACCCCAGTTGATGTGGATGCCGCCTGGCAGCGGTTCAATCAAAGACTCCAGCCAAAGCAGCAAGGTCATGGTTGGATGAAGATGGCAGCCTCATTTATCGGTTTGCTGATTGTATCAGGCATCGCTTTTGCCGCCATCCACATCGTGCGGCAACACGTTGGACAGGATACGCAAACTCCGCCGCAGGAGACACGGATTGAAAAACCGCATCAACAAGTTGCTCCTGATGACACTGTCAAGGTGGAAACGACAGACACCATCGTGCCAAAGGCCACCATGGAACCCGTTGTCTTCGACAATGTGCCTCTTGAGGAAATGCTGCCAGAGATCGCCGCCCACTACGATGCCACGGTCAACTTTGGAAACGAAAAGGCGCGGCAGCTCCGTTTCCGCTTCGTGTGGAATCCGAAGCAGGACATCGGCCAAGTGGTCAGTGACCTCAACCAATTCGAGAGTCTGACAGTCACACTGAAGGACAACCAAATCACCGTAGAATAGCCTGCCGCCATGAAAAGAACCGTCACGCTCATCATATTGTCCCTGCTGCTATGCTTCAACATGCATGCCCAACGCATCACACAATCTTACAATAATGTGTCTCTCGCCGATGCTCTCCGGCAACTCAGCGAGCAGCAGACCGGCTACACCATCATGTTTCTCTACAACGAACTGGAGGACTTCCGCATCACCACGACCATCAAACGCAAGACATTGCCCGAAGCCATACAGCAGATGATAGGATTCTATCCCATCCGCGTCACGACAAGCAATGACGAGGGCGGAAAGAAGATTTTCGTGGAGTGTGTACAGAAGGCCGACACACGCTACAAGGGCACCGTCATCGACGAGCAAGGCAATCCCATGGCCTACGCCAACATCGCTCTGCTCAATCCTGCCGACTCCACGCTGCTCAACGGTGGCGTGTCCAATGAGAGCGGCTATTTCGTCATCCCCTGTGAGCGTAAGCCTGTCCTTGCCAGGATTTCCTTCATCGGTTACAAGACAAGTTACATCATGCTTGATTCAAGAAATGTCGGCCATATCAAGCTAAGACTTGAAACCACCATGCTTAACGGAGTGAAGGTGACAGGCGAGCGCATCGTATCGGGTACGGAAAACGGGCACCTCGTTTACAACATGCCGATGCTCCTGCAAGTATATCCCGCCGACAATGCCTATGATGCGCTGACCAACATCCCGGGGGTAAGTGAGATGAATGGCAACATCATGTTCTCTGGCCAGGGCGTGACGCTCATCATCAATGGCAAGCCAACTACACTAAGTACTGACAAGGTGGTGGAAAGGCTGAAACAGATGCCCGCTGCCATGCTGGCCAAGGCCGAGGTGATGCCGTCGGCTCCAGCGAGATACCATGTACGGGGCATGGCTATCAACATTGTGACGAAAGACTTCTCCGGGACGAACCAACTCTCAGGGCAACTGATGGGCGGTTGGCGGCAGAACAAATATGACACCGGCTATGCGGGTGGCAGCGTCGTCTATAACCATGGCAAGCTGGGTATAGACGCATCGTACACCTACACCAATGGCACGGGTTACGGACAGGTGGAGCATGAGGCCAACCATCCCCTCAACGGACAAAGCGTGGCCTACGGCGACAAGACCCGCAACCGCAGCGATGGTGTCGACCACGAATACCGAATAGGCATGGACTATGCCATCGCCGATGACCACAGCCTGAGTCTGGCATACACGGGACAGTGGAACTCCACCCGCTCCACAAATACCACGACAGGCACGGCGCAGTCCACGCAGCACTCCCGCCAGCACACATATCTGCACAACATTGATGCCAGTTATTCGGCCCCGTTCGGCCTTCAACTCGGTGCTTCCTATACCAACTACCAGGAACCCCGCACACAGAACCTTGACGGCCAACTCAATGACATCAGCCGAAACCTCCATGTTGACAGCCGTCAGAAAGTGAGCAAATGGCTCTTTACGGCAGATCAGACTCACTCGTTGTCGAACGGTTGGGAACTGAGTTATGGCGGCAAGGCGCAATTCACCAATAACAACAGTTATCAGACCACCCTCAACGAAAGTCGCCAGCCCCTACCCGATGCCTCCTCACGCGTTGACTACGACGAGCGCATCATGAATGGCTACATAGGTTTGAGCAAACAGATAGACAAGTCGTTGACTCTTGAAGCCTCCGTGACAGCCGAGCAATATCACGCGACAAAATGGAACGAATGGCGCATCTACCCGCAGTTCAATGCCATGTGGAACATCAATGACAAGAACATGCTCAACCTCGCGTTCAGCAGTGAGGCCGTCTATCCCTCCTATTGGAGCACGATGAGCAGCATCTACTACACCTCGGCCTATAGTGAGATATGGGGCAATCCCGACCTGAAGCCTATGTCGGAGTACAACATCAACCTGATGTGGCAACTCAACCGCAAATACACTTTCACCGCCTTTGCCATGCTGGAGCCGGACTACTTTGTTCAGATGGCCTATCAGCCCTCCGACCGCATGGCCGTTGTAATGAAGGAGACCAACTTCGACTATTCCAACTATATCGGCCTGCAAGCCTCGGCACAGTTCCGTTTTGGCAGTTGGCTCAACGGTAACCTCATGGCCACCGCCCTCTATCGTCACGACAAGACACAATTCTTCGACTTGCCCATTGACCGCACTTGTCTCTCTGGTATCCTCGGTGGCATGGCCGTTGCCAAGCTGTCTTCGCGGCACAATATACAGTTCACCCTCAATCCATTCTTCCAGACAAAGGCCATCCAGGGTCTCTACGACATTGATCCCTTCCTGCGACTCAATGCCACCCTCCGCTACACCTCCAAGAACGGTAAATGGAGTCTCGTGGCTAAGGGTGAAAATATCTTGAATGCCCACATCGACACCCGCTCCACGATAGCCAACCAAGACTACACCATGCGTGTCTGGATGCCTTACACGAACTATTCCCTCACCGCCATCTACCGCATCGGCAACTTCAAGGAGAAGAAGAAGAAGGAGGTGGATACGTCGCGAATGGGGTATTGAATAAAAAAGAAAGATGAAAAGACTCCTTTGCCTCATATGTTTAGCAAGCATTGTCATCGTTGTGCATGCCCAACGCATCACACATTCCTATAACAATGTTTCTCTCGCCGATGCCCTCCGGCAACTCAGCGAGCAGCAGACCGGCTATACCATCATGTTTCTCTACAACGAACTGGAGGACTTCCACGTCACCACGACCATCAAACGCAAGACATTGCCCGAAGCCATCCGACAAATGATAGGATTCTATCCCATCCGCGTCACAACAAGCAATGACGAGGGCGGAAAGAAGATTTTCGTGGAATGCATGCAGAAAACAGACAACCGATACAAGGGCACCGTCGTTGACGAGCAAGGCCAACCCATAGCCTATGCCAACATCGCCCTGCTCTCGCCCAAGGATTCTACACTGATTACAGGCGGTGTGTCCAACGAAAGCGGCTATTTTGTCATCCCTTGCGAGACGAAGCCAATTCTTGCCCGGATTTCTTTCATCGGTTACAAGACCGTTTGCAAGCAATGCAACAGCACAGAACTTGGCTCGATACGGATGCAGCCAGAGACACAAAAATTGGAAGGTGTCACTGTAAAAGGGCACCGACTGCTCTATACTTCAACAGACAGAGGATTGCATATTACAATACAGGGTACTCCATTGGAGCAGTTTGGTTCTGTCATTGAAATGCTCACCCATTTGCCTCTGATGATGAGTAATGGTGAGATAGCAGGTCACGGCAAACCGGAAATATACATCAACAACAAGAAGGTGCGAGGCAAGGATGAATTGGAGCGTTTACAAGCCGATGAAGTCAAATCGGTGGAGATAATCACTCAACCAGGAACTGAGTATGACGCCACGGTCTCGTCAGTTATCCGCATTAAGACTATCCGTCGTACAGGTGAAGGACTCAGCGGCAGTTTCTCCGGTGCCTACCGACAGGGTCATGAACATTATGAGAACGCCAACGCTTCCCTCAACTATCGCCTGCAGAACGGCATGGATTTCTTCGTCCGAGGCTACCTAACGGACAATAATACACGGACAACCAGCACGACAAATGTGCAACTACAGACATCGTCCATTTGGAACTATCTAAAAGACAAGGAATACGGCAATCACATGAAATACTACTTTGCTGATCTCGGCTGGAACTGGGAAATCAACGACCATCACTCCGTTGGCTTCACCTATACGGCCAACAACTATATCGGTAACCGCAAGTATATCAGTAGCAGCGTTGAGCAAACTTGGCAGGATGGTATCGTGATGGACGGAGGCCACAGTACGACAACAACCCTGACGAAACCCAAGTTGACGCATAGCGCCAATGCCTATTATGTCGGAGAGATTGGGAAGTGGAAGGTAGATTTCAGTGCTGACTATTACAATGCCCATTCACTTTCCGAAATGAGCGGAGGCACCGATGGCGAGACACCCGTCAGCAGCAACACAGCTAAGAAGAACCAACTTGTTGCCGAAAAATTGGTCATCACAGCCCCAATGTCCGTTGGCGTCCTGACCTTTGGCGAAGAGGCTTCTGCAGTTGACCGAACAAGCGACTTCACGCAGAGCGGTTTTTCTGCCGACAACCACATACAGCAGCAGACCACCACGTGGAGCGTTTTTGCAAACTATGCATTGAAGTGGGGAAACATATCTTTCAATGCAGGTCTGCGCTGGCAGAATGAACAAAACCGCTACGACCTCAATGGTGTACGCAACGATGAGATGAGCCCCAATTACCACGTGCTCATACCGCGCGCAACCATTACCTATCAGAAGTCGCCTTGGACTCATTCACTCTCCTACCAGTGTACACGCTTCAATCCTCCATATTCCATTTTGTCCTCAGCTGTCACTTACACCAGCAAGTACGAGTACCAGAGCGGAAACCCCTTCCTTCAGCCACAAACCAGCCACAGCGTTGTGTGGAAATCGCAATGGAAGTGGATACACGCCGAAGCTATCTACAGATGTCAAAAAAATGTCTATCACTCTATAGCTTCTGCCTATGACGATGTCAACCATCCCGGCGTGATTCTGACCGACTTCCGCACAGTCCCAAAGACACAATACTATATGATTGTCCTTAACCTCACACCTAAAATCGGTATTTGGCAAATGAACTATACGGCAGAGTTTGCAGTGGAAGACCTTGATTACGGGGAGTTGGGCATCGCCTATAACTGGCACGGGCTAATGACAGACTTCACTTTCGACAACACTTTCACCTTGCCTCACGCTTGGATACTGAATGTGGCGGGAAGCATCACGCCCTATCAGAAGTCAGCGTATTGGATAAACAAGACAACTGGAAGTCTCGACCTCCGCCTGAGCAAACAATTCCTGCGTGACAAAAGCCTCAATGTGGCTCTCGTCGCCAGTGACCTCTTACGTACAAAATACGACGATGGTACGGCATACGGAGGTATAGGGTACAGGAACATCTATAGTCTGTATCGCGATGCCCGTCGAATCGGGTTTAATGTCTCTTGGAAATTCAACGCCACCCGCAGCCGCTACAAAGGCAGTCATGCCGGACAAAATGAACGTAACCGATTATAAACTCTCTCTTTAGGGCAGGTGTCAGTTTGAAACTGGCACTGCCCTCATTATAACCACGCTCCACTTGCGACTCCAAAAGTATTTCAGCAAATCTGTCAGTTCATTTTGTTTCATAATCAAATGTCAGTCAAATAAAGAAAGCCTTTCCTCTCTAAGCTTTCAGGGCATTTATGCCCCCACTGTCAAATTACAGTCAAATAAACTCTATCACAAAAAACAAGGCATTGACTGTTCTTTATTGTGCTCATTCTATATGAATAACGTCATTTAGCCTAAAGGAAGTTCCTATGGAGTTTGATGGCATGAGCTATGAAAGATGCGAGAATTATGACATTTACCATATCATAGCCAAATCTGCTTAATAACTAAAAAAGTAGGTTAAAGAATCCAAATGCATGGTGGGGGTCAGACAATAATTTGCAAGAATCATTGTCTATTATATAACTTGGAATTAGACAATACTCGATGATATGGAACAGAAATTCGGTGTAAACAGCATTGACTTGCAAGAGTTGTATGACTTCTGCGAACGGGAGGGTGAGACCGTCAGTTTTCAGAAAGGCGAGCGGATGGTGTGCGAAGGCGAACCATCGCAGTGGTTTGGCTTTGTAACACAGGGATGCTTCAAATATGTGACACAAGGCATCAGTGACGGAAAGGAACACATCACGTGGTTCTCTTTCGAGGGCGAGTATGTGGGCGACTATCCATCCTGCCTCAATGGCAACCCGTCGCAGTCAACGATAGAGGCGATGATGCCCAGTTGCGTGTTGAGGGTGAGTGGCGAACAACTGATGCAGCTGTTCAACCAGAATACGAAAACAATGGAACTGCGCTGTATCATCGGGGAACATCTGCTCAGCCAGGCACGTGCCCGTTATCTTGATTTCCATAATGCCACACCACGCGAACGTTACGACCTGTTGCTTAACCGTTGTCCCGGCATCGTGGAACACCTGCCCTTGCATGCCATCGCCTCATTCCTGAAATTAACCCCACAACAATTGTCGCGAATCAGAAAATCTGTCACATTCAAAGATTGACAGCACATTCATAAAAATCGATAAAACTCTGAACATTTGTTCAGACTTTCACCCTCGGCATCCTCTTTTTGGGCATCGCTGAGGGCTTTTTGCTTGTTTTTACCTATTTTTGCTCATCTTTATTACTTTACATTTTTCGTTCTCATTAAATTATAACACCATAATTATCCCCAAAAAATGATTACCTTTGCACCATAAATCCAATGAGCAGTATGGCACAGAAAGACGATTTCTTCTTTGAGGCAAACAGTGTTGAGGGTATCACCGAGGTTGACTACCAGCGGGCGATGCCCTACGTAGAGACGGCACAAGCCTTCGCGCAGACCACCTACCAGAGCATCTACATCATCGACTACCACAGGAAAAACTTCCTCTATGTGTCGGATAATCCGCTCTTCCTTTGTGGACACACCTCCGAGGAAGTTCGCAAAATGGGTTATGACTTCTATCTGAGTTACGTGCCCAAGGAGGAGGTGCCAATGCTCACAGAACTTAATCGCTCCGGTTTCCGTGCCTTCTATGACGAAC
>ONAG01000119.1 GCA_900315745.1 uncultured Prevotellaceae bacterium
TAATGCGCCTATATGCCAACATCAACTTGATGTCAGCAATGGGGTTGGTGCCTTGCCTGTTGAATGTTATAGGTTGGAACTGACATCCAATACCTTTAAGAATGTCTGTCTTAAAATCTTCTGGTGCTATTACCAAAAGAGTGTGACCTTCTTTAATAAGCGCTTCAAAAACCTCCCTGCGGAAACTAACCAATCCCCCGCAGTTGTTGGATAAAATTAGAATTTTCTTTTTCATTAAATAATTTTGTTTGGAATCGTTAATCTGAATCAACATATAGTTGTTTCAAATACTGAAGATATATATAATATTATCCCTCCCTGCCTTTCGTGAAAACAGGTATTATATAACCACCTCAAGAAATCCTCACCGCATATAAGCAAAGAAGGGAAAACACCCTTACTGCAAGCCCGCAGAAAAACGATTCCTATCAAGTAAATTTAACCGAAATGACATTCCCTATTCTAAATTCGGCTGCAAAGATAACAAAAAAAAAGTGAAAACCTTTATTACTTATTTATTTTTTATTAATTTTGCAGAAAATATGAAATTGACCATTTTTTATGGTGTTTATATATTAATAAAGTTGTCTAATTGGAAATAAAAACATATTAAAAATATGTATAAAAACTGCTTCAAGCGTTTGTTTGATTTCCTGGTGGCTTTGGTGGCTCTAATCTGCTTGTCACCTGTTCTATGTGCTGTGATAATAGCACTTCATTTTGCAAACAAAGGGGCTGGCGTGTTTTTCTTACAAGAGCGTCCTGGATATAAATCACGCATATTCAAGATTGTCAAATTCAAGTCGATGACTGACGAACGTGACGAAGAAGGCAATTTGCTGCCCAATGAGCAGAGAATAACAAAAATAGGGGCTTTTATAAGAAAAACCTCGCTTGATGAACTGCCACAATTGTTCAATGTTTTGAAAGGCGACATGTCGATGATTGGCCCGAGGCCCTTGGTGGTGCGATATCTGGACTTATACACGCCTGAGCAGGCACGCCGCCATGACGTGAGGCCCGGCATCACCGGATGGGCGCAGGTGAATGGCAGGAACGCCATTTCTTGGGCTAAAAAGTTTGAGCTTGACGTATGGTATGTTGACCACGTGTCGATGTGGCTTGACCTGAAAATCGTTTTTAAGACCATCATGAACATCATCAAACGAAAAGACATTGACTCTGGAGATGACAAAGTGGGGGCTGTGGGATTCAATGGACATAATTAAGTAGCAATAATGATAAATCTTAGAACTCCAATAGACGAGGATGCAATTCGTTCGCTCAAGGTAGGTGACGTCGTTTCCATTTCAGGTTACATCTATTGCGGCAGAGATGCCGTCCTGCCTAAAATCGTTGCTCTCGCCAAGAAAGGTTCTCTGGAAGAACAAGGGATAGACCTGAAAGGAGCGGTGATATTCCATACCGCTGTAAGTCCTGCTGGTGTGGGGCCTACATCAAGCAACAAGTTGGAGATAGAAAGCAGCTTTCCAGACCTCTCGGAGGCTGGAGTGAAACTACACTTGGGCAAGGGAGCCATTTCGGAAAAGACCATCTGCTCGCTGAAAGACAACAACTCGGTATTCGCAGTTATTCCTCCAGTGACGGCTCTCCTGGAAAGCAAAACCACGGAACGGGAGTTGGTGGCTTTCCCAGAATTAGGAATGGAAGCCTTGTATCGTGTGAAAGTGGATGGCTATCAGGCCATCATAGCTGCTGCAAACGGAGAAAGCATTTATTGATATGGATACAATCAAGGATATAGTGGCTGAGACCTTGGTGAGGGCATCGTCAACTTTCCGTGCCGACCAAGTAGAAGCTTATCAAAAAGCTATAAACAACGAGACCAACACAAAAGCCAAGTGGGTTCTTGAACAGATCTTGGATAATGCAAAGGCTGCCGAGAAATCCTGTGGCCCTCTTTGCGATGATACAGGAATTCCTCATGTAATGTTGGAGGTAGGACCTGGGGTGTCTGTTACCGGCAAGATGCTTGAGGAAATAAGGGAAGGTGTTGCCTTGGGGCTGAGAAGATTGCCTGGAAGGCCGATGGCTATCAAAGGTGATGACAGCCAGCGCATCGACCAGTCGGGTGGATTGGACGCAGATTCCGCCGCCGTGCTGCCCGCTCCAATAATTGTTCGCGACGTGAAGGAAGACGTCCTGCGCTTGACAGTGATGATGCTTGGTGGTGGTCCTGCCATCAGAGGAATCACCCTGCGTGTGTTCCACAAGCATGACTTGAACACTGTGGTGGAAGAGATTGTCAGCCGCGCAAAAGAAGGGGTGCTGAAATTGGGATGCTCGCCATGCACCTTGGCTGTGGGAATAGGAAGGTCACAGTATGAGGCTACATCCCTAATGATGGAAGCTATTGCAAAAGGAGACTACAACAAGCAGTCGCCGATAGAGAAAGCCATCACAGAAAGAGTGAACAATGCCAAAATAGGTGCCTTGGGGCTTGGAGGCGATGTCTCCGTGCTTGCCACTTTTGCCAAAGTGGGACCCCAGAGGGCAAGTGGCGTGCGCATAGTGGCATTGAGACCATGCTGCTGTTTCGAACCACGACGCGCCACCGTTTTGTTGCCAATTAAACATAACAATCCAATATGAAAGAAACAAGAGATTTTTTGAAGCATCTTGGTATGCCAGAAGGCGACCTGTATAGCTTGCCTACTTCGGAGAAACGATTCGATGACGGTGGACAGTATCGTTTTGAGGTGCCAGGAATCCAAGGACCTGCTGCGATGAAGGCTCTTTTAGAGCAACTTGACAATTACGGAATAGAGATTCATCGAGTGACACAAACCAAGGGAATAATGTTCTTGCTCGACAACGAGATAGAGAAAATGCTGGAATATGCTAATAAATGGAATGTGGAACTATTGCTTGCCACCGGTCCAAGGGCTACCACGGATACAAGTGCTTCTGTGAACACTCCAGAGGGAGTGAGGATGGGATACCGGCTTCGCGGTGAAGAGCAGGTGGTGCGTGCGGTGGAGGATATCCGCCGTGCCGCTAAATTGGGCGTCAGGTCGTTCATGGTGTATGACGAGGGACTGCTCTGGCTGCTGAATAAGATGAGGGCTGAAGGCTTTATCCCTAAAGACTCTAAATTCAAGATTTCAGCGCATACGGGCCATGGCAATCCTTGTTCTGCCAAATTGATGGAAGAGAATGGTGCCAACTCCTTCAATCCTGTGCGTGACATACAGATGCAGATGCTGTCTGCCATAAGAGCTGCCATAGACATTCCTATCGACATACATACCGAGAACCCAAAATCTACGGGAGGGTTCATCCGCCATTACGAGGTGCCTGAATTCATACGAGTGGCTGCACCCATCTATCTCAAGACTGGAGGTTCGGTTGCCGCAACACATAGCTGGGATACGACAGAAGCAGATGCAAAGAAACGCGCCAAGCAAGTGGCATTGGTGAAACGTGTGATAGAAACATATTATCCAGAGGCCATCGTGTCTCCAAAAAACAAATAAAAAAGAAAAGATGAGACATCATTCATATAACAAAGAATTCCAATTTGTCAGAGAACCTGAAAACTTCAACAAATATACAGACAGAGAATTCCTGCAGTATTGCTTGGGGGGCACCTTGTACATGCCAGGAACAAAAGACATAAGAGACAAAGTGTTGAACCACCAGTTGGACGTCACATCATTTGTCATGGACATGGAGGATGCTTGCGCCGAGGAGAAACTTGGTGAGGCTGCTGACAACATTCTTAGCACGATGGACTTCTTTGCTGATAAAATAGAGGAAGGAATACTGACTATCGACGACATACCCCTGATTTTTGTAAGGGTGAGAAATGTGGAGCAGTTCAAGGACTTCGTCTCAAAGATGACTTCCCGCCAAGCGCATGTCCTGACAGGGTTCAACTTCCCCAAATTCTGTAGCGAAAACGCATTGGAATATCTTTACACTCTCGACGCAACATCAAAGCGACTGGGCGAACTGCTCTATGGCATGCCAATACTTGAGGGAAAAGAGGTGGCGTATAGAGAAGGGAGAGCAAGAGAGCTGTTGCTGATATACAACATACTGAGACCTTACAGGAACATGATACTGAACGTGAGAGTGGGTGGCACGGACATGTCGTCTATTTTTGGCGTGAGACGTGACATCAATACTTCCATTTATGATATCATAACTGTGAGGGATGCCTTGTCGGACATCCTCAACTTGTTCATTAGAAATGGAGAGTATGTGGTGTCGGGAGCTGTATGGGAGTATTTCCTCGCATATAAGGAAGATGACATCAACGACCTGATAAAGCAAAATTTCTACCATTCACTTCTTAAAGGTAAGGCAATAGTGAATGAGGCAATAGACGGACTGCTGCATGAGGTGGTGCTTGACAAAGCTAATGGATTCGTGGGCAAGACCATCATCCACCCGTCGCATGTGAGATTTGTGAATGCAATGTTCTCCGTGGTGGAAGAGGAATATTTGGATGCCAAGCAGATTCTCGACACTTCAGGTGGTGTCATAAAGAGCAAGGCTGGAAACAAGATGAACGAGATCAACCCACACCGCAACTGGGCAAACAAAATAATGAATCGTGCAAGAGCGTATGGTGTGGTGAAATCAGAAAATTCAATATTGGAAATCGTTCTTGGAAAAACAGAAGTGTGACATGAAGGTTATTTTGGGAACAATGAATTTCGGACCCCAGTTGGACTTGCAGCAAAGTGCCGACATGGTGGGCAAGTATCTTCAGACCGGCAATGACGAGCTGGACACAGCTTACGTCTATAACGGGGGAGATACGGAAAATTACTTGGGACAGATCCTGCCTTCAATACCATCTACCTCATATAAGATAGCCACGAAGGTGCACCCCAGAATTACAGGGAAGCTTGACCGTGAGTGTGTTCTCATGGAGATTCGGGAGTCGCTGAAAAGGATGAAGAGGGATAGCGTGGATTTGCTGTACTTCCATTTTCCCGACAAGAAAACACCTGTAGAAGAAGCCTTGGAGACCGTGGCGGAATTGTACGAGGCTGGCACAGTAAAGGCTTTCGGGCTAAGCAACTATCCTGCGTGGGAAGTGGTTTCCATTTCTGACAAATGCGAGAAGTATGGCTGCCCCAAGCCCGTGGTCTATCAAGGCATGTATAATGCGCTATGCAGGGCTGTGGAGCCTGAATTGTTCCCCGCCATCCGTTCATTGGGGATGCGCTTCTATGCCTTCAACCCATTGGCTGGAGGAATGCTTACGGGCAAGCACAAGCATTTTGAGGACACTCCGCAGCCAGGACGATTCGCCAGACTGAAAAGTTATCGTGAGCGTTATTGGAAGAAGTCTTATTTCGATGCCGTTGACCATATCAAGAATCTGGCTGACATTGAAGGCATTTCCATGGCTGAAGTGGCATACAGATGGCTTTCATATCATTCGGAAATGGATGAAACGAAAGACGACGGTATCATATTAGGGGCTTCAAGAATAGAGCAAATGACACAAAATCTAAATGCCCTTTCCAATGGACCATTGCCAGGAAACATTTTGGACGCATTGGATGAAGCGTGGACAATGGCAAAACCTGACTGCCCACCATATTTTAAATATATTGACAACTAAAATGGAAACATATAATACTACTGACAGGTTTCTCGATTGCTTGGAGGAGATTGTGACGAAAGGTCTCTCCCAGGACGACTTGCATCAAGCCAAGAGATGTTTCCTCGATTATTTAGGAGCCACTTTGGCAGGAGCCAAGATGCTGGGAAATAGAGGACTGTCATTGGTTGGCATGATGGAAGCTTCAAAAGGACAAGGGTGCTCGTCTGTGATTGGGTTCCATACCATGGCTTCCCTTCATACTGCTTCCTTTGTAAATGGATTGAGTGCTCACACAGCAGAACTGGACGATGGTGTGATTTCTGGCATCATTCATCCGGGAGCACCAGTCTTTTCTGGCTTGCTTCCTGTCATGGAACGATATAACGTGGATTCTTACCTTTTCTACTTGGGGGCTGTTGTTGGATATGAAGTGAGTGTGAGGTTGGCAAATGCGATCCAGCCTTCTCACAAAGTGCTTGGTTATCATGCTTCTGCTACTTGTGGAATGATTGGCACTGCCATGGGAATCGCCGTTATGTTGGGATATAATCGACAAGAATTGAAAGATACGTTTGCTTGTGCTTTAGCCTCAGCTCATGGTACATTGAAAGTTCTGGAAGACGATTCGGAGCTGAAGCCTTTTAATATTGCAACTGCTTCAAGTGATGGACTGGTTGCTGCACTTATGGGAAAAGCTGGTTTCAAAGGAGCAGACGATCCTCTTGAGGGATATTCTGGTTTCTTTGCACAATTTTCTAAAACTGTTGACAAACAAAGACTTTGGAAGAACGAGAATGGGAAACTCGCCATATACGATGTATATGTGAAGCCTTATGCAGCATGTAGATATTGCCATCCTTCCATAGAGAATGCTCTTATAATACGTGGTGAGAAAGGCTTCTCTGTAGAGGATATCGAACACATTTACATAGAGACTTACTCTTTAGCTGTCAACAAACATGACCATACAACAGTGAACAACGTATCGTCTGCCAAGATGAGCATACCATTCGCAACGGCTGTTTCCCTTTGTCTTGGATCTGCAAGTGTGGATGCATATTGCGAGGAGAGCATTCACGATCAAGCCATCTCGGATTTGATGAAGAAGATATCTGTTGCACCCAACGATGATTTTTCTTCCAAATTTCCTCAATTGAGTATAGCAACCATGGTTGTGAAATGTGCTGACGGAAGGACATTTGAATCTCGAACAGAA
Source organism: uncultured Prevotellaceae bacterium (assembly GCA_900315745.1). Classification (GTDB taxonomy): domain Bacteria; phylum Bacteroidota; class Bacteroidia; order Bacteroidales; family Bacteroidaceae; genus Prevotella. The sequence continues at coordinate 6,804 of ONAG01000119.1, forward strand.
CAGCCAAAAGGCGAAGCGGCTTTTCCATTGTCAGATAAAGAATTAATGGAAAAGTTCGTTTCCTTGGCAATTTTTTATGGGATGAATGAGGAAAGGGCACGGCAACTGTCTAATTCAATCCTATATGATAGCTCTAATGCCGTAACTGATTTTGTCAAATTATTGTAATCATGGTTAATGTTGAGAATCTAATTCAAGAACTACAAGGTTGTGGCATCTCCTTTTTTACAGGCGTGCCTGATTCTTTGTTGAATGATTTTTGTACATATTTGGAAGGGCATCTTCCAAATAGTCGCCATGTTTTGGCAGCTAATGAAGGTATTGCTGTATCTGTGGCTGCTGGATATCATTTGGCAACAGGCAATGTTCCTGTGGTTTACATGCAGAATTCAGGAATAGGAAATGCACTGAACCCTTTGGTGTCTATGGCACACAAAAATGTGTATTCCATTCCTATCATTCTTTTAGTGGGATGGAGAGGGGATCCTGCAATTAAAGATCATGCCCAACACAAGAAACAAGGAGAATTGACACCGGTCTTAATGGATGACATGGACATTCCATATAAGATTCTGGACCAAGAAGAGAGTGTATTGGAGAATTTCTTGTGGGCTAAGGAGGAGGCTGAAAAAAGAATGTCTCCTGTCGCACTCATAGCAAAGAAAGGAATATTGGCTGCAAATGTTAAGAAACAGTCATATCCGGAAAGTAGTCTTATGAATAGGGAAGAAGCAATATCCACTGTGGTGGATTACTTCAAGGATCTCGCAATCTATTTCGCAACAACAGGACGTGCAACAAGAGAATTGTGTGAACAGCTTAAATTGCAGGGTATTGGTTCTGAACATGAATTCTTGAATGTTGGTTCCATGGGACATG
>ONAG01000115.1 GCA_900315745.1 uncultured Prevotellaceae bacterium
GCCATTGGCAAGGACAACCTAACAGACGAGCATGTTGGTGTCATCCGCAAGTTATTGAAAGAACACCCAGAGGACAATACGTGGCAGGATGATGTGCAGTTGGCCCCCGCCTGGATTCGTAAAATCGTGACAACCCTAAAAAAGGAAATTGAAAATGAGCAGATGGATTGATAGCAACTTGGCAGACCGTCTATATATGGTCCAAAAACGTATCAATTTCCCCGTCCCCATGATACACAGAAATTGTTGAACATCGGAAGAAGTTCTATCATGTTGGAGGTATTGACTATTCCCTTGACATGCCAGAAAAGATTTCTTTCTGTCCTTCAGGTGAAATTCTCAATCGATTCCGAAGTGACTACGAAAACATGAAGTCGAGTTTCATTTACGGCAATCCTTTGGACTTTGATTTGTTAATCAAGCGACTTGAAGAATTGCAAGTTAGATTTAGGCAAATGACCGAGTCAAGTTAATGTTGAACTTTTTGCAATCTTAAGGTTCCTCTTGACCTTTTTTCTTTCCCTTTAGAAATTGCAAAGCAAATGCAAACTCAAATTCCTTGTTTGCAAAGGCTTTGCAGTAATTTTGCATTCCATTTTTCGTTATATGAATGTACATCCATAATATATCGAAAATGTGACTGTTATGAAAAAGCGACAATCTCTTCTTGCCATCCTGGCAATTTCGCTACTGTTGGGATGCAGTATGGGCACCAATAGGCGAAAGGCTTTCTCACTGCAGGGAGCATGGTCTCTCTCACAGGTGGAATATCCCATCGGACAGACAGACACGTTTCCTGATGCTGGTCCAACCTATCTGCGCATCTATGAGGGCGACAGCGTCATGATGCAGTGCCAACTGACAAAGACAGCCTCTGCCATAGTCATCAAGCCGCAAGGAAGATGCAACGTTACGCTGATTGACAAAGGTGGCGGAGAAAGACTCTATCTGGAAGATGATGACCCTTGTCCCTTGACTGTGAAAGACGACTCCACCATAATTATCCAGCAGAATGGCATCCTTTATACATGGCACCGCACAAATGGGATTGACAAAGAATGGGGAAAGGAGATACGCGGTATTTTTTCCAATGCGGCGGCAGAGGGAGATATGGTCGGCATGAACCACTATGTGTTATCGGAAAAGGAACGGGAGCAGGCAAGTTTCATCCACTGGATGTTTTTTGCCTTCGCTATTCTTGCACTGGTTTTCCTTCAAGTCATATTGGCCAACCAAAGAGCACGCAGAAGGCTTCAACTGCAACTCAGTCAAATCAAGGAGGAGCATGAAAGAAGACCTCAGCCTGTGAGAAAAGCCATCAAGACTGTGGAACAGGCATATTTCGCATCCGATGAATACCAGCTACTCCAACGTCGGCTTTCCAACGGGCAACGGATGAGGGAAGAGGAATGGAAAGACGTAGAGGAACAAGTACACAAGGTGTACCCTGGATTCTGCAGCCAGTTGCGCAACCTCTATGCGATGTCGGAACTGGAGTACCAGGTATGTCTACTCATCAAGCTCCGCATTGTTCCGTCGAATATCGCATCAGTGCTCTCCCGCGACGTGAGCACCATCAGCACAGTGCGCAGCAGGCTCTACAAAAAGGTGTTCGGTCAAAAGGGCGGAGCAAGGGAATGGGACGACTTCGTCCTTTCCATCGGAGCGTAGGAGAGGGCGTTTCCTTTTTGCAGATGCTTTGCCAGCGAAATGCAAAGCGAATGCAAAATCAAAAACTTGGCTGGTATAAGGAATGTCCATACTTTTGCCGACGTAAATGAATCCGATTATTAACCCAAACAAGAATGATTATGAAAAGTAAAATGATGATGGTGATTGTTGTCATGCTGATGTCAGCAACCACATTAATGGCACAAAATGCGAAAGTGGCTGACAAGGAACTGGTCGGCGCGTGGCTCATGGAATCCATGCAGTGGGAGGGAGAGAAAAAGACGGTCTGCGGCAAGGCAACAGGCTATACACAGTTCAAGTACTACGGTGCCGACGGAGAATATGCCTGTGCCGAGATCGCCTTGACGAAAGACGGAAAGTGTGTGGTCATGCCTCACGAATATGGCACCTATACATTCAAGAACGGTGTTTATAGCGAGATGGGGCGGCCTGCCGAGACCGGCACCATGGTGTTGGTCGACAAAACCACATTCAAGGGCAGATGGAAGAACCGCCATGACGTGTGGAAGAAACAGACCGCCATGCCACAGAAACTGGTGCGCTATATCGTGGACTGCTGCAAGATGAAGGAAACGCCTGCTGACATACAGCAGCTCATCAAGCAGAACATGTTCAGATAGGCCGTCAACAAGATCCGTAGTTTTATAATTTCATAAAGGCAAATTACCCGGGTGAGTCTGGGGGCTGCAGTGATGCAGCCTCCAGGCGTTGCCCATAATAAATATTGGATATGACAAGGACAATAATGATTGCATGTTTCGCCCTCGTGCTGGCAATGGAAGCGCAAGGGCAGGCAATGAATGACGACATAGATGCCATAAAAGCACCTATGATAGCGGCCAAGATTCATCAGGACAGCATCGACACGTCGAGACTTATGGCTGTGTATGACTATGAATGCAAGACCCAAGACGCAGACGACAAGATTGTGACAGACAAGATGAAGGTTTGCGTGTTAGTTGGACAGCATAATACTCGCTGCTTCCCTTACCGCAAGTTTCTCAAAGAAATGGAGTGGGCTGAAGGCGGACAACGAACGGGCACGAAGACTTTGGGCTTGGACAAGAGAGAGTATATGGAAGGATATGATTTTTGTAGTCCAGAAGAACTCCCTCTGCTGATGGCAGAGTCTTTCTGCTTCATGCCTCAGGTGTGGACTAACTATCCCGACGGCAAGATGACCGTTCGCGATGCCATCCCTCCCTCTATCTACGAGACTCAAGAGAACCTTAAGCCTATCAGATGGTCGCTCTGCGAGGACACAGTGGTCATCAATGGCTACCTGTGCAAGACCGCCATCTGCCAGCTACATGGCAGGAAGTGGACGGTGCGCTACAGTGAGGACATCCCCACCTCGGCCGGTCCGTGGAAACTCTGTGGACTGCCAGGACTGATTCTCGAAGCGGAAACTGAAGGAGGCGTCCATCGGTTTGTCATCTCTGAAATCAGGAATGCTACTGTGCCTATCTACTACGAAACCAATGCTGTCACAATGAAGACCACAGAGGAGGAACTTATCAAGGACCGTATAAAAACCTTCGGTAACAAGTCCTACCTCCAGGACTCCTCCTATTACATCACCGACTTTGAATCGATAGATGTGGTCTACATAGATAAGGGAATACTCATCAACGGAATTTGCATAAACGACAGACCACATGTGTTTCAACCGCTGGAGTTGAATAGCAGTCAGTAGTCGATGTGGAAACTTCTATTTCTTCTCCCCTGCCTTCGGTGGGGAAATTTTGCACTAAGATTCTTTCTTGCTTCCCTATTGCTTTACAATGACTTTCTTTGTGGTGCCGTCACTCATCTTGACGAAGACAATTCCTCGCTGAAGCAGGCGTATGCAAAGCCCACTTTGGTTATATTTATAGTTGATCATCATATCTTTTCCACCCTACAAGATGGAAAAGGGGTGGAAAAACAAAACCTAATCAACTGAATATCAGAGTGCGGCGTGCGGAATACGTTTTCCACCCAATTTCCTTGTGGACTTCTCAAAATAGCCATACCTTTGCAGTCGAAAACAATTATTTTTTTCGTATGAGAAGGAAGACAGTTGGAATCATCACCGCCATTTTGGTGCTGGTCTTGGCAGGTGGCATCGGGTGGAACTTGCGTGACTTGCCACAGAAACGTTTGCTCCATGCTGCAGAAGACTTGGTGTTCACGGATGCGGACAGTACATCACGGTTGTTAGCGCAGGTAGACACTACACGGTTGGCAGAAGGCTCACAAATGCTTTATGAGCTTTTGCAGGCTATGGTTGATGAAGAACGCTGGTATCTGCACCATGCAGACACGGCATCCTGCCTCTCCTCAGACGCTGAGACATGGAACTTCAAACGCGAAGCGGCCTTTCATGACGTGGATGGCCAGACATGCCCCGACGACAGCACCCTCTCACGCGTGTATCATTATTATGAGCAAGCAAGTCTTGGTGGAACAAACGATGACAAGGAAGCCTTGCGGCGCTTCGGGCGCATCTGTTTCGTCCTGAGTCGCCGCCAAAGTGAAAAGAAGCAGCCTTCGCAGACAAACCGGCTCTTCCATTTAGCCATCCATTGCGCTGAGACCACAGAAGACCATGCCCTCGCCTACCGCGCCTATGACAAGTTTGCGAATCATTTGCCTTTTTCCCCCTCGGTTCAATCAGAGTTGTGCCAACGCCACGCATTGGAACATTATCGTCTGTCGCCCGACCAACCCCGTTGGCTGCTGACGATGCTCAACGACTACGGCTTCTTGGTACTCCCCAACCCACCCTTCGACCTGCACCACTTTGGCGCTTTGGAACACATTACCGACATTGCGGCCAGACATCGCAAAGAGCCTTCATCGCCATCGGTCTTGGATTCCATCTTTCAGTGCCTGGATTCCCTTTGGGCACTGCCTCATGTCGATATTTCACCCACGTGTGCCTTGAGTATCACAAAATCGGTTTCCATCATCGGGGATATCACCGTACCTATCGGCATGTATGAGGAGACTCTTCAGGAACAAAAAGAAGATACGACGAAACATAGGCATCCATCGTATGAAAGCACCAAGGAATGGGCAGAACAAGAATTTTCCATCAACCGCGATACTTACCTCGCACCAGGCTATGTGAAGAAGTCAGCCTCTCTACAGTCGCATCTGATGATGGCGGTCATCGTCATCCTCCTGCTGGGTCTGCTGCTTCTCGCCCTCCTCTTTTGGAACTGGCGCACCAAGACGCGACAACAACATATGGCAGAACAAATCGCCCAACAGCGCAAAGCGGACCAGTTGGCAGAACGTTTGCGGCAGAAGGACACCATGATAGCCATGCTGAGGGGACACATCATGGACAAGAGTGAAATCCTCGACATGCTGGAAACTAAGGCTGGCAAGCGCACCATTATCAATGCCCGCAATTGGCGCGAGATAGAAATGACCCTCGACACCGCAGACGACAACTTCGTCAGCCGTCTGCGAGCAGAGCACCCCCAATTCAGCGAAGACGACATCCGCTTGTGCATGCTTGCCCGGCTACGGCTTTCCAATACCGCCTTGTCTGCCATCTATGTCATCTCCGTCTCTGCCGTGCAGCACCGCAAGCAGAAACTGAAAAAGGAAGGTTTCGGCATTACCGACCCTACCGTGACCCTTGACCAGATCATAGCAAACTTCTAATCCCAATAAAAATGAAAAAGAACTGTTTTCGATGCGGAAACCTCCGCATCCTGCTACTGCTATGCCTTGTCGCAAGCGTACAAGGAACTATGAAGGCCGACATCGTCAAGGGACGTGTGGTGGATGCCGAGACAAAAGAACCGCTGCCCGAAGTTCAGGTGAAGTACACTCAACGGTTTGGAGAAAACAGCTATTCGATGAGGACCACCAAGACCGACTCGTTAGGCTGTTTCACGTTCTTCGCCGATGGGCGAGGCAGTATTGATTTCTCCATGCTGGGCTACTACTCAAAATCAATGCCTGTGCTGGCCTTCAGCAACAGCAGCAAGGACACGCTCGACATCGGGACGATAGAACTGAAGATGTCGCCGCAGATGCTGAAGATGGTGGAGGTGACCGGCCGCGCCCGCCGTTTCACAGTCAAGGGCGATACGATAGTATTTCATCCCGAGGCTTTCCACTTACAGGAGGGGGCACGACTCGAAGAACTGATCAAGCAACTGCCAGGTGTGCAGGTCGATGACAAGGGAAGACTCTCATGGAATGGCAAGCCAATCCGCATAACGATGGACGGCGAGAGTCTTTTCGGCGGCGATGACTTGGTGAAACAACTGCCAGCCGAGGCCGTCGAAAACATCAAGGCCTACAACCGCCAATCGGAATTCAGCGAACGCACGGGCAAGGACGACGGAACGCAGGACATGGTGCTTGACCTGGCCATCAAGCCCAGCTTCCTCGACCGCTGGTACGGTGACGTGAAGGCATACTACCAATCACCTAAATACTACGAAGGTGAACTGTTGATGAACCGTCTGTCAAAGACTGACCCATTGATGGTCTTTGCCAATGCAAACAACATTGACAAGCATTGGCGGCGCAACATGAACGGGAGCATGGCCAACATGGGCAATGGTTTTGGCCAGGAGCAGGGCGCTTCTGCTGGCTATCAGCACAATTGGCAGCGCAAAGAGGGCACACATGATCTGAAGAGCTTCTACAGCATCACGGGCGGTATGGCGCACGATGATGACTGGCGCACCAGCCACCAAATGACAGAGAACTACTTCCCCAACGCCGCAGCCACACGCACCACCTCCGAGGAGTATCATCGCACTCACAGGTTGGAGCCACGGCTGAACGCTAACCTTCATTGGGTGCGTGACTCGCTGAACACCTTCTCGCTAAGCACCAGTGCGGAGTATGGCAACCAACGCTCCCACAGCCGCCAAACGGCTGAACAAGAGGAAGCTTTCACCGCCTCATTGTCTCCAGATATCCAGTATGCAGCTGTCTTGTCTCAGCTCACCGCAACCCAAACTGACGGCCACCAAACCAAATTTAGTACCAATGCCCAATGGGAGCACTACATCAAGGATGGCGCACTCGGAGCCAGCATCACGATGAACTTCCAAGACGGTCAGACTGATGGCCAGACCAACCGCACCATCACAGCGCACGGCCAGTCCTACACCTCATCGCAACTCACTCAGACCTATTCCTCGCCCACCAAACAATTCTCCACCACGGCAGAGGCACATCATACTCGCTGGCTCACCAAGAAATGGATGGCACAGGTGCAATATACCATGAATTACAACCACAACCGCAACGACCGCGACTTCCAGACCAACGGTATGAACGATGTTTCCAACAGTTACCGCAATCTGTATTCTCGCCATGAGCATAACCTGCGACTCTCGCAGACCATCAACCTCACACCTGTCCAGGTGATGCCTGCCGTATCGGCCCGATGGCAACGCGAAAGCCAAGACTACCAACGTGGTATGCTCGACACGGCCACCGTGCGACAAAACTTCATCATCGACCCGTCACTCCGAGCCATATGGAAGCTCAGCAAAACTGCAAGTCTTGAGTTGAACTACGGCTTCACGACCAAACTGCCCGACATCCTGCAGACCATTGGCTACCGCGACCTCACCGACCCGCTGTTCATCACCGAGGGTAATCCCGGACTGCGGAACACCCATACCAATGATGTGAAACTGACCTACAACATGGTGCTCGCCCATAGTCAGACCTCGCTCAGTGCCACTGTCGGCTACACCCACAACGACCGCGAGACCACCACCGCCCTCAGCTACGACCCCACGACCGCCGTCTATGTAAGCCGCCCTGAAAACATCAAGGGTAGCAAGTCTTGGAACTTCCGCCTGAATCTCGACCAAGGCCTCGGTGACAAATTCCGTCTGCAAAGTGACTTCAGCATGAATACCAATCAGCGCCATGGCTTCCTCACCCTTCTTCCCACACAATCCGAGCACATCCGAAACCGTCAAAACAGTTTGAATCTTCGTGAAAGGCTCATCCTCTCGCTCGACTACAACTGGCTCAAAGCCTCCGCTTTCGCAGAAATCAACGCCGACCGCCTCCGCTACACTGCCTCGCCCGGACAGAACACCACTCACTGGAACAACAATTACGGCTTGCGTGTCGAAGCCACTCAGGGCAAATTCTTCTTTTATACCAGCCTTACCGAGCGCACCAGCCGAGGCTACACCATCGGCAGCATGAACCGCAACATCCTCGTTTGGGACGGCTCCGTTGGTTGGATAATCCTGAAGAACAAAGTTCGCATCATGCTGGAGTTCGACGACATTCTTAACAACGAGGATGACCGATTGAGCCAACAGACAACTTATCAGCAAACCATCTCTTGGCGTGACTTCCGCCATCATTACCTCGGCATCGGCTTCAGGTACCATCTGGATGCGAAGAAAAAGGAATAGTAAAGAAGGTATGTTAAACTAAGTAGTTTTGCTCAAGACCTATAGGTCAATAGCCCCCACTGCGTCGTGACGATGCAGTGGGGCTTTACAGCGTATCACGGGGACGGGGAAATTGATACGTTTTTTCAATCTCCTTTTGTAGAATGAGAAAAAAGATTTAGATTTGCAAAGAAAGGCGATCGTTATGGCAAGGAAGGCAAGAAGACATAGTAATACCGGCATCTACCATGTCATGCTTCGTGGGATAAACCGACAGGATTTGTTTCATGAAGAACCAGATTACCTTTTCTTTCTGGAAAGGCTTCGTCTTCTTGCTCATCCCAAAAACGAGAAAAATGAACCTTCTTCACCATTGTGTGACATCTACGCCTATTGCTTGATGACCAATCATGTTCATCTCATGCTCGCTCCGAGAGAGAGGGAACTTTCTGATGTTGTCAAGCCTTTGGCAATATCTTATGCCCGTTACTACAACACCAAGTATTCCAGATGCGGGTATCTTTTTCAAGACAGGTTCAAAAGCGAGCCTGTGGATGATTTCAATTATGTGGTCACACTCTTCAGATACATTCACCAAAATCCTGTGAAGGCTGGGATTGTTGAAGCTGTTGAAGAATATCCTTGGAGCAGTTGGCATGATTATTTGTCTGACAAAGGCCGTGTCAACACCATCACCGAGACAAGC
>ONAG01000112.1 GCA_900315745.1 uncultured Prevotellaceae bacterium
TTACTGCTATGAACGAATTATCTCTTTTTAATGATTCAATCAGTGGTGCCCAGAGCACTGACAAGGAGCAGAGCGTAAAGGCTCTCTCAAGTTCCAACAATCTCAATGATGTTGAGGTTTGTGACGCTGAGCTGGACTTGGCGGACTTTAAGTATGACTTCCACACGGGAAATCCGGCTGTGTACGTATCTTCCTACCACCGCTATAACTGTGGCAACTTGGATGGGATGTGGATAGACCTAACCCTGTGCGGCGATTATGACGAGTTCCTGCTGGTGTGCCGGCAAGTGGTATGGGATGAGGAGGACCCGGAATTCATGTTTCAAGACTGTGAGAACTTCCCCGAAGCGTGGTACGATGAGGGCAGCCTCAGTGAGGACACCTTTGAGCGCATCCAAGAGTTTGCGGCACTGGACGAGGATGAGCAGGAGGCCTTCGAGGCTTTCATGGACATCCGCTGCGACTCTGACGTGACATTCGAGGAGTTCCGCGATGCTTACCAAGGCAAGTGGGACAGCGAAGAGGAGTTCACCGAGCAACTGGTGGATGACCTGGGACTTTTAGACGAGATTCCCGAGCACCTGCGTCGCTTCTTTGACATGGAGGCTTACTCCGAGGAACTTTTCCGTTATGACTATGACTTTACAGATGGCTATGTGTTCCGTGTGATGTAGGCTGCATCGCCCTAACGATGGCGGAGCCATCCGAAAGGTGGCTCTATTTTTTGGGGCTCATTTTGGGGCTCATTTTGGGGCTCATTTTGGGGCTCATATGAAGGAGCAGATTACTATATCAACACCTCCCAATGACCATCCTTCAGTGAACCGACACGAATAATTCGCTTTGCTGAAGTTAAAACTTTTATATCTCGCTTAATTGTTGGTACTGAAACGTTTAGGATGGTCGCCATTCCTTGTATCTTCAGATTGGGAGTATCACTTATAATGCGTAGAATTTGTTGCTGACGAGGCGTAAGTTTTATAGTATCATTTTTAGTATCATTTTTAGTATCATACGTTGTGATACCATTGTATAGCATGTTTGCCATTTCACCTCTTTTGATTGTCACCAACAATCCGCCACAATGTTCTTTGAATGTTGGTTCAGGCAAACTCACCTCACTCAATCCCATGCGCATCTTGTCTATACCGCGACCCCAAGACTCAATAAAACCGGCCATGTAGAATATGTGGGCGATGTTCTTGTTGCGAGGTTTTGAGGTGTGGTCATTCAAAAGCATATCAATTGTGAAGTTTTCCGGCAATGTCCCGTCATTCCACAGTTCTATGCGGTCATTCCACACTTTCATTTGAATGGCAACACCTGTGTAATCTTTGTGGACTATCGCATTGTATATGGCTTCACGCAACGATGATTCAGGAATTTCCAATGGCTCTTTCCGAACCATACCCTCATAGTGTATTGGGGATATGAGATACTTTGCCCTGAGTATGCGGACTACTTCATCTGCCATTTGCAATATGTTGCCCGACACCACATCTTGAATAATCAAGTCTGTGTTATCGCGCACAAACCGCCCAATCTTAAACTCTACTCCAGAGAAATATTTTTGTGGCCTTTTGGCGAAAAGCAAGACTGCGGCATTTTTCAAATGCCCCTCATCATCCATCAAGTCCATATTTGTCAAGACCTGTTCAACAGATGAGTTCTTTACTTTTTCAGGTAAACGGTCGGCTTCAACAGCGTTTTGAAGAAAATACCTGACTGCCTCATCATCTATACAATCAATCGTGGCGGTAGGATGAATGGCATCATCCCACGACAAGCCCATTTTCTTCAGGATGAACTGCTGCAGGGCTACGCCACGCAACTGCTGTTTGGTGGCACCGCTGCGTATGTGGTACTCGCCTTTATAAGCGATGGGCATATTGCTCGGCTCAACGACTATCTCAATGATTTCCTTGCCTTCGCGCTCCAGCAGATTAACGTCACACACTATGCCAAGCGTGGTTACTATCTTGTTGGGTATATCTTCCAGCAAGCGGTGGGAATTGCTGACGCCGACGACTTGCTGATTGTCGGCAATGCCAATGTATATCCTGCCGCCTTGCGCATTGGCGAAGCCGCATATCCATTTAAGGTATTCGTCGCGCCATGACTCTTTGTACTCTATGTTCTGATTTTCAGCCATTATTTTGCCTCTATTAGACTGCAAAGATAACAATAATATCCGAAACAGAGGGTATAATTTACTGTCTTTTACTCAAAGAAGCAGCATTATTAATTTTGTGTCAGTAAACAAGCCGAAACCTATGAAAAACACAGATTATCACCTTCACCTGAAAGGGTACGTGGGCGGGTATGACTTTGACAGCAACTACGTGGACTACGTGCTGGCTCAAAACAAAGACAAACCGGTGAACGTACTCATAGACAGCCTGGGCGGGTCACTGGCCAAGGCACTGTCAATAGCGTCAGCTTTCAAAGCTCACGGCAACGTGAGCGTGCACTTCGTGGGGATGAACGCCAGCGCGGCAACAATAGCATCGCTGGGCGCGAAGCATATCTCCATGGACTCCTCGGCGATGTACCTGGTGCATAAATGCAGCACGGAGTTTTTTGAGTGGGGAAACCTGAACGCGGACCAGCTGGAAGCGGTGCGCTCGCAATGTGACGCCGCCATCCGTGACCTGAACAAGCTGGACAACAACATCGCCACAATGTACGCCGGCAAGTGCAGCAAGCCGCAAGGGGATCTGCTAGACTTGATGCGCCAAGGGGGATGGCTCTCAGCAACAGAGGCAAAGCAGTGGGGATTCGTGGATGAAGTAACGGACTTCAACGAGCCGAAACCGGTGCTGACGGACGCAGTGGCGTCAGCGATGGCGGCGGCAGGGATTCCAGTGCCTGACATCGCTGTGGAAAACAAGGAACCGCTGTTCTCACGATTCATGGCGGCGCTGCTGTCAGTGTTCGGGATGCAGCGTGAGAACACTATTGCCAAACAGGACATCGCGGCTGAGGCTCAAAATCCTTCGGATGAAAAGGACAACACCAAATTTGCCATACGCAATAATGAAGCAAATGTAGTTAGTAAACAACCTGAAATCGAAAGACCTATGAATCACACCCTCACACTCCTGGGCAAGGTCCTCGGCATTGAGGACTTTGCCGTGGGTGAGGAAGGCATGACGCTGACTATGGAGCAGATGAAGACCATAGAAAAAGCCTTCGCACAGCGAGACAGCGACAACGCCGAACTCACCGAGCAGGTGGACGCCCTGAAGGCGGCACCGGCAGAGAAATCACAGGCTGTGGTGGACAGCTCGCAGCAGCAGACCCCAGCCTCCCCATTCGAGGAGTTCGCCGGCATGGTGAACTCAGCGAACGAGATGTTCAACCTGGTGCCTTAATACTCCAAGTTGACACTTTCCAAAGAATCTTGTATTAACACCAAAACCTTTTATCTAATCGACAAATCATTATGGCAGGACAAGTTATATCTATACCTACCTCTGCACTGCAGGACGCGGCGGTGAAGTACCGCAAGCAACTCCTCTACATGCCTATCATCGGGTGCCAGGACACCCTGCAGCACATGACGCCTCGCCCGGGCATCCGCTACAAGGAGAATGTGGGCGCCATAAGCGGTGACGCTCAGTTCGGACCTTACAAGCCCAGCCGCTCGATGGACTTCAACCTGACAGTGGAATACCGCACGCTGGAGACGTTCATGGGCTCGGTGGTGGCGAAGTTCGAGCCTAACTCGGCAGCATCGACCATCCTGGGCTATATGGCGGCAACGAAAGGTGACGGGCAGATGCGCGCACCATCGGCACTGCACGTGCTGACGCTGATAGCAAAGGGGCTCTCGTCGCACCTGAATGACGCGATCTGGAATGGCGTGCGCAACGCCAGCGGCGACAACACGAAAGACCTGTTTGACGGGTTCGACACCATCACCCAGAAGGAGATCGACAATGACAAGATCAGTGTCGAGAACAAGAACTACATGAAACTCACAGAGGAGATCACCACGGCGAACGCTCTGGACATCGCCAAGGAGATTCTGTACTCTCTTGACCCACGCCTGAGAACGCTGGACCTGAACCTCTACTGCTCGCAGGACTTCGCGGACAAGTACAACGAGGCGATGCTGCTCACGCACGCGGGCATCAACTACTACACGCAGTTCGGACAGAACACGGTGGAGGGAAGCAACGGCAAGCTGCACATCGTGCCTCTGTACAACAAGGCTGACAGCAAGTTCTTCCACGTGACCCCAAAGAGCAACATGCTGGTGGGATTCGACCAGATGGGCGACGTGGAGAGCGTGATGGTGAAGGAATACGAGCCTTTCATCCTCTCATATATCGCCACCATGTTCTTCGGGGTGCAGTTCGAGTCTATCGACTACCGACGCATGAAGGTGATCGAGCTGGCAGCGTGATTCTCTCTATTCTCTATTCTCTAATCACTAATCTACTATTAGACTATGGCTAAATCATGTACTCCTATACAGAAGTCGCTGGCATGGTGCCAGGGCACGCCAGAGCTCCCAGGCATCAAACGACGTCTGTACTACATAAGCAAGGACCAGATTGTGCAGTGGCCGACGCTCACGCGCGACGCGAACGGGCGACTGACATCGGCGGCATACTCGGGGAACTTCGAGCTGGTGGCTGACGCCACATGGAAGTTCATTGACATCCTGCCGGACAAGTCGCAACTCACAAGTGAGGCGCAGGGGGAATACCCATCGATGACGCAACTGAACAAGCTGACGGCTGTTCACCCTGGCGTGGGGGTGGAGGCCTCGGCACTGGCGGCTTACGTGAACAACTGTGACTGCGTGTACCTCGTGGAGACAGCGCGCGGCAAATACCGTGTGGTGGGAAGCGAGAAATGGCAGGTGAAATCGACAGTGGCGCAAGACCTGGGACAAGGGGCAACAGGCACCACGAGCACGACGCTCTCGGTGGAGGCGACGGACGAATGCCCGGCTCCTTTCTACGAAGGGCGCATCGAGACGGAAGACGGCACCATCTATGCCGGCGGCACGTCATCGGGCACCACAAGCGGTGAAAGCCACCTGGACCCCACTGAACCTACTGACCTGTCGGGTCACTAAGAATAATGCTCCTCCTGAATGGGTTCCGCTCTTGACATAGGCGAATTGTTGAGTGACATCACGTTCCCGACTGTCGGGAGCGGAACTGTTTGTGTGCCGGATGCTCCATCAGGCAGGGCGGCACAGAAGGATCTGTTTGCCGTTCAGAAACGCAAGTCATGGGATAAGTCCCATGAGGCGAGGTGTGACTTCACCTACAAGCTGGCACTGACGCGGCGCTCGGAGGTGGACTTCATATCTATATGGAAGAAGTCAATATATGGGCGCACGCTGACGAACATAAAGGGTGACCCTTCCATGGTGGAGTTCTTTGCCTCGAACATGACACCGGTGATAAGCGAGACTTTAGGCTACCACTTGGCTGATGGCTCGTGGGCAGTGTGCACCTCGCCGAAGCGCCGTCACAAGGTGAAGAACTTTGCGACATTGATAAGTGAGCGTATTGCTGCCTCGCTAGGCATCCCGTTCTACGAGGACGTGGCGCTATGCCACACGAAGCAAAGGGTGAACGCCACATTTGAACTGAACATCATGCCGCGTGAGGCAAACATAATAGTGTTTGACGACTTCGTGACCACAGGGCAGACTATGGCTGCAATGAAACGACTTCTCGTCTCCGCCAACAAGAATTGCGTGTTTTACTCAGCAATTAACAATAAACTCTAATCGGAAGTGAGTAGAGCAATCGAACTGATAACTAAAAACTAAGAACTCATTACTCACAACTCAAAAAACATGGATAACAATTTCACAAAACAAGTTCAAGAGTGGCTGAATGCTCCTGCAACAGAGCGTGACTACAACGCGGGGGCGATGATGCTGCTGAAACTCACTGGCAACAAAATTATGCATCACAATCTGATGTTGCGCCCTTGTGAGAAGAATATGCTATTTATCGAGTATCAACTGAAGAAACGCCTGGACTTCCGTCTGCGACAAATGACGCACGAGCAGGTGGAGGAAATGCAGCTGCAGGTGGACAACATCGCCAAAAAAGTGTTGACACCGAACAGTGGCGAGAAATTCAAAGCAGGCAAGCGTGATGACCATGACTCTTTGCCTGACGAGATACAGGCTCTATACGTGGAGAACCTCTCGATTGTGCAGAAGATGCGAGAGCTACATCTGAAACTCCGCACGCTGTCGCTGGAGAACGCCTCGTGCCCGGACAGTGAAAGATATCCGTTCCTCAAAGAGCTTATCTCACTTGACAAGAAGTTGCACTCGAACTGGGAGCTCTATGACCACTACACAGGTGCTGACGGTGAAAAGGTGCTCACTGAAGACTTGCGTGAGCAGAGCAAACAAGCGGTTCGCATGATTAACCTGAACAAAGGCAAGTATGCCAAGAAGCCCACGGAGGAACTCAAATCTAAGATCCTCACATGGTATGGGCAGGTGGTTAATCCCACCGACAAACTCACGAATGACCTGAAGGAGATTGGTGTTCTTGAATGAGACGGGATGCCGACATATCAGATTATTTGCGCCCTTTGAAGGAAAAACCTTACCAGGCTTATCTCTCGAACGCGCTGCAGGTGGCTGACATACTGGACTGGGTGCTGAAGCAACTCGGCCGGTGTGAGGTGTGGCAAACCTCATTCTCTATTAGCGAGGAGTTTATTCGCCGTCTATACTTCATAGAGAAGTCGGGACTGGTGACCAAATTCAACTTGGTGCTGGACCACAAAGCCACGAATAAAACACTGAAACTATGGGCATTTATAACGCAGGTGATTGATACTACCTACCTCGCTGACAACCATAGTAAGGTGCTGCTCATACGAAGCGAACATGGCGAAGTGGTGAGTATCATCACATCGCAAAACCTCACTCGTGGCAACCGCTGCGAGAGTGCGGTGGTAACCACCGACACCAATATTTTTGACACGCTTTTTGCTCAAATAGATGACTTGATCAAAAACCACTCAGTGCCACTGAATGACCTATTTGCACAACGACTGGCAAACTCAGAACTGAAAACTGATTACTGAAAACTCATGGAATATACTGACTATGAACTTGAACAGGTTGAGAAGTTTGCCTCAATATACCTGAAAATTTCGGACATGGCAGTGATTCTCGGCATACCGGCTGAGTCGCTTCGCTCGGACATCGCTGACCACTCGACAGCGGTGAGTATGCGTTACCGCAGGGGGAAAGCGGCTTCCAAAGTGAAACTCCTCGCACAGGAGATGCAGCTGGCGCAGGTGGGGTCGCCACTGGCTATCGAGAACACGCACCGAAATCTGCTCGACATGGAGGACGATGAGTGATGAAGAAACAGATTAAACCTTTGGAGGCGTGCCGACTGGACTTGTTCACCAGTGAGGATGAGCTCAGGGAGAAATACTCGGAGCCGATAGCGCTCAGAGTGCTTCGCATCCGTGAGGAATATAACTGGTTCCTATCCAACCCAGACGCTAAAGACCGACAGTTTGTGGAGAATGTGACCTCGCGGTTCGGACTGAACAAGACTCAGGCTTACAGTGACCTCGCCATCGTCAAGGCACTGCTGCCACACCTTTCGCAAGCCTCGCGTGACTTCCACCGCTACCGCTACAACGAGATGATTCTGGAAACGTTCCAGATGGCGAAGAAGCGCAAGGACACGAAGACGATGGAGAAAGCGGCTTCATCCTATGCGAAATTCAACCGTGTGGACCTGGAGGATGAGCAGGCAGTTCCTTACGACCTTATCGTGGTGCAGCCATTCACTGCCACCGATGACCCTTCGGTACTGGGCATAAAGCCTATGCCTCGTCTCCAGAAACGCATCCAGCAGCTTCTGCACAAATACAGAACGGAGAACATCGACATCGATGACATTGAGTTTGAGGAGGCAGACCTTGAAGAAAAATCACTATTCCCTGAAGATGGAACAGCCAAAGAAGAAAATATACTTTAACACGCCGCAAAGGTTGACGCAGCTTATTGGCGCCAATACAACTGTTATCGTGGCTGGGCGACGTACTGGAAAGACGGACTCAATAGCCTCGCCTTTCGTGCTTCGCAACATGCAACGAATGCCTGGCTCGACTGGCGGCATAGTGGTGCCGACATACAAGCACGGACTGACAAACACCATTCCTGGCTTACTCGCAGCGTGGAAACGGTGGGGCTACATCAAGGATGTTCACTATGTGATTGGGCGAAAACCTCCCAAATCTTTCGGGAAGCCCATAATAGAACCCGCGGAATATGAGCACGTGATAACGTTCTATAACGGCTCATGCGCAATTATTATATCGCAGGACAGGCCTGGCTCGTCGAACTCGCTTACGCTATCATGGCTGCTTGTAGATGAGGCAAAGTTCATTGACTATGAACGTCTGAAAGATGAAACGCTGCCGGCAAATGGCGGCATTAAGTCGTACTTCGGACATCATTCGTTCAACCACTCCGTAATGATCCTCTCGGATATGCCGCAGACGCAGAAGGGCTCATGGTTCCTTCACTATAAGGATAAGATGGATGTAGAGTTGATAGAAACTATCAAAGGAACCATCTTTGAGATATGGAAGACAAAGGAGCGCATAAGGGAGCTTAACACCAAAGGAGAGAATGTGCCGAACTACCTGCGTAGATATTTGCGGCAGCTTGACACGAACTTGAACAAGATGCGCTCGGTGGCTGTGTATTACAAGGAATACTCGTCGATAGAGAACCTGCAGCTGCTCGGGGAGTCGTACATCAAGCAGATGAAGCGTGACCTGACACCTAAGACGTTTCAAACGTCAATCCTTTGTCAGAGGATAGGCATAGCGAAGGATGGCTTCTACTCGTCAATGCGGGAAGGTCATAAATATAACGCCAGCGATTTTGACTATCTGGACTCGCTGGGCTATGAGTTTAACGACAGTCAGATGGACTGCAGAGCGGACAAGGACCTGAACCCGTTCCAACCTATCT
>ONAG01000111.1 GCA_900315745.1 uncultured Prevotellaceae bacterium
CACGGTGAAAGTGGTGGAGGGCAGGTCTGTCAGAGTAGTCTTAGAAGAGGATTCTGAATTGCTCAACGACGTGGTCGTTGTGGGATATGGTACGCAGCGGAAAAAACTTGTCACTGGCTCCACCGTGCACGTCGATGCCGACAATATCGCTGCCGCAAATGCAGTGGATGCCTTTGGAGCATTGCAAAGCCAAGCTGCCGGAATGAACATCGTCATGAACTCTGGTCAACCAGGAGAGAGCTACAAGGTTGTGATTCGTGGTATGGGTACGGCAGGCTCCAACACTCCACTGTATGTAATCGATGGCGTGCCGGGTGGCTCTATTGAAGACCTTTCCCCCAACGACATTGAGTCTATTGATGTGTTGAAAGATGCTGCATCCAGTGCCATCTACGGAGCCAGAGCTTCCAACGGTGTCATCCTTGTGACGACAAAGAAGGGAAAGGCTGGACATGTGCAGGTGTCGTTCGATGGATACCTTGGATGGCAAAATGCAAACACCAATGACGTCACGCCGCTGAATGCCAAGCAGTATATGGAAATCAACGACAAGGCTTACCAAATACAAGGTGTTACCACCTACGATTGGGCAACCTTGATTCCCAAGCAATACCAGCAAATAATGGATGGAACGTGGAACGGCACCAACTGGCTGGATGAGACCTTGGTAGATAACGCACCAATGCACAATGCTTCGCTCAACATCACAGGAGGAAGCGATGTGTCCCGCTTCTCGCTCGGTTTCTCCAAATACCATCAGACAGGTACCATAGGATACCCCGCCACACCGAAGTTCGACAGATATACCGTACGTCTTAACTCCGACTATTCCTTAATCAAAAAGAATGGAAGGGACATACTGAAGTTTGGTGAGAACATCACCTTCTCCGCCACAAAAAAGAAAGGTATTTCCATCGGAGGCATTTATGGCAACAGCATACGTAATCTATTGGCAATGTCGCCATTGCTGCCTGCATACAACGACCAGGGAGAACTCTATGAATATAAGGATATTCTGGCTGACAAATGGGACTTCAGCGCAGATATGGCAAACCCCCTCGCAGCAATGAAATATGATGAGGGGAACAGCAAAACCAACAGGTATCGCCTCCAGACCAATTTCTTCTTGGAGTTTGTTCCCATTGAAGGACTTACCATCCGCTCCAGCGCTGGATGGAACTATCGTCACTCCGAGAGCCGCAGTTATGTGCCGGTCTATGAGTTGAGCACGAAAAAATCCAATCCTAACGACGATGTAAGGCAGAATCAAGGATACAACATCAGATGGTCTTTGGAGAATACCGCCAACTGGGTGAAATCTTTCGACAAGCACAATCTCGACGTTCTGTTTGGACAATCATTGGAGAAATGGGGATATGGAAGCAATGTGGGAGCGACCAACTCCAATTCGCTCTTCCCTGGCTCATTCGACCATGCCTACATCAACAACGCCAACGTGGTGGATCCCGCTTACACGTCCATCAGCGGAAGCCCCAACGACCAAGGCGCCCTCTCGTCTTTCTTCGGACGTGTCAACTACAACTACAACGAGACTTACCTTCTCTCGCTCGTGCTCAGGGCTGATGGTTCATCCAACTTCAAGCGTGGCAAGAGATGGGGCTACTTCCCTTCTGTGTCGGCAGGATGGATCATGACCAACGAACCCTTCATGGAATGGTCAAAAGACTGGCTCTATTTCTTCAAGCTCAGGGGCAGTTGGGGACAGAATGGTAACTGCAACATCTCCAGCTTCCAATATGTTGCCACGGTGGCATTCGACGACCCATATTACTTTGACAGCAAAGACAACCCAGGCATCGGTGCATATCCCAACATATTGCCAAATGAGAAGGTGAAATGGGAGACTTCCGAACAGCTCAACTTGGGATTCGACGCACGTTTCCTCGACAATAGGCTCGCCCTGTCGTTCGACTGGTACAACAAGAAGACCAAAGACTGGCTGGTGAGGGCACCTGTGCTGTTGTCTTACGGAACAGGAGCGCCATACATCAATGGTGGTGACATCGAAAACAAGGGTTATGAGATACATCTCTCATGGAATGACCACATCGGCAAAGACTTTGTTTACAGCGTATCCGCCAATCTCTCGCACAACAAGAACGAGGTTACGCGACTTGCCAATGCAGAAGGTATAATACATGGTGGCTCCAATGCCATCGCACAGAACACCGCCGAACTCTACCGTTTGCAAGTGGGATTCCCCATTGGATATTTCTGGGGATACGAGATGGAGGGCATCATACAAAACGAGCAGGACTTGCAAAATTACCTGAACAAACATTGTGGTGGTGACAAGAACAACTCTCTACAAGGTGAGTCGATACAACCAGGCGATGTCAAGTTCGTTGACCACAACGGAAATGGCAAAATAGACAAGGGAGATGAGGACAAGACAATGATAGGTGACCCCAATCCTGACTATACCGTGGGACTCAATATCAATCTCGCTTACAAGGGCTTCGACTTCTCACTTACAGGATATGGCTCCTTTGGACAGCAGGTGGCAAAGAGTTACAGACAGTTCTCCGACCATCCAGATGACAACTACTGCACGGATGTATATACCAAGTATTGGACAGGGGAGGGGAGCACAAACAGATACCCAAGGTTCTCTGACGGAAAAACTGCCAACATGTCCGAAATCTCAAGAGTGTGGATTGAGGATGCTGACTTCTTCAAGATTTCCAGGATATCTTTCGGCTACGACCTCAAGAGGGCTATCAGAAAACTGCCCGTCACCAAGTGTCGTGTATATGTCTCTGCAAGCAACATGATTACATTCACCGGCTATTCTGGCATGGACCCAGAAGTAGGATTCGGTAATGGTACCAGCTGGGCATCTGGCATCGATTGTGGTTATTACCCATCATCACGCTCGTGGCAGGTGGGCTTGAACATCAACTTTTAATCCTTGAAGACCATGAATAAAAAATTATTATACCTAATGTCCGCATGTTTGTGCGTGATGCTGGCGGGATGTGACGACTTCCTTGACACGGAAAGCCTCACAATGAAAGATACTTCCAACTTCCCCGTCAACGAGACTGATGCCACACAGATGGTGAATGGCATCTACTCCGTGATGAACAGAAATTTGGCTGACCCGGAGGAAGACCCCTTCTTCATTTTCGATATCGCTTCCGACGACCGTCTGGGAGGTGGAAGCCAGAGCAACATCGGTGCACAGGGCGTGGATAGACTGATGAACGCCTATGTGGACTGGATGAAACCTCTATGGCAACAGCGTTATGCTGGCATCAACCGTGCCAATAGCGCACTTGAAACCATAGATAATGTTAAGGGATGGACCTCGGACAGCAAGAAGAACCAATTGCTTTGTGAGATACACTTCCTGAGAGCTTTCTATTATTTCAACCTCGCGCAAGTGTTCAATGGAGTGCCTCTCGTCCTGACAACCGAACCTCAAAACCTGCCGAAGGCTACTCCCGATGAGGTGTATGCACAAATAGCCTCAGACTTGAAGAAAGCCATCGAATACGGACCTTCTATCAAGTACCCGGAATTTGGAGAAGGCAGAGTCTCGAAATGGGCTGCCGAGGGTATGATGGCTCGTGTATGGCTGTTCTATACCGGATTCTACAACAAGACCGAATTGCCTCTTCCTGCAGACGAAGGTGGTTCCATATCAAAGCAACAGGTTGTCTCATGGTTGGAAGACTGCATACAGAACAGCGGCTTTGGTCTCGTTACCGACCAGAGAAATCTCTGGCCTTACACCAATCCTTATACAGGAAAGGACTACAAATATGACATCGACAACGGACTGAATTGGGAAACTGACGAGAACAAGGAGAACATGTTCGCTATCAAGATGTCCAACAAGCCTGGTTGGAGCGCTGATGCGCAACTGAGGCACAATCGCATCGTTGAGTTCTATGGATTGCGCAAGACCACTGCTGATGCGTTCCCATTCTCCGTCCAAGGTTATTCCAACGGACCTGTATGTGAGAAACTATGGACAGACTGGGCTGCAGACCCCGATTATGCTGGTGACTATAGGCGCATCGGCTCGATTTGCGACCGTGCCGTGGAGATTCCCAACTACAAAGGTGATCCGGCAAAGGAGGTGGAGAACACCAACCTTTTAGCTAAGAAGTATATTGGATGTGAAGCTTACGACCCTGAGTCAGGACAACGCATGCTTTCCTATGGCTACTTCTATGGCAGTGAGAACAACCGCCAGACAGGACTCACACAATCCCTCGTTTGGCTGCGTTTCGCTGACGTATTGCTCATGCACTCCGAGCTCTCTGATGGAAAAGTGGTGTACAATGGCAAGAGCGGTCTCAATGCTGTCAGGCAGAGAGCCAAGTTGCCCGACATTCCTTATAGCTTGACAAATCTAAAGAAGGAGCGCCGCTATGAACTTTGTTTCGAGGCAATCAGATGGAACGACCTCAGACGTTGGGGTGACGTGCAGGAAAAAGTAAAGAACCAAGTTGGAAACAATATCTTGAATCAAGGCATTACAGGTCAATATGCCTTCACCAACGACTTCATGAAGCGATACACCGACACTGGTGGTGGCTTCTTCAAGATTCCTGAGGACCAGGTTACCTTGTCAGAAGGTGTTCTGGAGCAAAATCCAGGATGGGGTGATGGAACAGAATGGGCAAAGGGAGACCTGCCTTATAAGTTCAAGTAACCAAAAGACAATTCCATGCTTGCAACTGCAGGCTGGGATGTGACAGTCGCCCCCTGCTCTCTTTATATAAGAGGGTAGGGGGCGATAGTTTTTTCCAAAAAATTGCCATAAAACCGTAAAAAACGCTCTTTTTTAGCAAAAATCAAAGTTTTGTGGTCAAAAAATCAAAGTTTTGCGACAAATTCATAGGCATTCTCTGCCATTTGTCGCAAATTTCCGTGGTTGTCTGATGGAATTAAAGAGAAAAAGGATAAAAAGAAATGGACCTGGAAGAATCGTACTTAAATTTGCAATGTCAATCAGACAAAACGATAAAAACAGAATAATAACAATTAAAAAAATAAGGATATGAAAAAGAGTAAATTTTTCCAGGACACAAAGAAGGATATGGTAGCCTTCATGACTTCAACATTGGTAGTATTAGGAGTAGGCTACTTTTGTGTAAACGATGAGATTGAGTCAAGCAGCCTCTGCCATCATCAAGTGATGACCGCCCAAGTGAACACCGCCAGTCAGGTTAAGGAAGATCCTGCTGCACAGTACAAGGATCTGAAGGAGGCAATGGCACAGCTCCAGAAGATTGGCAAGAAGAAGAGTAAGTTGGAGCACCAGAAAGCAAAGGTTGCCGCCAAACTGAAGAAAGCAAAGACCGACCGTGATGCCGACCGTGGCATGGTTCCAGGAACATGCTTCGCTGCTCCTCAAGGTCTCTCCGAGGTTCTTAGTCTTGAGCTCAAGATGAAAAGCATCGACAAAAAGATAGGTGTCCTAAATAGGTCACAGGGTGTGATTCTCGCCAAGTATGGCAAGGACATTCAGAAGATGAATAGCCCTCTGTTGGCAAAGGGAGATTGAATCATAGGTTGCAACGCTCGGGAGGCAACGCTCGGGCGGACTTGCAATCCGGCTGCATTGAGTATTAGGATTTTTAATCCGCATATCACAGTTATCGAATCACAGTTACGGAGTTTTAGGTACGATTTTATTTATACCCTTGGTATTAAAGGCTTTCTGAAAATTGTGGACAATTCTGACATTTGTGCTCCTAAAAAAGATGAGTGTGTGTCAAAATGAAGATTAGTTCTACCGTTATTTACAATGTGACGGCCTGAAAGGCCAATAAGCAAATAGCCCAGGGCAACGCCCTGGGTTTTTATGTTTGGCATTAATTATCGCCCCGTAAGGGCAAAAGCATTGATTGTCAGTACTTTTGCCCTTTCAGGGCGACTTTAATACTCTGCCTTATACCCAGGGCGATTGCCCTGGGCTAACAGATGCTGGCCTTTCAGGCCGTTCTCCTTCCTTACAATTTGTAAGTTGTGCGTTCAAGTGATTTCATTTTGACATACCCTCATCTTTTCATTGCGGTATCAATTGCCCAATTGTTCGCACGTTTAGAACAATAAACTAACGTCTCACATATTTTCTTCCGTTTGATATCAGCACTCCCTTGGTGGCTGATGTTGCTTCGGTGCCACTGAGGGTGTATTTCTTGGAGGTATTGTCAAGGGATATTTCGTTGATGCTGGTTGGGATGCCTGCTACGTCATCCATCTTGACGGTGTTTAAGTCGTTGGTCACGAAGTGTATGTTCTCTACTGACAAGCCATTACTGCCGCCTTCAATGTTAAGGTGAAGCAATGTCCCTTGATGGTCCCTCAATTCGTTTCCTTCAAGACTGAAACCTAAAAGACGGTAGGTGTCGGCAGACAGGCGGCGCACCCAAATCTTATGGCCGTTGGCTCTTGCATCATCGATGGTGGCATTTTTTAGTGTGCTGCCTTGGGGCAAATGGATGTCCATCTGGAAAGAAGTGTAGGTGTCGGCATTGTTTAGGGTGAGGTCGTATCCATTGGCAGAGGGACTTGCATTAAGGACGTCAACTGTTGAGCAACCATTGGCTGGTGAACTGAGATAGTCGGCAGTGAGCACCTTTTGTATCAGGCTCATGACATCGTCTATGGTGATTTCTCCGTCGAAATCGATATCTGCATATTCAATGTGTGGGTTGCCGCTATTGTTACCCAATATGAAATTGACAATCATCATGACATCGGTTACAGAAATGACGTTGTCGTTGTTCACATCGCCCAGCACATATTCCGAGACGTTGATTGTGAAGGCTGCGTCAGGTAGTTTCGTGTTCTCGCCGTTGACACCGCTCAGCATGATGTTTTTCAATGAGCCGCTGTTGTTCCCTGATGGTGCCGTGTCACTTGCGTTGAGGACTAAAGTGATGAGTTCTCCTTCCGTTCCCGTGATGGTGGTGTTTGTGATGGAATAGCAGAACACGCGGTAGTTGCCGTTGGCAAGAAGATTGATGATGACTTTCATCCCATTGTTGCTATACCTATCTGACAATGTGTAGTTGTCGGTGTCAATGGTAACGCCTTCGGGCAATTGCACGTCGAATTGGAAGCCGTTGTAGTCATTGGGTAAATTGTTAAGGCTTACAGTGAGGGTGGATTTCCCTTCTTTGATGATGTCACCGGCATCAGCCGTTAAGTAATCCTTGGCTTCCATCCAGAAATAGCCAGACTTCCACAAGAAATAGTTGCCGGTGGTGCTTACGCCGAAGGGATAGCCCGCTGGAGCAATCATTTCGCAGGGGTCTTCCTGAGTGCCCACACCATTGAAGGCATTGTCGGCAACACTGTTCAATGTGGAGGGGATGGTGACAGAAGTGAGGGCGGAGCAGTCGAAGAATGCTTGGTTGCCTATGGACGTCAAGCCTTCGGGCAATGCCAACTTCGTGATGTTGGAACAATGGTAAAAGGCGTTGGCACCAATATAGGGGATGTTAAATTGTGAGAGGTCGAGAATTGGGTGCTCAGGACCAGAAAAGGCAGTCCCCTCCACATAATGGAGTTTGGCGCCTCTATGGAAAGGAGAAGCCGAGGAGTTGCCAAATTCTGCTGAACAATATTTGATGATATTGTTGATATACACATCAGAAAGGTTATAGCAACCATTAAAAGCACCCTCTTCAAAACGCTCGACATATCCTCTCACAAAACTGATTCGCTTGAGGGCCTCGCAATTGCCGAAAGCATGTTCTCCAATAGACTTGGCACCATTCCAGAAAGCGATTTCGGTCAATGACTCACAACTAAAGAAAACCCATCCACCAATTTTACCAATTGTATTGATAAAACTAATACTTTCCAAATTGGGACAATCAGCAAAAGCCCTATAGTCAATGTTGTTGACATTACTGATTGTCAAGGAACTCAAACCTTCACACTCTGAGAATGCACATTCGCCGATGTTATCTTTGTTGATTATCGACAGTGATGTGATTTGATTGCATTGGTAGTAAGTGTAAGGCTTGATTTCACGTACGTCGTCTAAGAAATAGGCTGCACTTAGGTTGGGGCATTCTGCAAAGGCTGATTGGCCCAATTCTTCCAATTTCAGTTCACCATCGTAATTTACATAAACAAGCGATTCACAACAACAGAAAGCAGCGTCGCCGATTTTTTTGATGGTGGAAGGTAACCAAATGCTCTCTATAAGGGATGTGGCGAAAGCGCCTTCTCCGATGGCGGTCACCGTGTATTCGGAGCCGTTTTCGTCGTAGATGGTTTCAGGAACGAACACGATGGTGCCGATGTTGCTCCAGTCGTCGAAGTTTTCCACGCCTGTCAATTCTACTTCACCGTCGCCAATGATGGTGTATTCAAAGTAGTCGTAAATGATTTGAGCGCTCATGTTGCTCATGGCAAACATGCTCAGAATGAATAGAAAAAGTCGTAATTGTTTCATAGTAGTTGTTGTTGGTTTGTTTAATAATCATTTGCAAATATAATAAAAAAACATAAAAAAACACTTGAAAAAGGGAAAAAAGATTGGAAAATTTATTATATCTGGGGGGAAGTGTCCCCCTTGGTTAGTTGGAGGAAGGACATGAAAGATGGTTTACCAGGAACAAAAGTGGCTCGCAGGGACAGTTCTGAAGTGAACCATTTTGTGCTTTTCAGAAGGGGAGGAGGGCTTGATGCGCTGCCGTCCCAACATCGTGGTAACTGCCATCATGCCAAGGACGCTGACCATGTTGCCGTCGTGCTATCTCTGCCTCTCTCACCACCCTGGCTGTCTCTGCTATTGCCCACTGCTGGGCATGAGCCACGCACTCGTTCGACGTGGGTCTATGAGTGTATGCGGTGCGCTGTGCAAACACCCTGTCATGACGCGCCCAAGTGGCGAGGCGCAAGGGCAGGCTCCATGTGCGCTGCAACTCAAATCGCATGCGCGAGCACGAACGGTTGGGCTCCGTCCAATAGTCGATGAAGGCATTCACCATCTCCATGCCGTAGGTGGGAATGAAGGGTGTGAGACTTTCGATGAAGGTCTGGCGTCGCTCGTCGAGTGTTTGCGTTGACTTTCGCGCGCGTGTGCGTGAGTGAGGATTTTTTATTTTATTTTTTTCT
>ONAG01000129.1 GCA_900315745.1 uncultured Prevotellaceae bacterium
GTCTCGCCTTTCTTCACGTTGAATGACTTGTACTCCACATTCCTGCGGAAGAAGCCACCGCGCCTTGCTGTGGGTTTGGCATCTTCCACCACTTCTCCGTTCACCTTGAGCAGATAGCCGTTGTCGGTCATCACCGTGTATTTCAACTCTCCAGTGAAGGTGGCTTTGTAAGTACCCGACATGCGTAAGGACAGGGTGTCCTTGCTGATGCCCTCGGCGAATCCCCATGCTCCGAATGTGGAGAAGTTCAACTCGTTGTAGTAACCAGTCTTGTCTGGCTGTCCCTCAAGTTCCTTGTTGTTGTAGAATTCCACGAAGGCACCCTTTCCGTCGTTGAGGTCCTTCAGGTGGGGAACAGTCTCGTACTCGTCAGACAGTTCGCATGCCTTGTGGTATATCACGTTGGCACCGGGCACGGCAGCCTTGATGCCCTCTAACAGGGAGTGGGTGTGCTCCTTGGTGGGCGTGCCGCCATAGTTTCCGTTGAGCATGTCTGAATTGTCGGCATTGGGACCTAACACGGCAATGGTCTTTACGTTTTTCGACAGGGGCAGAACGCCGTCGTTGCTAAGCAATACCATCGATTCCCTTGCTGCCTGTGTTGCCAAAGCGTCATTGCTCTCGCTGCTGATCACTTCGGGGCGGAGGATAGACCATGGTAGCATCTCTTGCGGGTCGAACATGCCCAATTCGAAACGTCCCATCAAAGTCTTGCGCAGATGGTCGTCAAGGGTTGACTCCTGTATCAATCCCTTGTCTAAGGCTTCGGTGAGCACCATGAACACCTTGCCGCACTCCAGGTCGGTGCCGTTGAGAACGGCGTCAACAGATGCAGACAGGGGGTCGGGGTGTGTCTCATGCTGTCCCTTGTTGTAGAAATTATTGATGGCGTCGCAGTCAGTCAGCACGATGCCGTCGTAGCCCCATTTGCGTCTGAGGATGTCCACCAACAGACGGTCGCTGGTGCAGCAGGGCTTGCCCTCGTAGCGGTTGTATGCACACATCACCTCGCGCACGTTGCCTTTTTTCACCAAAGCCTTGAAAGCAGGAAGGTAGGTCTCCCAGAGGTCGCGCATCGAGACGCTGGCATTGTATGAGTGGCGAAGGGGTTCTGGACCGCTGTGGACGGCGTAGTGCTTGGCACATGCATGAGTCTTGTAGTATTTGTCGTTGTCGCCTTGCATTCCCAGCACGGTCTCCACACCAAGGACGGCATTCAGATATGGGTCTTCACCACATGTCTCCTGTCCACGTCCCCATCGTGGGTCGCGGAAGATATTCACATTGGGGCACCAGAAGGTCAGCTCAGGGTTGCCGGGGTAGTAGGTGACGCCCATTGGCACGTTGAACACGTTGTGGTCGGAGCGGTTCCAGTTGGCGCGTGCCTCATCGGATACGGCGGAGAACACCTCGCGCACTTGCTTGGCATTGAAGGCAGCTGCCATGCCGATGGGCTGTGGGAACACCGTGTAGCCTCCCTGGCGCACGCCGTGGCATGCCTCGCTCCACCAGTTGTATGAAGGGATGCCCAAGCGATCTACAGACACCGACTTGTTCATCATCAGACCTACCTTCTCTTCTGGGGTGAGCAGAGAGATGAGGTTTTCCACACGCTCCACATTGGTGAGGTTGGTGTTGCGGAAGGGGTAGCGATGGTCTGTGGAATATTGTTTTTTGTTGTCGTCCACCTGGGCTTTCACCGAGAGTGAGCCGAGCGTCTTGCCTCCGTCGTCAAGCAGTTCCACGCTGCGGTATGTCTTGCCTCTCGATGCTGTGGGATTGAAGACAATCAGCACCTCCGCCTTCTCGCCGGGCATGATGGCATCCGACTTGTATAGTGCCTTGATGCATTCGCAGCTGGATATGGTCTTGCCTATCTTCACTGCTGATTTCGACTTGTTCTGGAGCACGAAGGTGTGGCATAGAGCACCTTCGGCTGCCTCAATGTTGCCAAAGTCCCATTCGTAGTTGTCGAATGTCACTCCGGCTTTCCCTTGACCTTGCATCGTGATGGCTGTCAGCAATGCAAATGTTGCCATTAAAATCTTTTTTCTCATGATGTAAGAATAGTGGTTGGGTTTGTGTATGAGTTATGATAGTTGATTGGTATGTTTTTTTATTTTTCTTTTGTCGGATTATTTCAGAATCTTTTTCCCTTCTTGAATTATTATGCCATGTGCGTTGTCCTTGTTCACTCTCTGTCCCTGCAGGTTGTATGTGGCACCTTGTTTTTGCAGTGGCGATTTTGTTGGAGTGGCTATGGCGGTGGTGTTGTGCAGTTCCATGTAGTCGATGTCGGGCATCCAGTTTGTGGGGTTGGAGAGGCGTATCTGGTTGCGTCCTTTCTGTAGGTTTATGGTGATGGTTTTCTTGCCCACCGTCTGCCATCCTCCTGAGTTCACATTCACAGTGGTAATTTTTTCGCCGTTCACGCTCACTGTGATATTGCGGTTCTCTCCAGAGATGTAACCTATGGTCATTTGGTATTCGCCGCCTTCGTCGGAATATACGTCGCGCCACACAAGGTCGTTTTGTTCGCTCATGCCGAGCCAGCCTGCCTTGAAGCCGGCAGAACAGAATGTAGCACCCTCGTAGATGCCGGTTTGTTCTGCCTGGTTGTTTTTCAGTTCCTGATAGTCGCTGATGTATGCCGTCTCTGCCTCGTAGCGTATGCGTTCGGTGCGTCTCTCACCTTCTGCCACATAGATGCGGGTGCCGTGGGCAGGTACGGTAACCTCATATTGTTCGGAGAAAGAACCCAAGTCTTTCTTTTCAAACACGTCGCGCAGCAGCACTTCTCCAGCGAGATCTATGTCGCTGAATCTCACTGTTGCCTTCTTGGCTCCGTCGCTTGGGTTATAGACAGCGAAGGCTCGCTTTTTCCCATTAAGGGTCTCGATGTCCTTCACCAGGATATGGCAGCTGTTCGATAGTGCCACCACATAGGCTTGCTGATATAGCGTGTCTTGGTTGAGGGCAAGCAGTTCGGTGTTCTTCAGCAGTGCCAACGTGTTTGGCTTGATGGTGGTGAGGTCGCAGCCGATGAGCAGCGGCGAGTTCATGATGCACCACATCCCCAAGTGTGTCTTGTCTTCCTCGAAAGTCATCGAGCGTCCCACTTCAAGCATGTCCATGTCATTGAAATGTCCGTCATGGCAGTAGGCGCTCATATATAGGTTTTCTGCTAAGATGCCTTTCACCGACTGCCACGAGTCGTGTATGTCGGTGGTGGTGCGCCATGAGAAAGCCACGTCGCTAACCCACGTGCCGGGATAGTTCCACCGGCAGACATTCAGTCGCACGTCGTCGCGGCCAGTGTTCTTTATGGCATCGCTTATTGCCGTGTAGCGTTCTTGTGGGTCGAGGGCAAGATGCTGTGTGTTCTGTGGCGCGTCACCACCGCAGAAATCGACCTTGATGAAGTCGAAGCCACATTCCTTGAAGTAGAAGTCTGCATCATGCTGGTCGTAGTTGTAGAATCCTACATTCACGCTAAGTTTGTCGCCGTTATACATGTTGCCGCATGTGTTGGCTCCAGCATCGCTGTATATGCCGGCTTTCAAGCCTTTGGAGTGTATGTAGTTTACCACGGGCTTCAGGCCATTGGGGAATCGGGTGGGGTGGATGAGCAGTTCGCCTGTGGTGGCGTTGCGACCTCCGAAGAAGCCATCGTCGATGTTGATGTGGTTGAAGCCTACGTCTTTCAGTCCTTTCGACACCATGGCATCTGCTTGGCGTCGGATGAGGGCGTCGTTGATGTTCACTCCATAGGTGTTCCACGAGCTCCAGCCCATAGTGGGACCGTTTTGGGCGGTCATGGTCATGATGGACAAAACTGCAAGTGCTGCTGTGGTGAAAATACTTTTCATGTCTGTTGTTTTTTGAGTGGATTATGCCCAAACTTGATGCAGAGGATTGGGTGGTTTGTGTTTATGTTGGCAAAATTACACTTTTTTCTTTACAACAGATGCGTAATGCATGATTTTTATTGATTTGGGGCGTTATTTCGACATTTCGGCATGACATTATTTCGGAATGACGTTATGACGATATTCCGTCTTGTCGATATGTCGTTATTCCGTTATTCCGAAATGCCGATATTCCGACATACCGTCATTGCGACATACCGTCATTGCGACATGCCGCCATTGCGAGAGACCGTCATTGCCTCATGTGATTTTCAAAGTGCCGGTGCATTCCGGATAGCTGCTGCAGCTCCAGAACTCTTTGCCGGAGTGGATTCCCTTTTTTGCCACGCGCTTGATCATGGGCTTGCCACAACGGGGACAGGTGGGGGCGTTGTTCTGGAGGTTTTGCTGCGTGCGGTATGCCAGACGGTCGGCTGTGAGTCCCTCTGTGAAGCCACCTTCCTCTCTGAAGGTGTTCAACTGGCTTTCTATTTGTCGTCTCAGCATGAGCGTGAGACGATTGCAAAGCACGAGCATGCAGTTGGCTGCCAAAAGCGAGTCACCGCTGTTCAGCCAGAAGTCAAACTTATGTTTCTGTGCGAGAATGTGAATGCTGCTCAGATGCAGCACATCGTCTTTGTAGTTAGGTCGGTCAAGAAGAATATTGTTGACTGCCATATATTCGGGAGAGTTGACCGACCAGGGGATGCTTTCATGCCTCAAAAGCCAGTTCAGATAGTCGTTGGCAAGTTCTGACATTGTTGCTCGTGCCACATCGGTGAGTTTCATTTCTGTTTCTTTGGATGTGGAGTGGCGTGAGTTGCCTTCGGCGATGTTGGCTGGTGCAGAGCGTGCCGCCTGTGTCATCTGGTCGTACTGCCGTCCGCAGGGGTCGTTGGTGCGATTTAGGTGGCGTGCGCAGAAGTCTTGCGTCGCCAGTTGTATCACATTGGCCATAATCCAAGTGTCCAACCAATAATATCCGAATTTTGAGATGTTGATCATGGTGCTGTTTTGTTTTGAGGGTATGTGGATTTCCGATGTTATCCATTCACACTGTTGATGTCCTTCAGTATCTTCGGCAAAATTAGTGATTTTTTCATAAGATTCCCGCCATTTTTTTGAAAAGCAACCATAAAACAAACAAAAAATTCGCAACATAGATTTTCATGCTATTTTTTTGCAAATGTTGTTGCAACTTATTTGGCAAACAAGGCAGAAAAGTCATTATTATTGAGTAATTTTGCACCATGAAACAGACATTGAAAAACCGAGTCAAGTCTTGCTTGACATTGACAACAGCTGCAGCTGTATTGATTCTTGCATTTGCATGCAATTCCACGAAATCGAAACAACATGAGTCTTCATCATTCTCAACTCAAAATGATGACAGCATCACTGTTGTCACTCCCGAGTATGCTCAGGGATTCACTGTGAAATACCTCGACAATGGGGTGAGGTTGGTGGAT
>ONAG01000110.1 GCA_900315745.1 uncultured Prevotellaceae bacterium
CGCTGAAATGGTGGCGATTTATAAAAAGGGTACCGCAATTGGTGTCATTTATGAATTGAATAAAATTATTTCCGAACACTCCAACATGCTTGATTGCAGAAAAAAGAAAAGCTATTACACGGAGGAGCAAATGAGAAAACTTGTCGATGATGAATTCAACTGCCTGGATCTTTTGATGAATGTTTTCTCATCCGGTATTTCGAGCAACAGAGAAGAAATCGTATTTTCTATCTTATCTCTGGCTCAGATGCTCAGCGTCTCCCTTCGGTACTTTGATGAATTATATTACTTTGATAATAAGGAAGCCATCGGAAACGGCGACCGATGGCAAATTTCCCATGTTAAATGGGTAGGAATTTATGATAAATTATCGTCCGGTGACTTCATTGAACAATTACAGGATTTCGGCATGTTTGAAATGAATCTGAGCACGGTTGAAACCGATTGCTTCTGTGTCAGCTTCTATGATCAGATTCGGAGTCTGAAACAAGACATCGAAGATAATCAGAGTATGATTGTGGCAGTCGATGACAAAGAACTCTTCCGCAGTATCGTCAGACAAACGAATGAGGAAGCACGCCGGGAGATTGAATCCGCACTGAGGGAAGCGGACGTTCCTTTAGACCAGTGCAAGGAATTTGTACAGGTCGCAGTCGGAGCATAAGAGGATGTGCCTATGGATATCGATGTAAAGAATTCGTTGGATAAAGTTCTGACAATATGTGACGCCTCCGAAAAGAGCGGAAAATCTTCCCTGTTGCGTATTTTTGCGGGTGACGTATACGGTTTTATATCGTCGGTTTCGGCGGATCATTGCAAAGAACGATATGAGTTATTTAACACGATCTACCTCAACGGCACATTTCCGGCTGATCGTCTTCCGGAATCAGAGAGTAACGACATTCCGGAAATACTGAAAATCATGACGGATGTTGATTTCAGAAAAGCGGAAAACGATAACAGTCTTTCCAATACCATCATATCCTTCTTTCTTGTACTCGGAAGATATTATGCTGCAAATAATCTTGACAGAAACGATGTCAGTATGAATGCTGTCATCAAGCAAATCAAACTACCCAAAAAGAAGGCTGAAAAAAATACCGAAGCTCCGTCAGAAAAAGAGGATGCAGCCTCTCCGGAAGAAACACCTGAAGAAACACTGGAAGAGCTGCTTGAAAAGCTGGATTCATTAATCGGCTTAAACAGCGTCAAGCAGGAAGTACAGCAGATCATCAACCTGATCAAGGTGCAGAAAAAGGGTGAGGAATTCGGCGAAAAAGCTCCGCCGCTATCGCTGCATCTTGTTTTCTATGGAAATCCGGGTACAGGTAAGACAACAGTAGCAAGACTGCTTGCCAAAATATATAAATGCCTTGGTGTTCTTTCATCAGGACAACTGGTAGAAGTCGACCGCAGCGGACTGGTTGCGGGATATGTGGGACAGACAGCCATCAAAACGCAGGAAGTCATAGACAAGGCTATGGGAGGCATTCTGTTTATAGATGAGGCATATGCGCTCACCCACGGCAAAGGAGAAAACGATTTCGGACAAGAGGCTGTCGATACGATTCTTAAGGCGATGGAAGATCACAGAGATGACTTCATTGTGATTGTCGCCGGATATCCTGACCTGATGAAGGAATTTGTTGCCACACACCCCCACTACGAACGAAAGGAATACAATGCCGCTGTGAAGCAAGCTGCTTATGAAGCAGGCAAGCGCCGAATGGTACCCATCTTCCTTACCACAGCCACCACAGCCGTAGGCGTGATACCGATGATAATAGCCCAATCGTCATTCTGGATGCCGGTGGGAGTCACCATCTTTGCCGGAGGCATAGGTTCGCTAATCATGGTGGTCATGATGCTGCCAGTAATTTATTGGAAAGTAAGCACGAAATAAGACATGAAAAAAGCCATCTTCATATTCGCCATCAGTGCCTGCATCACTGCTTCGGCACAGACATACAGCCTGCAACAACTCAAAGACTCTGCCTTGCAAAACAACATTGCGATGCACAATGCACAGCATGACATTGCCGCCGCACAGCAACAGCGCAAGGAGGCGTTCACCCATTTCTTTCCCAATGTCAGCGCCATAGGATTGACTTTCAACGCCAACAAAGGAATGGCTGAGACCACCCTCAACCCATCAGAGATGATAACACCCGAAATGGGAGTTGCCATTTCACAAATGTTCCCACCAGAGGCATTGGCAGCCCTTGCCAATCCCATGAGCATATCGATGATGAAAAACGGAACCATAGCGGGTGTGACAGCTGTGCAACCTGTATTTGCCGGAGGACAAATCATCTTCGGCAACAAGTTGGCAAAGGTGGGCGAGGAAGTGAGCATTCTTCAACAGCAATTATCAGAAAACGAGGTGGAGAAATACACCGAGCAATACTATTGGCAATTGATAACACTTCAAGAGAAGAAGAACACGTTGGCAGCCGTTTCCAACCTGCTCAACGACCTTCACAAAGATGCCGAATTGGCTGTTCGTGCCGGTCTGACCTTGCGCAACGACCTTCTCCAAGTGGAATTGCGACAAAAAGAGGTGAAAAGCCAAGCTATGAAGCTCGACAATGGCATCTCCCTTGTGCGCATGCTGCTTGCCCAATACTGCGGCCTTCGTGACACCACATTCACTCTTGCATCCCCTGCCTTCGATGGCGATGGCGAGAAGCCATTGCCCCCAATACCTCTGCACATTTCAGGCAACGTGATTGAGAATTTGCCAGAATACAAGTTATTGGGCAAGCAAGTGGAAGCAGCCACCCTTCAGAAGAGGATAGCCATGGGCAAGAATCTCCCATCGGTAGCAGTTGGCGCAGGTTACAATTATCACAACCTTATGGACAAAGACCACACCTTTGCCATGTTTTTTGCCACTGTCAGCGTGCCCATCAGCGACTGGTGGGGCGGCAGTCATGCCATCAAGAGAAGAAAGATAGAACTTGAGAAAGCCGAGGAACAGATGGCAAACAATACAGAGTTGCTCAACATACGTCTTCAAAATGCGTGGAATGGCGTAAGGGAGGCATACTCACAATTGGAATTGTCGTACGAGAGCATAGCCCAAGCATCAGAAAGCCTACGTCTGCAACGCGACAACTATCGTGCCGGCACTTGTACGATGTCGGACTTGCTCCAAGCCCAACTGACCTACCAACAAGCACTCGACAATAGAACAGAAATGCTTGCCGAATACCAGAACAAGAATCTGGAATATCGGCAAGCAGCAGGAGAATGAGAATCCCTCATTTCAATGTCTTGATGAGGAAGTCGGACACCAATTCGGTGGTTCGATAGATGTTTTGTGAGAACCCATGGTCGTAAGCGTCCTGCAAGACCCATTCGCTTGAATGCCACAACTGGTGGAAACGTTCCCCGTAGGTGTAGGGCACAACACGGTCGGCAGTGCCATGCACTATGAGAGCAGGTCCTGAATATTTGGCAGCCGTCTCATAAATTGGCAGATAGAAAGCCGTCTTGATGTAATTTCTCCCCAAACGCAGTCCTCCGTATAGTTCCACAAACTCTGGCGGGTCGAGCGGGTCATAGGATTTGCCCATTGTATTGCCCCTTATGGCATCATCTCGAAGGACGGCAGCAGGAGCCATCAGGACAACAGCCTTGAAGGAACCTTTTTCCATTTGTCCAGCTGTCATGGCAGCCACCACACCACCTTGTGAATGCCCCACGATGGCAACATCGGAGACATATCTCAAGTCGCGCACATATTCATACACTTTGGTGGCATCCTCAATCTCGTTGGGCACTGTCATATCCACGAAATCGCCCTCACTCTCACCATGGCCGTTGAAGTCAAATCGAATGCTGGCTATTCCATGATTGGCGAGAGAATCAGCGATAAGCTCGAACATCGGTCCATCCTTCCTTCCAGAAAAGCCGTGACAAAGCATCACGATAGGACATTTTTGTCCTTGCGCCAATTCCGGCTTTTGGATTATTGCCGCCAACGTTCCTTTTGCCCCATCGATTGTAACACGCTGGGAGGAGCCTTTCACCACGGCAGGATTCTCCTTAGCCATCAATTCTGTGAGGGTTCTTTCCATCTTGTCGGAAAGGACAGTCGAAAGCAGAACTTTTCCCTCCTTGTCCACGAGCATCATTGAAGGAATCCATTTCACTCCAAAAGCCTTGGCAACATCGGAGTCACGCATCCTCTTGAGTTCACTCACCTGGGTGTAATTCAGTTCATTTTGCGCCACCGCCTCACGCCACTTGTTGGCATCATCGTCGAATGACACGCCGATGAACTGCACGCCAAGAGGAGCGAACTTCTGATACATTCGCTTCACATTGGGGATATCCTTCCGACAATCCGGGCACCATGAAGCCCAGAAATCTATTACGGCATATTTCCCCTTCACCAACTTGCTCAAGGTCTGCTTTTTCCCCTTCAAGTCAGGAAGTTTGAAATCAGGTATTGCCGTGCCTGTCTTCAGCAGTTCTGTGGCATATTTTGCATCAGCATCAGTCTGCTGGAACTGCGCATGGACAGCCGTGCTTGCAACAAAGCACAATGCTGCAACAAACAATCTCATAAACTATTGTATTTTCTTGGCAAATTGTTTGGAGACATAATAGTTTCCATCAGCATAAGCCACCTGCCACCAATCACCATAATCACCTGTGATTACGAGTTTCTCACCTTTGGCAGGTCCCCAAGCCTTCCCATTGGGATAAGCCAAGAAATCATAGTTGAGTCCAGGTCCGAGACGCAGTCTGACGCCCTGTCCTGTGATTTGGCACATAGGAGTGCTCTTTGGCTTGGCCACAGCAGTGCCTTCCACAAACTTGGCATATTTCTTGAACACGTATGCCGTGCCCTTGCCCCAAGCCACCTTGTACCAGTCGCCCGACTCACCCAAGCAAGTCAGTTTGGCACCCTTGTTGGGTTTTGTTGGATAAACGCCATAGTTCAATCCAGGACCTTTGCGCATGTTAACTCCTACTCCAGTGATTACCACATAATTGTTGTCCTGCTGAACCTCATCAACTACAGTTACAGGTGCAGCAACAGCATTAACAAACGACATGCCAAGCATCAAGCCCATGCACATCATTACTTTTTTCACGAAATTGGATAGTTTCATAACTCAAGTTTTTGATGGTTAATATATCATTTTACAATAACTTTCCTTCCGTTGTGAATATACACGCCCTTAGGCAAGTTCTTTGTTCCCTTCAGTGCTTCATTCATCCTTTGCCCTGCCATGTTGTAGAATCCCTTGGCCTCATTCGGCATGTTGTCTGGCTCTTCCACCACAATTGGCAAGACACCATCTGCAATGTCATCCAGTCCATCGAATGCCATTCCCTGCAAATTGACCCCTTGTTCGCCAGAAGTCAGGAAGAATGCCTTGAAAGGTCCGCACAGCACAGGAGATGTAGCCCTATAGAAATTGCTTGAACTAATATAATAGCTTCCAACAGGAATCATGGTGGTGTTGTCATAGACACCCATCCACTTCACATAGGTAGTGTCGGGCAACTCAACAAAATCCGTCTTGGAGACAGCATTGCCTAACAGTGACACCCCATCGATGAAGATGTCTTCGGAAGAAGGTCTTCCAGACAAATCAGGATTCTCCCTATCCTCCTCGTCATCAAGTCCATAGGTCACATAGACAAGACAAGGCTTGCTTGCCACCACATGTTGGTAGTAATGTCTCTTGAATACGAGTTTATTATCCTCTATCCTGTCGAACAACGCTATCTTCGCCCCCTCGCCAAAAGCTTGCGCCACTTGTGCCTCATTCATGCTGAAGGGCAATATGAGAGAGTTCCACCTATTGGCAACGAAAGTCCTCTTGAGCACCACATTGGCGATGTCAGCTTGCAGCGACGTGTCGAAATCCTCATCTCCTTGCAACGTAATGGAAGCCAATTCCACCTCATCCGGCACAAACGAGAAGCCATAGAACCCAAGTTTCGTACCATTACCGAAGAGGAAGTAAGTCTTTCCAGCCTTCACCTCGTAAGAGAATTTCCCTCCCGCCTTGGAAGTGAAATAGATGCCGCCATCGGCATTCTTGTTGATGGATATCCCCGAAGATGTAGTCGCCGTAGCCACAGGTTCCAGCACCACGGCATCCTCGTCTGCCAAATACATGCGTTTGAGAGCGTTTAGCAGGAAATAGACATCGAGCGTGCCATTACGTTTGGGAGTGAACTTATAGTAAGTGCCATGAACAGGCAAGGTGTTGCAGTCGCCTGGCACGAAAGAAGTCAGTCCTTCATTTCGGGCATCCTGTCCATTGCCGGCGGTGATGAAAGAGAACCCATCAAAGCTTGTAGATTGCCTTGTTCCACTCTGCCAAATGTCGGTCACGCCAACGCCATTTACGGAGTACTCCTCACCAGTGGCAACATGTTCCACGTCAGCCAGTCTGTCTGCCGTGTGCGACAAATATCCGCCATACGTCATCGTGATATGGTCAACAGAACGAACCCTCTGCCTCACGCCTATGCCCTCGTCAGCTGACACTGCATAGGATTGAACAGTCTTATTCGAGGGTGAGAAAGTGTATTGATAGAAAGGCAACACTCCCTGAGGCACGTACAAATGATAGACATATCCCTCACGAGCCTTGAACTGCAATGTCTTTGCCTTTGCCTCTCCATCATTTGTGAAGGTGGTCATCACATCACCATCCTCCAAGAGATAAGCCACCGTATTTTCAGGCATTTCAACAATCACATTTAGGGTGCCTGTAGCATTAGGCTCCCACTTGTAGAAGCAACCCTTTGTAGGCACGAGATTGTTGGCATCCAAGTCCACATTAGGAATCCTTCCTCCCACAGCCTTGTCGCCCATGGTAGTCTGTTCCACGGCGGAGAACTCGGTGCCATAGGTCATGGCGACATGTTCCGTTCCCACATTCATGCCATCAGCTGGAATTTCATTTTGCTGCACGTATGTTTCCGGATTGCCAA
The DNA here is from genome assembly GCA_900315745.1 of uncultured Prevotellaceae bacterium. GTDB lineage: Bacteria > Bacteroidota > Bacteroidia > Bacteroidales > Bacteroidaceae > Prevotella. Next base: position 6,970 of record ONAG01000110.1, read on the forward strand.
TGACAAGATACAAATTGCCACCTTCGTATGAGATTTTATAATCCAGACCTTCAAGTCCTTCCACCACAATGTTGTTCAGATTGCCAGTGATGCCCACCACACGTCCTATGAGGTATTTGCCATCTGTCATACTTTCGGCGCCATCAGACTTGTGCTGCACAAACTCGAAGACAGGTGCCAAGTATTTGGGTCCGAAGGTGGTCCATGCCGTTCCAGCCTTTGAATAAACGATAAGCCTGTTGGCAGTAATTACATCAGCGTAGAGTCCGTCGGCGAAGATGTCAAACACCAGTCTTGCCCCATGATTCATGGTGAGGTTGGTGGTATTGATGGTGGAAGCCTTGTCCGCTCCTCCCGGACTGAGCACTGACGCATAACTCATGGTGATGCCTCCAGAGAACGTTCCTCCATCAGAGACAAGGTTAGCAAACCGATTGAGCCAGAGAACACTTCTTGAGAATGTACCATCACACATCAGTGTTCCTGCCCACACCTCTGTGCGCCCGAGATGAGTATGGGTATCATTAGTCATTTCCAGTATGCCATCACCTTGTTTTGTCAATCGAGTTGCCCCACTAAGAGGCGCCCCTGTGAGTTGGTGCGTATAAACTGTTGTCTTGATGTTTGTATTGTCGTCATACCCCTGCACCCATGTAGGAGCATTATCCGTGATGACAGACGGCTGCACCCCTTCATCCAGTTCAACGGTCATGTTGCCCGTATTGCACATCAACACGTGCTGTCTGTTGTGTTCAACAGTTATGTTGCCTCCATTCTCGATTTCCACTCTTCCTGTCATGGTAAGGGGCGGTGGTGCCTGAGTGATGCCTTCCATCTCCCCAAGGAAGAAGCTTGTATGAGGCGGTTGGTTGTAAGCCATCATCTGCCACACCATTGCCTGCCTGTATTGCATGTCATACCACAGGGAGTAGAATCCATAAGAAGAAGCGATGGCAGGAGTGTAGATGCGCAGGTTGTGTCCACATCTTAGAACAATCTCCTCCCTCCAATCACCGAGAATGTCACCTTGGAAACAAGGGTTGTTTTTCGAGTCGTTGTTCATGTTGCACCCCGAAGTAGTGAAATAACGTCCGAATCCCACCTTCTCGATTTTCGCCTCTTTAGCCGTTCCCGGACTATTCAGGATTTCAGAGCAGAGGTCACCATCCCAGTAAATGCGGAAATTAAGGTCTCCCCATTGTATGAAGTTGTCGGGTGTGACATCGGCAAGAGGTTTGTCAGTCACCGTACTTATTATTCCAGATTGCACGGAACGTCCCTGTGAACCAGGATAGTTGTTAGAGAAATTGGCACACAATGCCCTGCCATCATCACTGTTTGATGTCAATCTGTAATATATCTTGCTTGTGGTGGCGTCGCGGTAATTCATAGATGGTTTGTCCTCATTGCATGCAAAGACTTCTTGTCCATGTCGGTATGGGTCAAGGTCGCCGCAATGCATGGCATCTCCGTGTCCTAATCCCGTAGTGGAAAGCCCTCGTCCGTTGTCGTCGATGACCATGGAGCCATACACTATTTCGTCGCGCCCATCCCAGTCAACATCTGCTACAACATAGTTATGGTTTCCATTGCCAAACCACGCACTATTCTTGTCTTTGCACTCCCATCTCCACCTTACCGAGAGTTGGTGTGTGTCAGGATTGATGTCGTATGCTATCATCTTGGTTCGGGTGTATATGCCCCTTGCAAGGAAAAGGCTTGCCTTACGTCCATCGAGGAAAGGAGCACCGAAGAAATACTTCGACGAGCGATGCCCGTAAGCATTTTTGTTGCTATATACCCATGCACTCTGCTCGGTCTCGCCACTCTCAACCCTCACGAGAGGATATGAGGTGATCACGTAGGGTTCAGCCGTTTCACCATTAAGATACAGCAGATATTCCGGTCCGGTATGTGTCCAAGCATATTGCGCGTCGTTATGGCTGGTGATGTCGCCACGATAACTTTTCCCTTTCACGCCCACCGTTCTTGTGGTGCCATCAGCCTTATGAATGATCATGTCGTCGGCTCCTCGAAGCACCACCTCTGCTTTTCCATCCTCGTCCCAATCGTATGCAATGACATCCAGTTCGGTTGAGTTGAGGCTCACCATATTAGGTCCCACATCTATCCACCAAAGACGGGTGCCATCAAGTTTGTAAGCCTCAATGGTGGAAAACTCCGTTTTGTTTGACACAGAATAGATGTCATTGGGATTGGCATCGCTGCAGAATCCTGTATTTCCGGCATCCCATTCATTTATGCGTTTAATGATGATTTCGAGTTGTCCGTCCCCATCAAGGTCAGCCATTTCCGCATCATTGGGGAAATAGTGTGCGCTGACGTCTTTTCCATTGCGGTCATATACCGGTTTCAGCACTATGTCAAGCAGTCCTGCGACTGTTCGATGGTCACCGAGTTTGTATATTGCCTTGTTCCATAATGACACTGGACTGCACTTTTGTTGTTCCACGCCATTTATCACGGCAGCCACCTGGTATGTGCTTGTGCTTGAACCTGATGCATCAGTATAGTTGGACACTGACAAAGGTGAACTATTAAGTCGTGTGCCATTTCTATATACATTATATTTCACACCATAATACTCATCAGCCTGTATGCGCCAACTGAGGAAATTGCCAATGGATGAATTATCAGCGAGGGGCACAGCCACCAGTCCTCTGTCGAGGACATCTGTCTTTCTCTGTGCCATGGCAATGTCAGCCGTCAGCATTATGGCAAGTATTAAAGTCAGTAGTTTTCTCATATATGCAGATTAGTACAAAAATAGCGAGTGAAAAAAGACATGTTTTACTAAAGTTTCAAAATTACTCATTTTTTTGGATAGTTGAAAACAAAAAGTGAATAAACATGTTGCTTTAACATTTTTTGGGGAAGTATGTGGCTTGGAGCGTTCAAAATTAAAACGAATGACACTGCAATTTATTCAGAATGCAGGTGAGGATGGAACTATGCGTTACGGTATCTATGAGTATCTGAAAGTCGCAATGCTTATCAATAAGACAAAGAGCAGAATATCCGTTTGTTGGAAAACATCCTTAAAGAATTAAAAGGGGAAGGCGCTGTTTCTTTGAAAGGATTGTCATGGTACGAAGTGAAGAATCCGATTAAAATGGACTAAAAAACGATTAAATCCGACTAAAAAGTCGGCATACTTTCCGATGATGAGCTCGGTGACAAAAAAATGGCAAATATTTGCTTGAATGACAATTCTTTCATATATTTGCAGTTTGAAAGGGAAAGCTATAGCCTATTCCACATGAGGATCAAATAATCCCCAATGGCATCGAATCCTGTAGGATTATTTAGAGACAAAAGAAAGCTCAAGATCATATTCTGATTGACAATTTACACATCATTGTCAATCAAGAAAAAAGATAATAGTAAAATTATAGACTGATAAACATTTCTGCCATATAAGACGATTATGAGAAAAATGATACAACGGATGTTCGCCGCCATCCTATTCCTTTGCGGTACAATCAATGTATGGGCGCAATCTGCCAACAACATTCCGGCAGACATTGACGCCGCTGATGCCACCATCATAGAGATGGGCAAGGCAAAGGGCAACTCACATTTGGGCGACGTGAACGGAGACGGTACAATCAGCGTGAGCGACGTGAGCATGCTGGTGAGATATATCTTAGGCGAAGATGAAGTAATAGAAAACTTCAAAATA
>ONAG01000107.1:0-20220 GCA_900315745.1 uncultured Prevotellaceae bacterium
CCTCAGAACAAAAAATGGCCGCATAAGGCCGATTTCCCCATGTCGCCAAGATATAAAAATGAGAGTGTGCCAAATTATTCATTTTGACACACCCCCTTTTGCATGGATAATATTAAAGCCAAATGCAAGGGAAAAGACTTACCTATAAATATCATAATTGAAGAAGTCAAACAATGCCGTGCCAGAGTTGCCATAGCAGAACAGTCCGATACGTATTCCCTTCCAAAATCCGGAACGCATATCAAAAGCATCCCTAACTGGTGAGAATCGTTTACCGTCAGTACTGTAGCTAAACTGATGCTTGTTGGTGACCATATCAAGAGATACACGCAGCCACACCTTGGATGGTACTTTATCTACAAGAACCTTTCGTTCTCCATCCTTTTCCAGACAAATTCCATCCCTACACACGCCGATTCCCCTGAAAGACCTGCCAATGCAAAGCAGTCCAGCAAAAGCATCCTTGCCAAGTTGTTTGCAGTAGAGCATGGTAGTAGCCTCGCTGACAAAGCCCATGGTCTTCTGTGTAAGCATGTTGCGAGTATTCCTCAAATTGTCGGAGGCTTGAGCCTTTATGGCAAGCCATCCCTTCCTTTCGTTTAGACTCCAAAAGTCATTGTCAGGATTATGACACCACTGCCATTGCAATCCCAACCCATTAGAAGAGAAATCGTCACTTGTACTGGGCAAAGATGGTTCCGTCTGGGTATCAAAAGGCTTTGTCCACACCATGACAGGCTCACCTATTCCATTTCCGTCTATGTCAACGCCAATCATTGGCCACCCGTCTTTCCATCTGGCAGGCTGAAGATGAACCACACGGCCCAAGACAGGTGTCTCCTGAAAATGGAAGAACCACCAATTGCCATCAGGAGTGTCCACCAAAGCACCTTGATGAGGTCCATTGACAATAGTAGAGCCTTTTTCCAAAACAATCTTTTTCTCGTAGGGCCCATATATATTCTTTGAACGGAGAACAGTCTGCCAACCTTGGCCTACCCCGCCCTCTGGAATGATGAGATAATACCATCCGTCACGTTTCAACCATTTTGTGCCCTCTGCCACCGGACCTGTATAAACCGTTACGCCATCGTCGAGCAAAGCCTTACCATCAGCCGACATCTTATGCACTATTATTGGTCCTGCTCCATGTTGACTCCTTCCAAGATACGCTTGTCCATCATCATCGAAAAGAGGACAAGGGTCTTCCCATTTCTTCACCTCCTTGACACAATGAAGAGGTTCCCAAGGTCCACAAGCGTTAGGTGCTGTGGACATGAACAAGCCCTCGTCTGGTGTGCAGAAATACACAAAGAACTTATTGTCGTGCCAGCGAATGCTTGGCGCCCATGAGCCACCTGCATAATGACTGTTGGTATCCCAACCAGGAAGATTGAAACGAGAATATATCTGACCAACCAATTTCCAGTTGACCATGTCTGTAGATTCGAGCACCTGCATACCCATGAAATGGAAGTCGCTTGCCACCATATAATATTTATCCCCAACCCTTATCACGTCAGGATCGGAATAGTCGGCATTAAGTACCGGATTCTTATACGTGCCATTACCTTGGTCACCCCATTGGAGTTTGGTTTGTGCAACAGAAACCATAGCACAACACAACAAGAACGTTAGGAAGCATGACCTTGATGCCCAATTCAATATTCTCATCATATCTGATATTTATTGTGTGTTCCATGAGAACACTTAGAATCTAACATTTACACCTGCCATGAACGTGGCTTTAGGCATGGGGTAGCCAAGATTGATTTCATATTCTTGTGCCAACAAGTTTTCACCTCTTACCCACAAGTTAACCTGCTTGCAAAGGTCGTAACCAACAGAGGCATTGAGCAAGCAGAAATTCTCTTTCTTTTCATCTCCTCCTACAGCGGTATAGAGATTTGCCAAATATTGAACACCAGCTACAGCACTCCATCTATGGTTTTTGTAGTTCGCACCTATGAATCCCTTGTATTCAGGAGCCCCCACGATTTTGTTTTCCATGTGGAGCAGAGAATGATTGGAAGAAACGCTCCAATGTCTGTCAACATTCCATGTTGCTTCCAATTCCAATCCATAATTCTCTATTTCTCCAGTGTTAACATTTTTCCTGTTTATAGTCTGAATCATGTTGTCGCCCTTAATATAGAACAAGTTGGCACCATAAACGAATGAGCCCAATCGTTGTCTCCAGGATAGTTCATAGTTCCACAAGCGTTCTGGCTCCAACTCCTCATTTGAAGGAGGATAAAGGTATAGTTCACGCATGGTAGGATTGCGGAAGCCCTTGCTCGCCATTGCTTTTAGTTCACCTGTTGCCGTCGGTCTCACCACCAATCCAACCTGTGGAATCCATTCCGAGCCTGTGATGCTATGATGGTCAAGACGTATGCCAGCATCAATGGTAAGCCACGATAGAACATCCTGGCGGAAATCCACATATCCAGCCACCTCGTTGCGATGCGACCTCCCACTTTGCTTGTTTGGTGTGTCAAGCTTTTCCCCTGTAGCTTTTGAAGTATAATAAGCATTGCCGTAAATGTGTTGGAAATCCACACCCACTGTGAGGTGATTGCCAGCGAACAATTGCGTGGTCTGGTAAAGTGAAATGCCCGTGAGGGCATCTTTAGACCTAAAAAACCTTTGAGTAGGAACAGCAGGGTCTGCTGTCCCGTCGTCTATTTTATGCCTACCAAAATTTGAGTACACACTTATAGCACCATTTGTTCGGTTATAATGATTTTCCAAGGCGGCCGACACCACACCCCTCGTTATCCATTGGTCGGCATCATAGAGAGGCGCAGACACCGCACCAGGGTAGGAAGAGTTGAAATGCGTTATGTTGGCATCCAGATAAGCATTCCAATGGTTTGTGAAATCGTAACCAAGTTTCATGTAGCCACCATACTGTTCGAACCCCATGCGACTGCGATGGTTGTCTGTTCTATTATACTGAGCAGATATGGTACTGCCGAACTTTCCACTTCTAATCCTATTGGAAGCTTCAGTCTGCACAGTGCCATAGCTGCCTGCTCCGAGATTGATTTCGCTCTTTACGCCATCCTCATGCATCGATTTTGTGACAATGTTGAGCACTCCACCCATGGCGTTGCTGCCATAAAGCACCGAAGCAGGTCCCCTCAGAACTTCCACCCTTTCAGCCATGAGTGTCTGATAGCTATCGGAGATAGGGTGTCCATACACACCATTATATTGTGGATGACCATCAATAAGCACGAGCAATTGTCCGGCGCCACCCGACACGCCACGCATCAATATGCCACCAGCCGCGCCAGTAGAAACGCCATAGCCCATCATAGCCCTACTTGTAACCATCAGTCCTGGAACCTGTTGCATCACAGTGGGAAGCACATTCACCTGATGTTGCTCGTTCAATTTTTCATTACCTATTACATTAACAGTCATGGGAAGATGCCTTATGTCAACAGCATTTCTTGTTCCTGTAACAACAATCTCTTGCAAAGCAACAGAGTCGTTGACTGCATCTCCATCACTCATAGTGTTGATTTGTTCTCCGTTGACTGGCATGGCCACAAGCATTCCAATAAGAGATGCCACACCTATGAACAAATTTCTTGAAAAGACAATCATAATCAATTAAAGTGTCAATTTATACGCTAATATTCTTGTTCGTTTTCTTTCTTTCATAAAAATCTGCCGTGGCAGTGAAAAACACATCGCCGCTTGAATTCAAAGCTGTCTCAACAGAATCCTGCACCACACCAATAATAAAACCTATTGCCACAGCCTGCATGGCAACATCGTTGCCGATACCAAGGAAAGAACAAGCCATGGGCACCAACAGCAAAGAACCTCCGGCTACGCCTGATGCTCCACATGCTCCAAATGTGGCAATAATGCCCAGCAGCAAAGCTGGCCAAAATCCAACCTCCACCCCCAAAGTATTTGCCACAGCCAGAGACATCACCGTGATGGTGACAGCAGCTCCATCCATGTTGATTGTGGCACCCAGTGGTATGCTTACAGAATAGAAGTCCTCATCAAGTCCCATTTTTTTGCATAGTTCCATGTTTATGGGTATGTTGGCTGCGGAAGACCTTGTGAAAAAAGCATTAAAACCGCTCTCTTTAAGACAAGTAAAGAGCAAAGGGTAAGGGTTTTCCCTAAGCATCAGATACGAGATGAAAGGGTTGGATATTAATGTGTTGACAAGCATGCATCCAACAAGGAGCAAGAGCAAGTGACCGTAAGAGACGAAAACTTCAAGACCACATTGAGACACAGTTGTAAAGACAAGGCCAAGGATGCCAAAAGGAGCAAACTGTATAATCCATTTCACAACTTGTGACACCATCTCGGCAAAGTCATTAATCATGCTTATTGTGCTGTTGCTTGCCACCCTTTTCAAAGCAAATCCGAAAATTATGGTCCAGAAAAGTATTCCTATGTAATTGCCATTTGAAATAGACAAGGCTGGATTCAGCACCATGTTTATAAAGAAATTGGAGAAGAAATCCTGCAAAGCCTCAGGTGCTTGTCCACTTGCTGCTTCAAAAAGTTCCAGTCTTACGGGGAACAAGAAACTTCCAACAACAGCCAGCAATGCGGCAATGAAAGTGCTAAGCAAATATCTCGACACCACTGTCCTGAAACGAGGACCGAGACCACCTCCAGCTTTGGCGACAGACGACATGACAAGCAACGCCACCAAAATAGGTGCTATTGCCTTCAAAGAACTTACGAAAACCTGACCGAGAATGGATATGCCGGTCCATTGAGGGACGGATAGTCCAAGAATGGAACCTATTACCAAACCTATGAAAATGCGAAGCACAAGACTTGTCTCAGTCCATTTGATTGCTATTTTTGTTATTTTGTTAATCAAGGTGAAATTGAGTTGAAAGAGCCAGAAACATCTATTTTAAGTGCAAAAATAAGCAAAAATCAACGAACAAAAAAGACTTTGGCGATTTATTCATAGTTTTTTATTATCTTTGCCTGCAAGTTGCATGACACTTTTAAATATGAATCTCTAAAGATGGATTAAAAGGCTTGAAATGCAACCCACAACAAAATGATAAAGCATAATAGAACCTAAAATTACATAGCAATGGAAACAAGCGCAAGACTTTACACATTGAATTACGATGAGTTGAAAACTTATCTGTGGGCATCAGTCTTTGTTGTCTGCAATATGGTTTTACCTCAAGTGTTCCATCTTATTCCACAAGGCGGCATAATATTTGCTCCCCTATCGTTTGTCATTCTTGCAGGATCATATAAGTTTGGCTGGAAGACTGGTGTTTTGGCAGCAGTGGCATCTCCAATTGTCAACAATCTTGTTTTTGGTCTTCCTGCATGGGGAGTCCTCCAAATAATGATGCTGAAACTCGTGGTTCTTGCACTTGCTGCAGGCTTGACAGCACAGTATGCTCGTCGTGTCACCCTGCCTTTGCTTATTGGTGTCGTGTTGGCGAGTGAAATAGTTGGAGGTTTGTGCGAGCTTATACTTGCAGGAAACGTTACAGCCACCATAGCAGACTTCACAATCGGTTGGCCCGGCTTGTTGCTGCAAGTGATAGGAACATATTTGATTATAAAGCACACAAAGTAAGCATCGTCATGACACCACAAGAAATTCGCAACGAACGTTTGGCAAACCGCCTCGTCAAGAATTTGGAGCGCCGGCATTTTGAAGCATATTACTGCAAGACTGCCAATGACATTATAGAAAAAATAAAGTCAATCATGCCAGAAGGCAGCAGCGTGACATGGGGAGGCACGATGACAGTGCGCGACCTTGGCATCCCGCAAATCCTAAAAAAGTGTAATTATCAAGTAATAGACCGTGATGAAGCCACCACGCCAGAAGAGAAGAATGCCGCCTATCTCAAAGCATTCGATGTAGATTATTACCTATCGAGTGTGAATGCCATATCCGAGGATGGAGTGATAGTGAATATCGATGGCAACGGCAACAGGGTGGCGGCAATCACATGGGGTCCCCGCCATGTCATTTTTGTTGTAGGTCTAAACAAGGTAGCCCAAGACGTTGGAGCAGCATTGCAACGCGCACGCAGTACGGCATCACCCATCAATGCAGCGCGGTTTGACATCAAAACACCTTGTCAGGTGGATGGTGTTTGCCATAATTGCAACTCGCCAGAAAGCATTTGCAACTACATCCATTTCATACGCAATTCCCATCCTGTCGGCAGGCATATTGTCATTCTAACAGACTTGAATTTGGGGTATTGATATAGAATCCACTCATAATGATTGTTTGCATCGCAGAGAAACCCAGCGTAGCCAAAGACATAGCCCGCATCATCGGAGCCACCCATTCCCACGATGGATACATGGAAGGCAATGGTTATCAAGTGACTTGGACATTCGGTCATTTATGCACCCTCAAGGAACCAGATGACTACACCACCGCATGGAAACCATGGTCTCTTGCAGCCTTGCCCATGATACCACAACGTTTTGGCATCAAGCTAATAGAGGATACAGGCATCAAGAAACAATTTGCCACAATAGAAAAGTTGATGCAGCAAGCCGACAGCATCATAAACTGTGGCGATGCTGGACAAGAAGGCGAATTGATACAACGATGGGTGATGCAGAAGGCACAAGCGAAATGTCCTGTCCGCCGCCTATGGATATCTTCGATGACCGACGAAGCCATCCGAGACGGTTTCACGTCATTGAAAGACCAATCCGCCTACGACCCATTATATCGTGCAGGGTTATGCAGAGCAATAGGCGACTGGATTCTTGGCATGAACGCCACCCGTCTATACACGTTGAAATACGGGAAAAACCGACAGGTGTTGTCCATAGGAAGGGTTCAGACCCCAACCCTCGCACTTATTGTCAATCGTCAGAAAGAGATTGACAATTTCGTGCCGGAACCATACTGGGTGCTCTCCACGATATATCGAGAAACACTTTTCACAGCCACCAAGGGCAAATTTACATCAAAGGAAGAAGGAGAGCAGTCTTTTGCCCTAATAAAAGACAAGCCATTTACTGTCACCAACATACAAAAGAAAAAAGGCACAGAAGCCCCACCCCATCTTTACGACCTCACATCATTGCAAGTGGATTGCAACAAGAAATACAGCTTGAGTGCAGACACCACACTGAAGATTATCCAGACACTATACGAGCGCAAGCTAACCACTTATCCACGTGTTGACACCCAATATCTTAGTGATGACATATACCCCAAATGTCCAAACATACTGAGAGGACTCAAGGGCTACGAGCAATGGACAACCCCATTGGCAGGTAAAAAGCTGAAGAAAAGCAAGAAAGTGTTTGACACTAACAAAGTGACCGACCACCATGCCATCATTCCCACAGGTGTAGCAGCCACAGGTCTTACAGACTTGGAAAGGCATGTTTACGACTTGGTGACACGACGCTTTATAAGTGTATTCTATCCCGACTGTCAATTCACCACCACAACAGTGATGGGAAAAGTGGAAGATGTGGAGTTCAAGGCTACGGGCAAGCAAATACAGGAAGCAGGATGGCGCATGCTTTATGCCAAGGAAGTTCAAGCAAATTTGGATGATGACACAAAGAAAGATGACGAAGAGAAAACCCTCCCCGAATTTGTAGAAGGAGAAAGCGGTCCGCATACACCAACCCTTACTGAGAAATGGACGACACCACCCAAATACTATACCGAGGCGACATTGCTTCGAGCCATGGAAACAGCGGGCAAATTTGTGGAAGACGAGGAATTGCGCGCTGCCCTAAAAGAGAATGGCATTGGCAGACCTTCCTCACGTGCCGGCATAATAGAGACATTGTTCAAGCGACACTATATCCGTCGAGAGCGAAAGAACCTCATTGCCACGGCGACAGGCATAAGTCTGATAGACACCATACATGAAGAATTGTTGAAAAGTTGCGAACTGACAGGCATTTGGGAGAAGAAGCTCCGTGACATAGAGCACCAGAGATATGATGCCAGCATGTTCATCAACGAACTGAAGCAACAAATAAACGATATAGTATTGAAAGTGCTGACCGACCACAGCAACCGTCAGATAACCATTATCGACGAAGAAGAACTGAAGAAAAAAGAAGCCAAGCCAAAAGCCAAGAAGAAAGTGGCGTCCTCCACACCTTCCAAGGCACCAATTAAGTCGGCACCAAAAGCCCCCAACCCGCAAGCCAACATGCAAACACCGGCACCAAGTGACGAACTTGTAGGCAAGCCATGCCCCATCTGCGGACAAGGAATTATTATAAAAGGAAAACAAGCATACGGTTGCAGCCGATGGAGAGAAGGTTGCACATACCGCTTGTATTTCACGTGAAAATCAGAGAAAAGCAAGATATAATGTCATCTAACGTAAAAACGACGAAAAATCACAATAAAAACGGATGATAGACGTTATAAAATAATCATGCACAACCGAATAAACTTTCTTGCCATCATGTTCTCCGTCCTGCTTCTCGCCTCATGCGGAGCGGACAAGAACCTAAAACGAGGAGAGAAATACCTTGCTTTAGGAGAATACTATGATGCAGCCAATGAATTTAGATCAGCCTACACAAAGACTCCAGCCAAGGAGCGAGACAAGCGAGGGAAAATAGCCGGAAAGATGGCATATTGCTATGAGCGAATCAATTTCACCCAAAAAGCCATAGCAGCCTATCGAAATGTCATCCGCTACAAGCAAGACAGCACGGAGACCCATCTTGCATTTGCTCGTCAGTTGATGAAAAACGCCAATTACAAAGAAGCTGCCGCAGAGTACCAATTGGTACTTGACTCCATGCCAGGCAACAAGATGGCACTTGACGGATTGGAGTCGGCTGAGGAAGCCCCAAGGCTGAAAGCACAAGGTTCGAGATATATCGTGAAAAAGATGGACCAGTTCAATTCCCGTCGTGCCGACTACTCCCCCATGATTTTTGGAGAAGAACACGACCGTCTTTATTTCACATCCACCCGCAACGAAGCAGAGGGTGACGAGTTGAGCGGTATTACCGGAACTAAAAACGGCGACATTTTCGTTTCTCAAAAAGACGACAAGGGAAAATGGAGCAAACCCCAAAAAGTGGAAGGAGGATTGAACACCGATTACGATGAAGGAGCGTGTTGTTTCAGTCCCGACGAGCGTGAGATGTATCTCACCCAGTGTTCCACAGACCCTTCCTATCCACGCTATGCAAAAATAGTGAAGTCGAATCGTTCAGATGCATCATGGGGAAAGTCGTCAGAGATGGAAATAACCCGCGACACCCTTTCCAGTTATGCCCATCCAGCCGTCAGTCCTGATGGCGAATGGCTCTATTTCACCTCCGACATGCCTGGTGGCGAGGGAGGATTGGACATTTGGCGCATACGCATAACAGGAGGCAGTTTGGGAGGTGTGGAGAATCTTGGTTCCACCATCAACACCCCAGGCGACGAGATGTTCCCAACTTTCCGTCCAAATGGAGACTTTTATTTCTCCTCAAACGGTCGCGGCGGCATGGGTGGTCTCGACATATACATTGCCACAGTGGATGACTTTGGCCAATGGCAATTGGAGCATCCCGGCTATCCCCTCAATTCCCAAGGGGATGATTTTGGCATGACATTCGAAGGCCCTCACAACCGAGGCTTTTTCTGTTCAAATCGTGGCGACGGTCGTGGATGGGACCACATATTCAGTTTTGAGAAGCCAGAAATCATATGGAACGAATGAGAAGTTAAGCGTACGCAGCGATGGCTCGTTCGAACAAGTGCTTACCCCTGGCGTGGATTATGTCTTCCTCGCCACTTGCCGAGGATACCTAAACCACAAGGAAGAACTGAAAATTGTTCCTACTCAGGAATCAGAAGAACATGTCCTGCAATTTCCATTAGCCTCCATCACGGCGCCGGTGATGATAGACAACATCTTCTACGATTACGACAAGGCATTGTTGCGCCCTGAGTCAATAGAAGCCCTTGACGCCCTTGTAGTTCTGCTTAATGAGAACCCCAATGTCACCATAGAGTTAAGTGCCCATTGCGACTACCATGGAAGCCAAGCCTACAACATAGGTCTTGCCCAGCGGCGCGCCCAGTCGGTTGTAGATTATCTCATCGCACATGGAATAGCCAGCGACCGCCTCACTCCAAAAGGATATGGAAAGGAAAAGCCCAAGGTGGTGAGAAAGAAACTTGCCGCACAATACAACTGGCTTAAAGAAGGTGACGTGCTGTCAGAGGATTTCATAAAGAATCTTGACAAAGACAAGCAAGCCATCTGCGACCAGCTGAACCGTCGTACGGAATTCATCGTTCTCCGTACCACCTACGGAATGTTTGACAACGAGGGCAAACTCACCACACCACCGCCAGCAAAGCAGAAAAAAGACGACTCATCCATAGATGACGGTTTTGACATCAGTTTTTAATCCATGTTGCTGCCAAAAGACTTTTCATCATACACCCGGAAGTTGATGGGCGAAGAGTTGTTCTCGCAATTTGTAGAAGGACTCGACAGCCCCTCTCCCGTAAGTGTAAGGCTTAATCCATTCAAGAGTGCGGGCGAGGTCTTGAATCCCAGCATGAATCCACGTCCCGTGGAATGGTGCCAGCATGCATATTATCTGCAGAAGCGACCGCCATTCACTATGGATCCCCTACTCCATTCGGGTGCATATTATGTGCAAGATGCCTCTTCCATGTTCATAGACCAAGTGCTGCGCAACCATGTCACGCAACCAGTTCTGATGCTCGACCTATGTGCTGCTCCCGGTGGAAAGACGACAGCAGCCATGTCGGCACTCCCTGAAGGCAGCGTTCTTGTTGCCAACGAGCCAATGCCCCTTCGTGCCCAGATATTGTCAGAGAACGTACAGAAATATGGTCATCCCGACATGGTGGTTACACAGAACTTCCCATCAGACTATCTGAAAACCGGAATGGAATTCGATGTGATACTTGCCGATGTTCCATGTTCAGGAGAAGGTATGTTCCGCAAGGACGAGGGAGCATTGCGCGAATGGTCTGTGCAACATGTATCAGACAGCAGCCGACTACAACGAGAGATAATAGATGCCGCATGGTCGAAGCTACGCCCTGGAGGGTTGTTCATTTATTCGACATGCACATTCAACTCAAAAGAGAATGAAGAAAACGTGGCATGGCTTATGGAGCACCATGATGCCATCCCTCTCGAAATAGAGACTGAAAGCAAATGGGGCATTACTGGGTCGCTTGTAGCAGACTTCAACGTCCCTGTATATCGTTTCATACCAGGTGTTTCCGAGGGTGAAGGTCTTTTCATGGCAGTGATGATGAAATCAGGCGAGTCTGCATGCCAATCTAAAAAGAACAGCAAGACAGACAAAAGGCAAAAACGGCAAGCCAAACCATCCATGCCACAATATCTTTCATCGTGGTTGAAAGAAGAAAAAGACTATTCTTTGAGAACCATAGGCGACACCATACATGCCATACCAAGCCGATGGGAAGATTATCTCGAAAAGATGTCTTCACTAAAAGTGATACATGCTGGAGTAAGATTGGCAAAAATAAAAGGGAAAGACCATGTGCCACATCATTCACTTGCCCTATCTCTTGCATTACGCAGAGATGCGTTCCCAACTTGTGAACTGAACTACACACATGCCATATCATATTTGAGAAGAGAAGCCCCCATACTGCCACCAAACACGCCATCGGGTTACGTTCTAATGACTTACAAAGGTCACCCCTTGGGATTCGCAAAGAACTTGGGAACACGCTCAAACAACCTTTATCCCCAAGAATGGAAGATAAAAAGTGGTCACGATACGGAAGAATGGAGCCTTTTAGAACCAGCATAATCATTTTCCACCAATCAAGAAAACATAATAAAACGACATGAGACAATATATAGACCTACTGGACAGGATAATGAAAGAAGGAGTGAAAAAGACCGACCGAACAGGTACGGGCACCCTCAGTATTTTCGGCCATCAAATGCGCTTCAACCTTGACGATGGCTTCCCCCTGCTCACCACCAAAAAGCTTCACCTGAAATCAATAATATATGAGCTGTTGTGGTTCCTTCGTGGCGACACGAATGTGAAATGGCTGCAAGAACATGGGGTAAGGATATGGAATGAATGGGCAGATGAGAACGGAGAACTTGGACCTGTCTATGGTCATCAATGGCGTTCATGGCCAGACTATTCCGGTGGCACCATCGATCAAATAGATAATGTGGTCAACCTCATAAGGCATAACCCCGACTCCAGAAGAATGATAGTGAGCGCATGGAATGTGGCAGAAGTGGAGAAAATGGCATTGCCTCCATGCCATACCATGTTCCAGTTTTATGTAGCAGAAGGACGTTTGAGCCTCCAGCTATACCAACGCTCCGCAGACACTTTCCTCGGAGTGCCTTTCAACATCGCCTCATACGCATTGCTGCTTCAGATGATGGCACAAGTGACAGGCTTGCGGCCAGGCGACTTCATACACACGACAGGCGACACCCACATCTATCTCAATCACATGGAGCAAGTGAAATTGCAACTCACTCGCCAGCCACGCCCATTGCCTGTCATGAAGCTCAATCCAGATGTGAAGGAACTCAGCGATTTCACCTACGAAGATTTCGAACTTGTAGGCTATGATCCATGGCCACACATAGCAGGCAAAGTTTCGGTATAACAACATAAGAATAATATCTTCTTTCTCACAGACATGCAAATATCCATCATAGCAGCGGTGGCAGACAATTTGGCAATAGGCTATAAGAACAAATTGATTTATTGGCTGCCAAACGATTTGAAACGTTTCAAAAGTCTGACCACCGGACATACAATTATCATGGGGCGTCGCACTTTCGAGTCGCTCCCACACGGAGCATTGCCAAATAGAAGGAACATCGTCTTGAGCAGAAGCAAGAAAGACTTTGAGGGCTGTGAGCGTTACGATTCTTTAGAAGAAGCATTGGCACACTGTGCCGATGAAGAGGAAATATATGTCATAGGCGGTTCAAGTGTCTATAAAGCAGCAATGAAGGTGGCAAACAAGCTTTGCCTCACCGAGATACATGATACTCCAAGCAATGCCGACACATTCTTCCCTTCGTATTCGGATTGGCGAGAGATATGCCGTGAAAAACACGATACCGATGAAAAACATCGGTATCGGTATGACTTTGTAGATTATGTAAAATAGGATGGCTCAACAATCACTCGTTGGCATCACCAATCAAATTGCCTACCGGCAGCTGTCTATTTATGGCAGCATGGAAAGAAATTATGGTTTCGCTTCTTGACAAGCCCAATGGCTGCAACTTGTCGTGGATTATTTCCAACAGGTGATGATTGTTGTAAGCGTATATCTTTATAAACATGTCGAAGCCTCCCGTCGTGTAATGACATTCCACCACCTCGGGAATTTTGCGCAACTCCTCCACCACCTTGTCGAAGCTTTCGGGGTCTTTCAAGAACAGTCCGATATAAGCACAAGTCTCATATCCAATTTTTTCTGGTTCGATAATGAACTGCGAACCTTTCAAGATACCAAGATTAGTTAGTTTTTGCATCCTTTGATGGATGGCTGCTCCACTGACATTGCATTCACGTGCCACTTCCAAGAAAGGAATTCTGGCGTCCTTTGCAATCAAAGCCAGAATTTTGTTGTCTAATGCGTCTAAATTGTGATGTGCCATAATAATAATAAATTTTTCGCAAAGATAGCTAAAAAGAATCAATTTGGCAACAAAACAAGGAAAAAATCACACATACTGTAACAAACGAGACTAAAAGACCACACTTGTCCTTCCGACATATACCAACCCAAGTCCAGTTAAGACAAATTGTTAACCAAAAATTCAGTGGTCAGTATTTTTATCACCTGTTAGTTTTTTGTTTGTAGCGGAATAATGAATTTTGAGAGCATCAGCTTTTCTAAGCGCCATTTTCACATCTGTAACGATGCCCATGGGTACGTGCTCGTCAACTTTTAGGATGACGGTCATTTCGTCTTGTTCATCCGGCAACAGCTGTTCCTTTATGGCAGCAACAACAGCAGCCACCTTGTCGGTCTTAACTATTTTGTCATTTACTTGGACAACATACCTATCATCGGCAACACTTCCCACCTTCTTACCTACAGGATGGCCAATCATAACATATACTGTCGTAGGTTTCTTTTTAAATTTCGACAATTGGTATCCTTCAGGAGTATTGTATGAAACCTTTACAGGCACGCTTCTCATGGTAGTCACAATCATGAAAAAGAACAAGACCGTGAAAATCAAGTCAGGCAATGAAGAAGTGTTAAGGGCAGGCAATTCATGCCGTTTGTCGTCTCTGCGAAATATCATATACCGCCCCCCTTTCTGTCATAATCTTCCGATACCCGTTGAGGGTAAATTGTCCGCATTGCCGTTCGCTGTACATCATCACATTTGGAATATGGCATTCCGAAACGGGCCAAGGCAAGGCTATCACGAAGTTCCCTATAAGCATCCACAATCACATTCTGCACGTTGAAATATGCGCCATAGTCAGCCCCTCTGTCAAAAGACAAACGAATGACATGAGTATCCGACACCTGGCATTTACCCAAAGGATATACGTCAACCTCATGTTTTTCCGGCAGTTGTGGATTGTTGTCAGGATTAGCAACGAAAGTCTTCACCTTGCCTTTGAGACTGTCAAGAACAGTAAACTTCTCGTCCACCCAGATGCTGTCGCCTGCATCAATCATGATGTTCATCACATTACGCTCAGTAATGACCGACGCTTGCTGGTTGTCGGGTGTCATTGGCGGCAACAAACGAGAAAGCCCCTTGTCGTCGTCCATGGATGTAACAACAAGAAACAATATCAGCAAAGTGAACGAAATATCCGCCACAGATGCTGTATTAATCCCAGGAACCCTTCTGCGTTTTCTCCGTCGTAATTTCATGTCATTTACGATTGAGATATGACCTGATGGCCGCAAATGCCACAGCAGCTGTTGCCAAAATCATAAGGATAAGAGAAGAAATGACAAACATGTCAGCCGCCTTCAGCCACATTGGGTCTTCATAATTCTTGCCATTGACATCAACCACGGAAGAAGAGCCAAGAACAAACGCCCCTACCATTAATACAACGGTAATCGCCACCACTGCCGCAGATATGGCAGCCACCGGCACCTTGTTGACAACTTTCTGTCCCTTTCCCCGTCTTAAGAAGGCTACTACAACAGCCCATATTGTAACTGCTACAGCAAGAACGAAGACCAGCATCATGAACCACAAAATCACATTTGTAAATTTTGGTTCGATGAAATCAGGGTTTTCAGAATACGGGTGAGAATAACCCACAAAAAAGAACAAAGCAAAGAGCACAACGGCTACAGTCACAATCACCATGAGAATGCGATGTGACAAGTCCTTGTCTTTCCATCCAAACAGTCCCATCACCCTTTTTTCTTAAGTTTCACAATAGCATCGAGCAGAGATATCGACGCATCCTCCATTTGTGTTGTCAACAACTCTATCTTGTTAAGGATATAGTTGTAGAACACCTGAAGGATGAGTGCAACAATTATTCCGAAGATGGTGGTAAGGAGAGCCACCTTCATTCCGGAAGCCACGATGGTAGGACTGATGTCACCAGCTTCTTGTATTTGGTCGAAAGCCATGACCATTCCTATCACAGTGCCAAGAAATCCCAAGGAAGGCGCGATGGCAATGAAAAGAGTGATCCACGAACAGCCCTTTTCCAAATTAGCCAACTGAACTTGTCCGTATGAAGCAATGGACCTTTCGATGCTGTCCACATCCTCATGAATGCGAAGCAGGCCCTGGTAGCAAATGGATGCTACAGGACCACGAGTGTCGCGACAAATATCTTTGGCACCCTCTATGTCACCAGTTTCAATCTTGTCTTCCACATCCTTCATCAATTTCTTTGTGTTCACTTCAGAAAGCGTGAGATAGATAATACGCTCAATGCAGAACGCCAAACCGAGAATGAGAGCCAATGCCACAAGTGACATGAAGCCAACGTTACCTTCGATGAACTTTCTTTTCAAAGCCTTGTACATCCCCTCGCTTGCACGTGAGTCTCTTTCAGCCTTTTCCAATTCGTACTGTGCCAAATCATCAGCCACCAAGGGGTCGTCACTCAAGGAATTGGATGCAGCTTTGCCCTTCTCTTCATCCTCGTACAATGCTTTGGACAATTGGGCATCAAGGTCTTCGTCAGCAGAGGTATTTTGTTCTTGGGCCATTACAGGCAAGCAAAGAGCCAACATAAAAGCAAGCCCCCCAAAAAATCTTGCAATATAATTTTTCATTGCTGTGGGATAGTCATTATTTGAATTGAAGGGCAAAATTAGTGAAAATAGCCCATGAAACACCTACAAATTGCTTTTTTTAATACATTTCTATTATTTTTTATTTAATTTTGCATAGGACATTATTCAAAGACATAAAAATCAATTACTCAATCAAAAACAATTTACCATGAAAAAAGCAATTATTTCGTTTGCCATGATTGCCTTTTCCCTGTCGGGAATTGCTCAAGAGGCATTATGGAGTGGCACCAATGTGAAATCTCCTGTTGTGAATGCTGATGGCACAGTGACATTCAACATTTTTGCGCCCAAAGCATCCAAGGTGACTGTAACGGGCGACTTTCTGCCACCTCGTGTTGTTGACACCCCTGCCGGCAAGTCGGAACAACCAGGTTCTGCCGACCTCGTGGAAGGCAGGAACGGAATGTGGAGCTACACCACCAAGAAATTATCCCCAGAGTTATACAGCTACAAATTTCATGTTAACGACATGGCTGTACTCGACCCTGCCAATGTCTATGTGAACCGTGACGTAGCATCGATGACAAGCATTTTCATTGTTAGCGAGTCAAAAGGAGACCGTGGTGACATATATCGCGTCAACGAAGTGCCACATGGCAATATAGAGAAAGTGTGGTATGACAGTCCCACGTTGAAGATGCACCGTCGCATGACAGTTTATACTCCCGCAGGTTATGACAAGGGCAAGAATTATCCAGTAATGTACCTCCTTCATGGAGCAGGAGGCGATGAAGAAGCTTGGACGACATTGGGCAGAGCAGCACAAGTGATGGACAATCTCATAGCCATGGGAAAAGCCAAGCCAATGATTGTGGTGATGCCTAATGGCAACCCCTCTTGTCAGGCAGCACCAGGAGAATGGAGTCGTGGTATGTACCAGCCATCATTCAATGATCGCAGCAATCCACAAAATAAGCCTGCTGCAACGATGGATGAAAGTTTTCCCGACATTGTGAAATACATAGAGAGTCATTATAAGGTAGCCAAAGGCAAGCGCAACCGTGCCATCTGCGGTCTTTCCATGGGTGGAGGACATTCTTTTGCCACTTCCAAGCGCTTTCCCGACATGTTCGATTACGTCGGCCTGTTTTCTGCCGGCCTCCACATAGGTCAAGGCAACAACAAATCATTCTATGAAGCCCTATCCTCAAGCGACGAAGTGAAAGGACAACTTGCCAAACTATTTGGTAGCAAGCCAAAATTGTATTGGATAGCTATCGGAAAGACGGATTTCCTCTATCAACAAAATGCGGACCTAAGACGCTATCTTGACGAGAAAGGCTATCCTTATGAATACATGGAGACAGAAGGAGGCCATATATGGCGCAACTGGAGAGTCTATCTTACGGAGTTCTCACAAAAAATATTCCGTTGACAGACAATTAGGTCAACGCACCTTCAATCTGTCACCAACATTGATCCTATAGTCAGGATTCAACTTGTTGATCTTATACAAGCTGACCATGCGCATGCCATATTTCTGTGAGATGGAGTACATGCTCTCACCCGCACATACGACATGCTCATGGTCCTCATATCTTTTATCAGCTTTCTTCTGCTTTTTCCTCAAATAGATGACATCACCCTCATGGAGTTGCTCGCGAGCATCCCTTTCGTTATATTTTGCCAAAGCAGAAGCCGACACGCCCATCTCCTTTCCTATGCTCTCAAAAGAATCACCTTTCCGAGCATAGACATAATAATTCTGGTTGAAAGCCTTTATGTCGTGAATTGTGTATGAAGCCCTCTTGGTAGTAGTCTTCTTGTTGTTGCTTGCCAAATTAACAGCAGGTTTGGCGGAACGTCGTGTCTTTGTGTCATATTCATAAAGCTTGTAAGTCTCAATTATGCTTATCAACCTTTGTGCATATTTTGGGTTGGTGGCATAACCACAAGCTTTAAGTCCGTTTGCCCATCCCACATAATCGGTAGGACTGAGTTGGAACAAGCTGCTGTATCTTTCCCTATTTGCAATAAACTTGCTATGGTCTTGGAAGCTTTCCCTGGCGGAATCGTATGCACGGAAGCTCTCTTGTTTTTTGTCGTCGTCGTGCTTGATTGTCCTTCCGCTCCATCCATGGCTCTTTATTCCGAAATGATTGTTGCCGCATGTAGAAAGGTAACTTTTTCCTGCTCCACTTTCAAGAATTCCTTGGGCAAGCGTGATGCTGGCTGGAATGTGGTATTCCATCATCTCTTCTATTGCAATGTCTTTGTACTTGTCGATATATGCTTGATAATCAGCATTCCATCTCACTTGAGCCAAAGAGACATTTGTGCCTACGAAAAGACACAACAATATCATGTTTGCTTTTTTCATCATCCTATCAATCATTGAAAATAATCCCCCAACAATGGGTTGAAAAAATAGTAGTAAATAAGAGCCTAATATGTTTAAGGTTTTGCAAAGATAATATAAAATTCAGAAAAATTGTTTCCCTTTGATGTTTTTTAACTAAATATCATTCCACTTCGATAATGTCGCTCCATCTTGTGGTATAGTTGGGACTTTTTCTATCTCGCTTTATTGCATTGGCAAAAACAGAGGCTTTTCCTTTCCCGCCCTCAGCCGTATATTGTTGGGCACCAACAACAATCGTTTCTGTACCGTTGATTTTGTTGATATAATCCATCACTTCGTCTATTCTTTTCAGTTTGGAATATTTTTCGGCATCATAGTCGATGAAGTTGGTCTGCATGGGCAATTGAGGTGATATGTCCATCACCATGACACCAGCCTTCTTATATTGATAGCCACGTATGAAAACCTTATCCAAGCATTTCATTGCAGTATCAACAATGGTGATTGTGGAAGCAGACGGAGTAGGCATGGACAAAGTGCGGAACATCCCATATTGCGGCAAGTCCTCTCGGAAATGGTCGGTATCCACGAACACCCCTACCACGGCAGCCACAGAATGTTGCTTCCTAAGTTTGGCAGCACACTTGGAAGCGTAGTTGGCGACATGAGTCCTTATATGTTCCAAATCTGACAAGTGATGAGGAAAAGACCTTGATGTGATGATGCTTTTCTTAGTCACCATATCCATGTCGTCGATAGGTATGCAATCGATGCCGTTGAGTTCTTTCCATGTACGTTCTCCCACTATGTTGAATTGCGAGCGCACCCAAGACTCAGTATGTCGTGCAAAATCGTATGCAGTCTGTATGCCCATCGACAGAAGCTTTCTGTTCCATCTCCTACCAATGCCCCATACGTCACCAATGGGGAACAGTTTCAATGCAATATCGCGTTTTTCATCATCGTCAATAATGCAGCAATGGTTGTATCCAGGATATTTCTTTGCGAACTTGCTTGCCACTTTTGCCAAGGTCATTGTGGGTGCAATGCCGATACTCACAGGCATTCCTAATCCCCTCAATATGTCAGCGAAAAGCGTCTCTCCCCATTTTTTCAAATCTATGGACTCCATTCCATCGAGCACACAAAACCCTTCGTCGATGCTATATCTATGAAACTCGGGAGAAGCATTGCGCACAATATTCATCAAGCGCCGTGTCATGTCGGCATACAATTCATAATTGGAAGAGAAAGCATAGATTCTATGATGAGGAAACAAGTCATGCAGTTGGAAGAAAGGAGTGCCTTCTTTCACGCCTATTGCTTTCGCCTCATTGCTGCGTGCCACCACGCACCCATCATTGTTTGAAAGGACCACGACAGGCTTGCCCCAGAGGTCAGGCCGGAATGCCCTTTCGCAACTTACGAAGCAGTTGTCAACATCAATGAGTGCATAATATCTCATATCTATCTTTGTGCATGCCAGTTCTTAATGGTGTACATCACAACCCCCCAGACTGTGAATTGGTCGTCAGCAGTAATCTTGATAGGCTTGAACTGCTCATTTGCAGGCACCAAATATATGAAACCTTCACTGATGCGAGAAGAGTCGAAG
>ONAG01000107.1:20228-24744 GCA_900315745.1 uncultured Prevotellaceae bacterium
TATCGTAATAAGCCACCACCACGTCCCCATTGTTGGGTGTCAGCGACCGGTCGATAACGAGGATGTCACCATCATTAATGCCTGCATTCATCATGGAGTCACCCCTCACCCGCCCATAAAAAGTGGTTTCCGGATGCCTTATCATGTCTTTGTTAAAGTCGAGAACTTCCACTTCGTATGCTTCAGCAGGCGAAGGGAATCCAGCTTTTATGCCAGAGGCATAACTCAATTCAAGTTGAGTTGTAAATTCGCTGTTAAGGATAGTTATTTCGTTACCGTCACTCATTTTTTTGCAAATTTATATAAAATCTCGTTATTTGAGCCCATGCCGACAAAAAGAATTTGTTTTTTCTCCAAGGAAAAGGTCTGAGTGATTCCATATTCTTTATTGTGTCGATTGTTATGCTGGCATCATGCGCTATTTTATTAGAGACGTAAAAGAAGTGTTGACAAATAACAAGTCCAATAAAAAACGTCATAAAAACCCTAAAAAAAGATTTTTATTTGTTAGTTTGACTATTTTTCCTTATCTTTGCATACACCTAACATATTATACATTGTGGATTGCATAATACAAATCGAGCATATCCATTAAACACATCTATTTACTACACGCCAAATTTTGCAGTCGATTATGCATTTTTTTAGGTGTGGCATTAAAAATAAGTGTTACTTTTGCATATTCCATTTGTGAAGAAACATTCTGCAGCAAGTTGCAATCGAAAGAACGATAAAACCTAACAATAACATCAAAACCGAAACATGAAGAAAAAAAAGTATGTCTTGGGGCGTGCCCTATTGCTGACAGCTTTGTTCTCTATGGCAATTCTTCCTGGTCACCCGGGTGTGTTGTCATCGCAAGCTGCGACCAATGAGTTGCAGCAGTCCGATGTCATAAAGGGAACGGTCATAGACGAAACAGGCGAGACTGTAATTGGCGCAACAGTCCTCATCAAGGGTGCAGACGCGTCCAAAGGAACCATCACCGACTTCGACGGCAATTTCACCATTGCCTGCAAGCCTGGCACCCAATTGCAGATTTCGTATGTAGGCTACGAGACAGTTGTAGTTCCGGCAAAAAACGGAATGACTATCCAGCTGAAGAGCGATGCAGTATCCCTTCAAGGAGTGGAAGTTGTGGCTTACGGTGTGCAGAAGAAAGTGACCGTGACTGGTGCGCTTTCCTCCGTCAAGAATGAAGACCTCACACGTACACCTGTGGCTTCAGTGTCCAATGTGCTTGCCGGTCAGCTATCAGGTGTGACCACGGTGCAGTATTCAGGTGAGCCGGGCACAGATGCCACATCCATTTTTGTCCGTGGCCAGGCCACTTGGGTGGACTCCCAACCACTTATCCAGGTGGATGGTGTGGAACGTGAGATGTGGGATATCGACCCCAATGAAATAGAAAGCATCACGGTTCTGAAGGACGCATCCGCCACTGCAGTGTTTGGTGTTCGTGGTGCCAACGGTGTTGTGCTCATAACAACAAAGCGCGGAACAGAAGGCAAGGCAAAGATTTCAGGAAATCTTTCCTTCACTGCCCTCACCCCGACGAAAATGGTGGAACAAGCCAATTCGTACGAATATGCCACATTCTACAACCAGATGCGTGCAAACGATGGTGGCAAAGCAATGTTCTCCGACAATGTGTTGCAGAAATTCCGTGACGGCAGCGACCCAATACGATTCCCAAGCATAAAGTGGGATGAGTATATCATGAGAGAAGTGACACTCCAACAACAGCACAATGTGAACATCGTAGGCGGCAACAAGAAGGTAAAATACTTCATCAGCGCTGGTATGTACACCCAGGATGCACTATTCAAGGAGTTTGACAAGTCATGGAATTACGGATATGAATATCAAAGATTCAACTATCGTTCGAACCTGGATATCAATGTTACAAACACCACCCAGCTGAGCTTCAACATTGCCGGCAAGGTGGATGACACAGACCGCCCAAAAACAGGTCAAGGTTCGAGTGGCATGATCAAGGCCATCTACTATGCCACCCCATTTTGCAGTCCTGGCATTGTAAATGGAAGATATATAGTGAACTCCAGCCAACCAGCCGACAACCTTGATGGCAATGTGTTGCCATTCGTAGGTGATTCGCCAATGACATATTATGCATACCAGCCAGGTGCCATTCAGACAAACAACAACCGCTTGTCCATGGACTTGGTGCTCGACCAGAAGCTCGACATGCTGACCAAAGGCTTGTCGGTGAAGTTGAAAGGCTCATACAACAGTTCATTCGGCGTGACCAAGACACTGACTGCTGCAGTAGCCACCTATACTCCGGTATGGACATGGGAAGACGAGGCTCAGACTAACGGCTACCTGCAATATCGCAAGTCAGGAAATGATGACGAGCCAACCTATTCATACGCTTATGGCAAGTCTCGTGATTGGTATGCAGAAGGTTCCTTGAATTACAACCGCACCTTTGGTGAGCACACCATTACAGCCCTTGCCCTATACAACCAAAGCAAGGAATACTATTTTGGAGCCGACGTCACCTATAACGACATACCTCGTACATACGTAGGTTTTGTAGGCCGTGTGACATACGACTGGAAGAACCGCTATATGGCAGAAGTGAACTTTGGTTACAATGGTTCTGAGAACTTTGCCCCGGGCAAGCGCTTTGGTGCCTTCCCCGCAGGTTCTGTAGGATGGGTGATGAGCGATGAAAAGTTCTTCAAGCCATTAAAGCCTTGGGTGAGTTTCTTGAAGTTAAGAGCATCATGGGGTCTTGTAGGTAATGACAAAGTGAGCAGTTATCGCTTCATGTACATTCCCGACCCATACAACGTAAACCAGAGTGCGCTCTTCGAGCGTACAGGCAAGGATACAGGAGCTTTCGGTTACAACTTTGGTGTGGAGAACAGCACCACCTCGAAAGGTGCAGTAGAAGCCGCCAAGAACAATGCAGATGTGACATGGGAGAAAGCATTCAAGCAAGACTACGGTTTCGACATGTATTTCTTCAACGACCGTCTTCGTACGACGTTTGATTACTATCGCGAGAACCGTTGGGACATTTTGGCACAAGACAGGACCAACCCAGGCATGCTGGGCTTTACCCCACCATATACGAATATTGGTGAAGTGGACAGCTGGGGATGGGAATTGTCAGTGAACTGGCAAGACAAGGTTGGAAGCGACTTCCGCTATTGGGGCAAGCTCAACATATCCCACAATCAGAATGAAATATTGGTGAACAAACAGGAACCACAAAAGAACGAGTACATGTACACTCGTGGTCACCGAATCGGTTCACGCTCGCTCTACAAGTTCTGGAAGCTCTACTACGTTGGTTGTGAGAAGGACTACGAGGCAGAGTTTGGCTCACCGTTCCCAGAACAGTTGGCGTCAGAATTGAAACCAGGTGATGCAGTTTACATTGACATGGACAAGGATGGCAAGATTGACCCCAATGATGCAGTGGTGGGAACAGGTTATACCGACGACCCACAATACATTGCCGGCTTCAGCTTTGGTTTCACATGGAAGCGTTTGACATTCAACGCCCAGCTGACTGGCGCATGGAATGTAAGCCGCCTTATCAGCGACGTGTTCCGCCGCCCATTCACAGCATCAGGCAACACCAACTATGGCGGTCTGCTAAAATACCATCTTGAAAACACATGGACAGAGGACAATCCCAACCCAGGTGCTGAATATCCACGTGCAACATGGACAAATGCCGACCAAAACTACGCCAATTCCGAATTATATGAGAAAGATGCCAAGTACTTGCGTCTGAAGACCATCCAGATAGCCTACGACTTCCAATTCCCACTGATGAAGAAATTGGGCCTCACCCAACTTCAGTTGGCATTGAGCGGCTACAACCTTCTGACCTTCACCCCATATCTGTGGGGCGATCCCGAGACAAGAGCGAGCAACTCTCCATCTTATCCGTTGCAGCGTACCTATACAGCCAGTCTGAAGGTAGGATTCTAATAATTTTAATAAGGTATTAAAATGAAAATACATCATCATTTGTCAATATTGACTCTGGCATTGGCAACCTTTGCCACATCATGCACAGATGAAATAAAATTCGGCAATGCCTTCATAGAGAAGACACCGGGTGGCGCGCAAACCATCGACACCGTGTTTGCCAATGCAGAATACACCCGTCAATTCCTTACAGGCATCTATGCCTTGCAATACTACGGCCTACCTTACAGCAGCAACCGCTCCCCTGTGAGCCAATTCGCATATAGTGGCAAACTTGATGCGCTGACCGACTGCTACCAGATACACTGGAACGGCACGACAATTTACAACTCATACTATTCGGGCACATTGTCGGCTAACGACACCCCACTTGTGAGCTACACCAACGACATGGTGTGGGAAGCAGTGCGCCAAGCATGGATTCTCATTGAGAACATAGACAAGGTGGAAGGTTTGAGCAATGAAGAGAAAGCCAATATGGTGGCTCAGGCAAAATGTTTGATAGCAGCCCGCTATTTCGACCTTTACTCATTGTACGGAG
>ONAG01000106.1 GCA_900315745.1 uncultured Prevotellaceae bacterium
GATTCTCTAAAGCAAATTCTTTGTTGGCTTCTTCCTGACAAAACCAACCGGCGGGCTTCGCGTCGTCAGAATAAAGCAGTAATGCTATAAAGTGACCTTCAGCCTTTCCAAAAGAAGGAGGTTGCGCAGGGAAAAACCTGTTCACCGGAAAGCCATATCGTGCAAGCATTCTTCGGACTAAGGTCGGGCAGACCCCAAAGCGGAATGCGTTGGCTCCTGTCAAGTCAACTTGGATGGCAACATCGACAACGTACGGTATGAAATCGACTCCCGAAGATTGCCAGTCTTAGAGAGTGGATAATCACCAGTCCTTATCCCATAACCCGCCCGGGGTTGACGGTGTGTGGCAGCACCATCTGGAAACAGTGGGATGCATGGGGCCTGTGAAGTCAGTAGGCGTGGCAGCCGAGGGCAAGGGGGTGTTGGTTCTAAGGTACTCAAAAGGTACGAAGGACACAAGCACAACCGCATCTCCTAACAATACGTGGATGGGGCGAGTACCGCAAGGAAAGTTCCAAAACGAAACGAGTAGTCAATTGGTAAGAGGCGGCAGCCTCTGCATCCGCAAGAGCCAAGGGTGAAAGGAGTACTTTACATAGTGTGAGAGTAGTGTTTGCAGGTTTTCCAAACCTGTCCGTATGCCGCCTACCTATGGAAACATGGGTGTGTCTAAGGGCCTAAAGGAACGAAAACGGCGGTAAGGAATCGGTCAGAACTCAGCCGGTCCGAAAATACACGCAACAAAAAAGTAAAGAAAAAACGATCTGCGCACTAAAGCCGCGCACTTGCTTTTTATCTTTGCAGCAGATTTCTGGAGGCGTTGGATTTCATCCGGCCCTTCCCAGGCCATGGCATGGCTGATGCTGGCATCGCCCTGCTCATCTGGCTTGCAGAAAGCGTTCCTTGAAAGACTTCCATCAACCAAGTCGAAACCATGACGCAGTGCTCTGCTGTGCCTTCGGACACCCGGCATCCCGGCAAAAGCCCCACCATCCCTGATGAGCAACATGCGATTGTCGCTGATGAAACGAAAACTACAGAAAGACCAAGGCATCATCCATGGTGCCTGCCAACGACAAGCTGAAAGGAAGCAAAAGGCATCCTGCTCCTCATACATGATGCTATAACTTACTTATACATATATATCCTCTTATTCACATGTCTTTCACCTGATGCCTGCAAAAACAGGCAACAACCGGTAATGGCATGACAAACAACAACATCATGCAAAAGATAAACGAAGTGTTTTTTGAAAACACGGAATAACCTCTACTTCGGCCACCATCTGGCCAATATCGCAAAGGAACTCATCGCTGACAACGAGGCGAAGCTCAATAACCTTACGTTCGTCACCACCACCATCGACATCGTGGGTTCCACTGCCTCCGACAAGACCATCAGCAGGGGCTACACGGAAGAACGGCTCAACGAGGTGAGGAAGCTCATCGAGGAAATCGGCTCCATGCACGCCTTCTGCGCCTGGGTGCGCGAGGCCATCAAGGCCAAGGAGGAGGAACTTGATGCCGTGAAGAACAAGGACCACGACCAGTGGGCAAATGAACAAGAGTTTGAACCCATTGAGAGCCCCTTAAGGCTCAAATATTCCTCTATGAAAATGGACGAGAAAGACATCATCAGCGAGATACCCCAACTGGCTTTCGACCATGAGAAGATCCTCCGAGTGGCGCTCAAGCGCCTGAAGGAGCGGATACATTTCCAACCCATCGGCTTCGAGCTGCTGCCGGAGGTCTTCACCATGCCGCAGCTGCAGGCACTCTACGAGGCCATACTGGAGGTTCACTTCGACCGTAGGAAATTTGCCAACAAGATGCTCAAGCTGGGCATACTCGAAGAGACCAGCGAACGTCCGAAAAATGCGGCCAGGTCAGTGCCCATCCACTACAGGTTCAATGCCGACAAATACAAGGAGATGAAGTCTAAAGACTTCCGGCTGGAATTCTGAACAATTGAGACATAAGAGTAGAAACAAAAAAGAAATTATATTGGGTATGACCCCGATATACCATAAATGCAGTCTTAAAAGGCTGCATTTTTCTATGGGGCCATAATCTGCTGCCCACTAACATAATTTGGTTCTCTTTTTTGGCTGATTGTAGGAAATGAGCTATATTTGCAATTACAAAAAGGTTATAAAGCAAGTACTAGAATCCCCACAAAGAGGAATTAGTATTACTATGGCCAAAATAAAAAGGGTATTCCTGAATTTGACAAGACATTTCTAAAAAGAGTAAGGCAAGGCGTGAATTTTATTTCTTCACCAAAAATAATTCTAAGCTCGGAAAATATATTTTTCAGTTGAAGGAAGACAATTGGATTGTAGGAAATAGGATGTAAATAGTGACTTGTACTGAATGACCGATGGGAAACTGGAAACGACATGAAAAATGCTAACCAAATACAAATAAAAAGATGACAATGCAACTAAACCTTAGCAAAACATTAACACTGATTAAACGGGGATGCTGGCCATATGCATTTCTGACTTGCTCCTTTTTCCTAATTGTCGGATGCGACAACAAGAAAAACGGTGTCGACTCTAGCACAGAAACATCAGAAACAGTGTCACCTTCACTGAGAATTGAGACTAAAATGGTTTCTGAAAGCGACATTCTCAGTTCCTACGAAGGTATAACCGACAATGTACTGACATACATCATAAAAAGTGAAGACGAATCGACCATAAATGTTGAGCCGAACTCCCAATACTACAACCTATTCACTAGCGATGCTGAGTTTGAAATACCCCTTACAAGCTATTTGGAAGATGAGGAACCAACAGAATACGTGTCATATCCAAAAATGAATTTCTTTATCACCAACAATTCTGACGTTCCACTAAACATCTCAAAACTGAACGTAGAGGTGGCTTCCAGCAGTATTGACAACCTCCCTTATGTGTACATTGCCACCGAAGAGGCATACAGCAACCAACTGGCGATCGCTAATGAGAGTTGGAAAGACTGGGGCAGCGCAACACTAAGATACAAGATATTACGCAAAGGAGAGTCGTTTGACGGCAATTATGATAAGTCGACCACCATCAACTACAAAGATGGCATCCAACGGATAGATTTCACAGATGACCTAATAAATATGGGTTATGACTATTTTTTGCTTGCGGAGAACGTGATGAGCGAAGGAGGCAATTACATAAATCTATACATCGACGATGAAAATCTCGAAAACTGCAAGGATTATTTTAATCCGTTTGAAATAGGCTCGATTTACGGAAATTCTTATGGAGGATTCGCAAGGATACATGCATCACTAAAGTTCGAGGATGGTACTTCTGTCAGATTCAAAGGGAAACTCTCACTATCCACACCTGGTGATTTCGGTGCTGGAATGGAAGAAAATGATTCTTTTGACGTGATACTGAAGGAAAATGGCGATAACTATGTAATAGAAAAACCATACTCTGTTTCCCTACAACCTGGTGCCAGTGACCTTATTGGCGTTACATTCCGATGCGACAAATCTACCAGGCATTCGTTCCTTGTCTCTGCAGAAAACAATGAGGGACTGATAGTGAAAAGCAAGATAATCAAACTCCATCTGCTGAACCCACGCCATTCATCAAAAAACATCTGGCAAATAAAAAAGCAGTATATTGATTGACAATCAAAACTTTTGGCATACCTGTCATGAACAATTTCAGTTACTCAAGCAAGGAGCTTTTCGAACACAATGGCGATGAAACACTTGCCAATACGGTTGAGCTCTAGTATGAGCTTCTTGACCTCCCCGTCGCATGGGCGGATCAACGAAAAATTGAATCGCTTACAAATCCTGTCTATCGTCAAGACATTGACATACAGGGAATGGCTGCCATGATTGAATACGATCGAGGATAATCAACATGCAGGAAAGAGACAAAGAACACATGAGGTGGCTTATGGAACAGTCATCAATCCTCTAAAGGATGACACCACTTTCATGAATCTGCTAAAGATCGACTTCAGAAACAAGCAATTGATGATGCGATTCCAACCATTTAACAAATGACATAAAAAATCAGGAAAGTCATTTATCTGTTTATGGCTCTGCTGACTGAAGAACTTGGCGTTGGTGCCACGTTGTTCTGCAAGCATTGCAGTAGTTCGCAAATTTTTGTGATGAAAATGATAGAATGATGGTTGCTTTCCCATCTTTATAAACATAAACGGGTTTATGCGCAGGCAGGAATCCAACAAGTGTTGTAATATCACACAAGTATTGCTTATCTTTGGATGCTTGTTCAACGGCTCTTGAGAAAAGAAACATATAATCACTGAATGGCATGGGAACAATTGCGACGAGCATAAGGAAAATCAAGGTGAGAAACATCACCACATGGCTCATCGACCAGCTGCGCCAGCCGGAGTGGCTGGACAACCTTCTGCTGAGCCGCCGCTCATGGGGTGCCTTCTCCATCTATTCACACTGCTACAGAAGTAATGGGTTGCCGAAAAAGGTCTTTGCTACACGGGTACTGGCGCAGAAGGCCGCCGACAGCATGGCAAGGAAGCACGGAATGCCCTTCGCCGTCTATAAATGCCTGTTCTGCGAAGGATGGCACATCAGCAAGATCGGTGACAACAAGGTGTTGTCTGCGGCGGCTGCCAAGAATATGGACGAAGTGGTTGCTCCCATCAAAAACATGGATAGGCATGACAGCACCTGCCTGGACATGGACAAGGCACTTGCCACGGGCATCCCCGACATACATCCGGCATACGGCGGACTGAGGGGACGCACGCTCTCTTCCAGCAGGCAACTGCATGCATGGAAGACGCTGGTAGAGGCCGGACTTAAACAGGTCATCGACCTGAGAGCCGACTACAACTCTAATTTCTACAGCGAGCTGTGCGTAAAAACGGGTGTGGAATACTTCCATTATCCCGTGGCCATCCAGAGGATTGAGGAAATGGTGGACCTTTTCCCAAGACTGTGCGAGCTCATCGACCGCGGCAGCTTCTACATCGCCTGCGCCATGGGGCTGCACCGCACCGACATCGCCCTCTGCCTCTATTGGGTGTTCTACGCCGCCGACAGGGGCGTCGCTCCCCCACCTCTCCAGGGCTACCGCATGGACAAGGGACTTGGCACTGACAAGATCATGAGGGCGCTCAACGCCTTCTACAAGCTGAAGGCCGAGCGAGACGGCAAGGTACCCATCCCCTTTGAGATCTTCAAGGAGCGCAAGGACATCATCAAGGAACTGAACAGGAATGACAACCCATTTTGACAATTGCTTACAACAAAATAAGAGAATAATAACACATTGCAACACAAAGATGAGACTTGATGATATGGGTTGCCTCCGTATAGAGACATATTTTTCTTAAAAAAACAAACATAAGCAACAAAATACAATCAATATGTTGGGAGGAATAATAGGGGACATCGTGGGAAGCATCTACGAGTTCCAAAACATCAAGACAAAGGAGTTCCCGCTGTTCTCCTCGAACTGCGGATATACGGATGACAGCATCCTCACCATCGCCACGGCCAAGTGGATTCTGGAAGGTGGCAGCAAAAGCGACAGCGGCCAATACTATCTACGCTATGCCGCCAACTACCGATGTCCCAAAGGCGGGTATGGCAGTGGTTTCGTGCAGTGGGTTCGCCGGGCAGAAGATGGTGATTTAGCACCATACAACAGCTGTGGCAATGGTAGCGCAATGCGTGTAGGACCTGTCGGATGGGCATACGACACAAAGGAAGAGGTTCTCGATGCCGCAAGATACTCTGCCGAGTGTACGCACAACCACCCGGAAGGCATCAAAGGCGCACAGGCCACGGCTCTCTGCATCCTGATGGCTCGCCAGGGTGCGACAAAAGAGGATATCCGACAGGCTATGGAACTGCAGTTCGGATATGACCTTGCCTTCACATGCGACGGCATCCGCGATAGCTACGGATGGGGCGCCACCTGCCAGGACACGGTGCCTCAAGCTATAGTGGCTTTCCTTGACGGCACTGACTTCGAAGACTGCCTGCGCAACGCCATCAGCATTGGTGGTGACTCGGACACGCTCGGATGCATAACAGGTTCCATGGCGGAAGCCTATCACGGCATACCTAAGGGTATCTACGACAAGGGACTTGAATTCCTCACACCTCACTTCAAGAATGTTGTGAAGGAGTTCGAAGGAAAATACGGCAACAAGGTGATTTGACATCAAACGTTTGTAATGAAGAATCATGGACAAAGAAAGAATTAAAGCACTTATTGAGGAAATCAGACTTTCCGGAACAAAAGAACTGGTTTACTTCCCGTGGGAGCATGTCTTCGACAGCATGTTGAATTACCCGGAGAAAGTATGCCTTTCTTCCGAGACATGCCCCGACTGCGGAGAACAACTGATACAGGTGTATTTCTCCTCGCCATCATGGACATGGGAACAGCTGTGCGGAAGGGCGGGCGACATGCTCATCTGCCCCAAATGCCACGCGCAACAGGAATTCAGGCTGACTCTCATGAACTGACTTCCCCCTTGCCCAAAAATCATATAATAAAGAATATCTTTTATGGATCTAAGAAGACTGTTTGGAATCAAGAAAGCCGTGGACTGCCAGCCCAAAGAGGGTAAGCATGACACTGATGATATGGAGAAAACCATGCGACATATGGAAGAAGAGAAGACTGATATTCTTGACGACAATCATGAATATGAGGAAGCAAGGAAACGTGTCATGCAACTGGCAGGCCATGGATCACTGAACATGGGCTCATATGCTGATGACGTCGATGTAAAAATGGGGCTTCCAGAAATGAACTATTACAACGTAACTGTCTTGTGCGACAAGTTGCTGATGAAGAACGGAAAGGCAAGAGAAGGTGTCATTGCAATAACAGGAGAGGTGTTTAAATATATTTCCATCCTGAATTTGGAGCAGCAAAGCAGTGGATTCAGGATATTGAAGAAAATGAAAGAAAAAGACATGCCGGAAGTTCTGCTCCTGAAAGTGAGTCCGGAGGATATCAAGGAAGAACTCATCATACCCGACAAAGAATATGTTTGGGATGGGTTCGCATGGGATGAAAATTATCGCAACCCCGACACACTCAATCCTTCCGACATCGTTAAGGGCACCCACCAAGTGCCTACGGCAAAGTACGGGCATCGCTTCATACTAAATTTCTCCGTATCAGGGGAATTCAATCTTGACATGTATTTCATCCCCAAAGACGGTGGCAAGACGAAATGGATATTTAGCAAAAGCTTTTGCTGCAAATAGCCATCAACCGAGCATCCAAAACCGGCACCCCGCCGACATGCCGCCAATCCTCCATCATGGGGGATGTGAGGACCATAATCTGTTGGCAACTGCAAAAGAGCAACATCAAGTCACAATATTTTACTCTTATGACCATCATACATGCCAATGACCCCACGACACGATTCCTCTCCCTGCTCTACAACCAGAGGGAGGACATAAAGGCACGCATCACGGAGAAAAGCACCAACATGGACGTCATACGCGCCATCCGCGGCGACGACACAATAATGATGCTCGGGCACGGCAGCGAGGCGGGATTGTGCACCATCCTCGACGAGAACCTCGATTTCGAGCGCTTGATTGTCAACAGCGGCCACGTGCAGTTCCTACGGGGCAAGACCTGCATCGGCATATGGTGCAAGGCCGACAAGTTTGCAAAAGACTACAATCTGCACGGGCTCTTCTCCGGGATGATAATCTCCGAACTGTACGAGGCGTCCAAAGAGCATGTCGCAACCACCAAGGAGGAGATTGACCGCGAGATGGTCAAGTTTGCCTCCCGGCTGCGGGACTGCATCAGCCAGCATGCCCTCAAGGACGTCCCCGCGAGGATGCGAGAACTGGATGACGTGGGGTCCGAACTGACACAATACAATTACAACAACCTTTACTATTTTGAATAAGACTGATTATGAGTTTCGATTATCTGGATGACTTGTTCGGCAAGTTCAGGAAAAAGAAGACAAAATTTTCCGAAGTTGAGAAAAGGGCGGCAAGCCTGTTGTCCGAATACGCAAGCGGCGCCATCCAAAAGGATGATTTCGGCGACCAGATGGAACAGGTGGACATTGATTTCCTCAAACTGACAACCGACGAAGACGGAACCATCGTCTTCAGCCAAGACACACCATTATGGCTCAACCTCTTTCTTGGAAACAAATTCAGACGATGGAACCAGATCCGAAAGGTCATCAACAAATCAAGGAATGACCCTAATGTCACATCCACTCCTGAATGGGGGAAAGCCTTGCAGGTGATGAGTGCCGAAGACAAGAACCTCATGGAAGCCGTGGAATACTGCTTGAATGAAATCGGAAAATAACGACCTATGGAACAACAATACGTCACTCCCCTCCTGGAGGCCTACATCCGGGGATATGAGAAAAGACACAAGGGCATGCCCGAAGCCCCTGAGCGCAAAGACCATTACTTCAAGACGAAAGAGGACTTGCCGAGGGTGAGGGCGGTGCTGGGCTTCCTTCAAGGCGTCATTCCGGCAGGACAATGCCAGTCGCTCCTCGACGTGGGAAGCGGAAGAGGTGCGTTCCTCTTCCCCCTGCTCAGGGACTTCCCTTCCCTGGAGGTGACGTGCATCGACATCCTTCCCCATCGGGTGGAACTGCTACAATGCCTGCATGACGGTGGCATCAGCAACCTCCATCCATTCATGGGCGATATCTGCACATGGGATGCTCCCGACAAGAAGTTTGACGTGGTGACCATGCTGGAGGTGATGGAACACATCCCCGACACCGATGCCGTGGTGCGCAACGCCGTCCGGCTGGCACGCAACTACATCGTCGTGTCGGTGCCGTCGAAGCCCGACGACAACCCGGAACATATCCACCTCTTCTCCAATGAAGACTTGAAATCGCTCTTTCTGGAGCATGGCTGCAAGAAGGTGAAGTTCATGTCTGTGACCAACCACCGCATCATGGTGGCACAACGGTAATCCCCGCACGACCATGCCACACATCTCCCAGTCGGGCACGTTGCCACACTTCAGCAACATTCATCCGCTGTATGTGCCCTTGCCACGACCGGCAAAACATCTCAAAACCACCAAACCACACTCATGAAACTCGAAGACATCATCATCAAATACCCCCGCACGCCACACATCCAGGGTTCGCGCCTGCAGCCCGGGGACGAGGACCTGCGCCAACGGCCCTTTGCCGACATTGAAGGCCGTCATGTCGTGCTGGAGGAGAAAATCGACGGCGCCAACACCGCTGTGTCGTTCACTGACGACGGCGAGCTGCGCCTGCAGAGCCGCGGGCATTTCCTAACTGGCGGCTATCGAGAGAGGCACTACAACCTGCTGAAGCAATGGGGTGCCATACATAAGGACCGTCTCCATGACGTTCTCGGCGAACGCTACATCATGTACGGCGAGTGGATGTAT
This sequence comes from uncultured Prevotellaceae bacterium, assembly GCA_900315745.1. Taxonomy (GTDB): domain Bacteria; phylum Bacteroidota; class Bacteroidia; order Bacteroidales; family Bacteroidaceae; genus Prevotella. Next base: position 9,413 of record ONAG01000106.1, read on the forward strand.
GCCAAGCACACCATCTACTACGACCTGCTGCCCCACTACTTCATGGAGTTCGACGTGCTCGACCGCGAGACGGGCAAGTTCCTCGACACCCCGGCACGGCATGAGCTGCTCAAGAACCTGCCGGTCTGTTCGGTGCCCGTCCTTGCCTCCGGCTCATTCAAGAACATGGACGAAATCCTATCATATCTGGGCGACTCCCACTACATCTCCGAAAGCCACATCGACCACCTGCGTGAGGACGCCGAACGGCTTGGACTCGACGCCGACAGGGTTTGCCGCGAGACGGACAGATCGCGCACGATGGAGGGCATCTACATCAAGGTGGAGGAGAACGGCGAGGTGGTGGACCGGATGAAATACGTGCGGGCCTCTTTCCTGCAGACCGTCGAGGAGTCGCAGTCGCACTGGCTCGACCGCCCCATCGTGCCCAACCGCATCACATCGACCATTCACGACCTCTTCATATAGATGACAGACCTGACCCACATAACCACCGACGCATTGGCACACTTCGGTGACGCGATGCGGCACACCATGCAGTCACCACGATGGCATGGCGAGGGCGACGTGCACACCCACACGATGATGACGTGCGAGGCATTGTCCTCACTGCCCGAATATCAGGAATTGGACAAGCAAAGGCAGCAAATCCTATATTTGGCCACCCTGCTCCACGATATCGGAAAAACCGTCACCACGACGATGGTGAACAGAGAATGGCAAACCCCGCACCATTCCACAACGGGCAGCAGGATGGCACGGGAATGGTTGTGGAAGGCATGCGGATTGTGCGGAGAGAAGGAAAAGGTGCAGGTGCGCGAAGCCGTCTGTCTGCTCATCCGCCACCACTCTCTCCCACCCCACGCCATCGACATCGACGATGCACGGCTGCGACTTCACCGCATGGCGGCCAACAGTTTGCTGACACCTTTCTTCTCCATAAAGATGTTGTGTATCCTATGCAAGGCCGACATGCTCGGACGGCGATGCGACGACCAACAGCAGATGCTCGACCGGATAGCCCTGTGCGAGGAAATGGCCAAGGAAGAAGAGTGTCTTGACGGATGCTTCCCCTTTCCCTCCTGCCATACGCAGCGCGCCTTCCTTGCCGGACGAGACGTATGGAAGCAACAGGACCTCTATGATGACACATGGGGCGAGGTTGTCATTCTGAGCGGACTGCCAGGAACAGGCAAGGACACATGGATACGACACAACCTCCCAGAACTGCCGGTTATCTCGCTTGACAGCTTGCGCCGCTCCCTCAAGATCTCACCGAGTGACAACCAGGGCGCTGTCGCCAACATCGCCCGCGAACAGGCAAAGGGATTCCTGCGCAAGCACCAGCCCTTCGTGTGGAACGCCACCAACGTCACGTTGCAAATGCGCGAGTCGCTCGTCTCATTGTTTGAGACCTACCATGCACATGTGCGCATCGTCTATCTCGAGACGCCATGGGACACGCTCCTTAAACGGAACCGCTCCCGTGAGGAAATGGTCCCCACCCTCGTCATCGAGGACATGCTTGCCAAACTGACACCACCCGAGGCGCACGAGGCCAGGAAAGTTGAGTGGCTATGCGTGTGATGCAAACAAAGGACAGCAATCCAGCCGTCATCATTCTTATAACTTGAAGTAACTATCTAATAGACTTCATTCGTAAGTTAATCACTCTTTATATGGAGAATTCTTGATAATTGTTGGTTTAGCATGAGAAGGTATTCATATTTTTTCAAAACATCTTCCTTGGATTATTATTGATTACTTTTGGGAGGAAAGAGTAAGATATCATACCTTTGCAAATAGTGTGCATGTATATTTGCAAAATGCATTTTTCAATTAAAAACGTTCTGATACAAAAAAACATTTCATAATGCCAATCAACAGAAACACCTTGTTAAGGTACAAGACCATAGACCGCATGCTCCGCAAGGGCCGCAGGGCAACGCTTCAAGAACTGATTGACGCCTGCAGCGACGCATTGTATGAGGTCAACGGATACGGCGATGTGAGCCGCCGAACCATCCAGCACGACATACAGGAG
>ONAG01000134.1 GCA_900315745.1 uncultured Prevotellaceae bacterium
GGAGTGTTGAACACCACAAAGCTCGGTCCCTTGTCGCGGTGGAATGGACAGCGCGCATAGTAGCGGATGCCCTTCTTCGACAGCTGGATGTCCTTGCCGATGAGTTGGTCAAGACCGCTCTGGTCAATGGATTCAAGAATACGGTCTTTGTCGGTTGGTTTTATCATACATTATACTCTTTAAAACTCACCAAAATCGCTTGTGCTTGGTGATGATCATCTTCTCATCGTCCCAGTCGAACCAATATGGACCGTTAAGTGCGAGTCCGGCAAAACGGCGGAAGCACTCGATGAACTTTTCCCGGTTCTCGCGCTTCACAATCTTCGTGATGGTGATGGACTGACCCGGTTCCATCCTCGACAGCAGTGTGGCCACTCGGTCGTAGTAGCCGTCATCAAAATTCGAGGTTGAGTTCGGGGTCTGGGTCATAGTGGTATCGGTTCATCTTCTCGAGCGCTTCCTCATCGTCGATGCCATCAGGCATGATGGCGGAGAAGGCATAGCCCTGGTCATCCCAGATGATGACCTTGTTGTCGATGCGCCCGAAGGCGTTCTTCACATGGTTGTGGTATAGTCGCATCTCGAGGATGCGTGCGCCCTTCGCATATATAGCTTGTTCAAATTCTGCTACTCTCATATTTTTTCTAAGTTGAATCGTAAAAAATGTGGGCACTGCGCTTCAAGCCACTTCCTCGCGGAACCGACCGCACAGCCTGCCCACCCGTAGTATAATGATGATCACTGCTTCCATGTGCCGTTGTCGATGCCGGTCATCACGGCATCGCGCTCCACGTTCCGCCATCCGTCGCTGTTGATACGGGTGATGGCAGTGGACTGAGAGATCTCAAGAGTCGCCTGAAGCCATAGCAGGAACTTTCCCTTCTCGCCACGGTCAAGGCCTTCGTAGAATTTTTTTATCAGAAAAACTTCCATTTCTTTGTTTTTTCAATTTTTATTGTTATTTTCGTAACGAAATTAGTAACGAAATCCGTTACAAAAATAAAAGAAAACTTTGATAAATCAAATTATTCCTTGTTAATTTTACAAATTTTAACCAACAAAACAAATAATTGATTGATTATGGACGGTGAAAGGATTAAATACGAAATCAAGAAAAAGGGCTTCACGATGAAGCGTGTGGCCAAGGAACTCAAGCAATCCCAGCAGAACCTTTCCGCTAAACTCAACACCGATGACGTCTCATCAGGACTCATCGAACAAATCTGTGAAATCATCGGATTGAGTACGTCAGAACTCTACAGCGATGGCGATATCATCTCGGCCATCAACAACAGCACGGCCTTCAAGGGGACGCAGTCTTGCGACCCTCGGCTGCTCGACATCATACAGGCCCGCGACGCTCAAAACGCCAAGAGCCAGGAACAGATCGACCGCCTGATTGCCATCATCGAGAAAATGCAGAAACAATGAGCAGCATCAAGTCACGCCTGCAGAAGGCAGCACGCCAGATGGGATACAGCGACCGCGCCTTCTGCATGGCCTGCGGACTGCGCGAGGACTGGCTCAACCACCTGGGCGACTATGTGAAGGAAATCGACGTCCAGAAGATTTTCTCCGCATTCCCCGCCCTCAATTTGTATTATATTTTCTTGGGAAAATTGCCCATGTTCTATGGAGAATCCACCACGCCCGCAGCTCCATCCGCTCTCCGCTTCATCTTCGATGAATACCGAGAAATGAAGATTGAGAACCGCCAACTCATCGCCGAGAACGCCACGCTGAAGGAAAAACTCTCTGTCCTCTTTTCTGACACAGCAAAACAAGTCAAGAACCCGTAAAAACCCTCAATTTACAAAATCGCAACAAGTTGATAATCAAGCACATACAAAATGATGAATCCCGAAAAATGCTCCAGTAATCCCGACCTGACAAGGGTTAACCCACTGTTTATCAGTCGGTTAACCCTTGGTCGCTTAAAACCACTGGTCGAAAAATGGTCGATGGGTGGTTTTCAGAATCTGACCCATACAGTTTACAATATTGGCACCATTTGACTTGAAAATTCAACTTCAATCAACATGGATGCCAACAAGAAGTCGAACAGGGAGGTGTTCGCGCAAATCAAAGGTTACACCCTGCCAACCTTCCACCAGAAATCGCAGGTGTATGTGTCTTTCTCCGCATTCGACCCGTCCATCGGGAGGCTGCGGAGCAAGAAAATCATGCTCGGGCGCATCAAGACGAAAAGGGCGCAGCGTGCCGAAGCCGACAGGATCATCGCCGACCTCACTGCCAAGCTGATGTCGGGGTGGAATCCCTGGATCGAGGCAGAGACACCCACGCAGTACACCCTATGGCCCGAGGTGGTCAGCCGGTACCGGAACTACCTCGTGAAGCTCTTCAACGAGGGCAGCCTACGTGAGGATACCTTCAAGACCTACTCCTCGCGCCTACACGTCCTCGAACAGTTCATCTCCTCCTCCAAGATTCCCATCACCTATGCCTACCAGTTCGATGCCTTCGTGGTAGGCAAGTTCCTCGACTATGTCTTCATCGACCGCAACAACACCATCCGCACGCGCAATGGGTATCTCGTTTGGCTGAAGAACTTCGGCCACTATCTCACGGAGCGCAGGTACGTGAAGACCGACCCTGCCGCCTCCTTCTCTGCCCTGAAGATACGCGAGACGGGGAAGAACCGCGACGTGATACCCGACGATGTGATGGCGCAGATCCATGAGTATCTGGCCACGAAACACCGCCATTTTCTCCTGGCATGCTACATGTGCCACTACTGTCTCATCCGCCCGAAGGAGATGAGCCACATACGTATTGGGGATATCTCCGTGCGGAAGCAGACGCTCCGCCTCCATGGCACGAACACGAAGAACAGGCACGATGCCGTCATCACGCTGCCGGCGAAGGTCATCCGCCTGATGGTCGACCTCGACATCCTCACCAACCACCATGCCGATGAGTATCTCTTCAGCGAGGGCTGCCGACCGGGACCGACCTACTACACCGAAAAGCAGTTCCGTGACTTCTGGACGCGCACACTGCGCAAGGACTTGGGCTTCTCCGAGCGCTACAAGTTCTACAGCCTAAAAGATACCGGCATCACCAACATGCTGCGCCAGAACGTCGACATCCTCACCGTGCGCGACCAGGCCCGCCACTCCTCCATCCTCATCACCGACACCTACACGCCGAAGGACATCAAGGAAGCGAATGCGCTGCTGCTGAATTATGATGGCATTTTATGAAACAACAACACAACAACACAACAAAAAGCAGCAGCCTCACTCGGGCTGCTGCTTGATTAGGTTGTCAATATACTCTGATTTGTTGTCCGTGAGTCTGGCCAACTTGTCGGCTGCTTCTTGCGTGACGCGTACCAGCAGAGGAACGTTCCTCTCGGTGAAGGGTCTCCCTGCTCCTGGTCGGTGCCCTCCGCGCTTTCTGATTACTACGGCCAAGCCTGAGTCGTTCATCACCACCTTGTCGGTCTCATTATGGCAGACGCCGAACTCGGTGCCACAGTCACTCACCCATCCGTTCTCCTCGATGATGTCCTCCACGTCGAGTGGCCAGTCTTCAGCCTCGTTGATGTAGTCGGCAAGATTCTGCATTGTGTAGTTGATTGTTCCTTTCATATCCATGGTTGTCTCGGTTTGATGGTTAGAATTTTATGCGAAATTATCGTAAAGGTAGGCAATCTTGCCGTCGGCGCACACCACCTTGTCATAGACGAAGATGAAGTCTTTCCGGTTCTCGTCATCGGGAATCTCGAACCAGTTGACAGGCTCGAAGTCGTTGCCCTTCATCAGGAAATACACCTCGTCGTCCTTATTGGCGTGGCCGAAGTCGAAGATTTCACCCGATGAGGTAATTGCGTATCCGTCAACGTCGACGAATGTGTAGCCCTGGCTCATGCCGTGGCCCGACAGATCGCACTGTACGAACAAGTGCCCATAAGGCTCGTTTTCGAGCAGGTAGTCTTCGGCCTGTTGCCATACTTCCTCCATGGAGTCGGTTGTGTCGAACTCGAAGCCGTCTTGCACGGCAGCGTTGATAATTGCGAGAAGATGTTTTGCTTTCATAATTGTAATGTTTTGGTTATTAATTCTGATGCAAAGATAAGGCTTTTATTTGATTGTTGCAAGCATTTATCAAAAAATCTTTCTCAAATTCACATCATTTAACTTTTGATTAATGAAATCATTAATCAAGCAACAAAAAAAACGCCCATCCTCACGGACGAGCGGTTTCCAATGGGTTTTCAATCAATAATTAGCCGCATTTTTAAACCTTAACGTACATATATAATAATGTATGGAAAAAAAGTCATTTCCTGCGTAGCAGGGCTACGGTCACCACGATGATGATGAGCGCGGCCACTATCATCTCCCGGATGCTCGGAAGAGGGGACTTCTTCACCTCCACCACCTGCTCTTGCCGGCTGTCGATGATGGCCTGCAGGGAGTCAAGTTTGGCCTTGTACCTGTAAGTGGAGTCAACCACCACCGTCTTCTCGGTATTATCGTAAGTCCAGCCGTTCACCTTCGTCCCGGTGGGGCTGGTCTCCTTCATGACATATTTATAAGTTCCGGCCTTGTAATACTTGATAACACCAAAATCAACGGTCTGTGTCCCCGCCTCACTGAACGTCAGGGACGCGGTCCGGATCTCGCTGCCGTTTGTGTCTTTTGCCAGCGGAGCTTCCGGTGTGTCTGAATGCGGGGCGATCGAGAATTCAAACTCCTTGTCTGCCCACGCTGTACCTTCCGCTTCCACTGTCTTGGACAGGATCAGCTTGCCCTTTGTATCCAGCTCGCCGTAAGGTCCGTACTGGTTGTTGAACACCGGGACCGGCGTCGCGGCAGCAGCGGACAGTGTACCGTCTGCAGCTTCCGTTACGACGATCTTCGTCGTGTATTCATTTTCGTCAAATGTCCATCCGGTGACAGGCGTCCATGTGGGCGTACTCGCCGC
>ONAG01000101.1 GCA_900315745.1 uncultured Prevotellaceae bacterium
TGAAGACAACAAACGCAACCCCAATGGCAATGGCAATGTATGAAGTGGAATCATTCGCCGCCAAGTTCAAGAAAGCAACATCCAAGTTCATCAGCACCCGTCTGGTTTTCTTCCAGATGCCCACGGGAATGTTCGTGAGTCCCGACCAGCAACAGATATGGCGCTAATACGATGGTCCTGTAGATGCCGGTAGAAAATGTAGATTGAATAGACGATAGTGATTGAATTCGGGCGAAATCTATGCCTTTTAGGGTAGATTTCGCCCGAATTGGTGTTTCTTACGCCAATCAGCTATTCTGTTTGGCCAAGTATGATGTTCACGATTGCCATGGCGTCGGCTATGCTTATCGATTCATCCTTGTTCATGTCGGCAGCCTTCATGTTGTAGTTCGCCGTGTTCTCACCAAGGACGATGTTCACGAGCGCCATCACGTCGGCAACGCTAATCGTTCCCTCGTTGTTCACGTCGCCCATCAACACCTTGGGGAAGATGATGGGTTTGAACGAACTGTGGGTGAGATACTCCTGCTCACTAAGATGTTTCTCCTATTTCTCATTTATTTGGAAGGGTATAAGCGTTGATTCCCAATTATCAGAATTATTAACAAAATTAACGACTTGCAGAACTTGTATGCACTTGCTATGTAACATGTTTTGATGATTTCTAACCCATTTTCAATCTTCGAATCATGCTGAAGTAGATTCCCGTGATACATGAAAGAAAAAGTTGAGCACATTGGGTGGTTTGTTTTTATGACAAAATCAGTGTGCCATACAAAAAGAATTCGTACCTTTGCGGAAGTATTTGATTCAACTAAGTTTGTCGGAATGAAAAAACTGATACCAATTGCTTTGTGGCTTGGCGCGTTGCTTCTGGTGGCTTTTGCACTATTGTTTTATGAAGCCGACCTGCTATGGAAGGTGCAGCAACACAATGTTTTCTTGAATTCTTCCCTGTTCTTCCACCAGCAAATGGTGGTGCCAGGAGGCATGTTTTCTTATTTGGGAGCATTCTTCACCCAGCACTTCTATTATCCTTGGGTGGGCGTCATCCTGATTTGCCTATGGTGGCTGCTGCTCATGTGGCTGACAGAACGGGCGTTCAAAATCCCTGAGAAATGGAAAGTGCTGACGCTGATACCAGTAGCCCTCTTGTTGCTTGCCAATATGCAGTTGGGCTACTGGGTATATGTCATAAAGTTGCGTGGCTTCTTCTATGTCGCCACCTTGGGTGTGACGGCAGGAACAGCCTTGTTCTGGGCGTTCCGTAAATTGCCTGAGAAGTTGTGGCTGCGTGCCATATTCATCTTGCTGGTGGCATTGATTGGTTATCCTCTTATGGGTGTCTATGCCTTGGCTGCCGTAGTGCTTATGGGACTCCTTGTATGGAGGCAGAAATCCAACCTAAACACTCGAATCGTCTTGAGTGTCATGGCTTTGCTTAGTGTCATCAGCATACCATTGCTCTACTATCGCTTCGTCTATTATGAGACAAACCTCAATGACATCTACACCGCGGCACTTCCCGTCTTTACCATTAAAGACGACTACCCCGACTTCTATATACCTTACTATGTGTTGGCAGCATTTTACCTGATGATGACTTTCATCTGCCTTAGGGAATGGAAAGCACCGAAGCATACCGTCATGCAATGGGTGAAACAAGGCTGTGTGCTGGCTGCTGTCATTGGCTGCGTCTATCTTTTCTGGTACAAGGATGCCAATTTCCACCATGAGTTGCGCATGCAGCGCTGTGTGGAGCAAGCCAACTGGGAGGGTGTGATAGAAGAAGGCAAGAAGCAGGACTGCGAGCCAACAAGAGCCATCGTTGTCATGCACAACCTGGCACTGAGCCGCCTGGGACGTCAGTGTGGAGAGATGTACAAGTTCAATAAAGGTTCGGCAAAAGTCAATTCGCCCCTGCCAGTATATATGTATAATGTTGCAGGACGCCTGATGCTCTATCAATATGGCATGATGAACGAGTGCCACCGTCAGTGCATGGAGGATGGAGTGGAATACGGCTGGAATGTGGAATTGTTGAAATACCTGACTCGCTGTGCCATCTTCAGCAATGAGAAGCAGGCTGCAAGGAAATTCCTCGACATACTCCGCCAGACCTGCTACTACGGCTCGTGGGCAGACCACATGGAGGCGTTGATGAAAGATTCGCAACTTTTGGCAAAAGATGAGGAGACGGGTCCCATCACGCACATGATGCATTATGAGGACCATCTGGATGCCGTTGAGGGATGGGTGGAGAAATGTGTCATGACCAACTTGGCTCAGCATGATGCCGATGACCTATACTTCCAGGAGCAGGCAGTGTTGGCTGCGATGTGGACAAGAGACCCAAATCTCTTCTGGCCGCGTTTCGAGCATTTTATGGAACTGAACGGCGACAAGCCTGTGCCACGCATCTTCCAGGAGGCAGCTTGGCTGTTCGCAAACCTTCAAGGCATGGAAGGCTTGGAAGAATGGACGCTGGAGGATGGCGTCAGAGAAAACTTCTACGCTTTCATGCAACTGATGGAGAAAGCCAAGAGGTCGCGTAGCGGCATGGAAAAGCATTTGCTGAAGGAAAGATACGGCGACACCTACTATTTTGAATTCTTCTTCTTAAGAAACATTACCTATTTTTGATATGAAAAAACTCGTTTTACTCACCGCAGCAGCTTTGCTGGTTGGCTGCGGCAGCAAGATACCACAGAATTTCAGCGAGTCAGACGAACTGCCCGACATCTATCCCGACTACGCCAACGTCACGGTGCCTGTCAACATTGCGCCGCTGACTTTCGAGATTGAAGGCAAGGCTGATGACATGGTGGCAAGGTTGACTGCTGGCAACGAAGAGATAATTTGTGGTGGCAAAAATGTGCAACCCGATGCCGACGAATGGCAACGACTGGCAGAAAGCGCCAAGGGTGATGCCATCAAGGTGGAAGTATATGTTGAGAAGGACGACGAGTGGACTCGTTTCAAGCCATTCAACATCTATGTGTCACCCGATTCCATAGACCCCTATATCAGCTATCGACTCATCTCACCATCGTATGTCACCTACGAGGAACTGACAATCAATCAGCGCTGTTTGGAAAACTACGAAGAAAGTGTCATCTATGATAATATGCTCTGTTCGGAAGGTGCTGACGGTCAATGCATCAACTGTCACAACTACCAACAATACGACCCCGACAGAATGCAGTTTCATGCCCGTCAAAACTTGGGAGGAACAGTCATCGCATGCGATGGAAAAATACAGAAAATCAACATGGGCAATGACTCAATCTTGTCGGCAGGCGTCTATCCCACATGGCATCCATGGCTCAAATTGATTGTTTATTCCACAAACAAGACCGGCCAGATATTCCATTCTGTCGATCCCAACAAGATAGAGGTGTTTGATACGGAAAGCGACCTTATTGCCTATGATGTGGAGAAGAACGAGGTTACAAACATCGAGAACGACCCTGCGGAAATGGAATGTTTCCCGTTCTGGGCACCAGATGGCAAGACTCTTTATTATTGCAGCGCCCACTTCGAGTATAGAGACACCATAGAAAAAGGAAAGGAGTTCATTACGCGCACAGAAGAGTTGAAATACAACCTCTACAAGAAGAGCTTCAATCCCGAGACTTTGCAGTTCGGGCCTCGTGAACTTGTCTTTGCTGCTGATTCTGTCGATAAGAGTGCCACTTTGCCTCGTATTTCGCCCGATGGCCGCTATCTGATGTTCACCCTCGCCAAGTACGGCATCTTCCACATTTGGCATCACGATGCCGACCTGTGGATGCTGGACCTCCAGACAGGTAAGGCGCGCAACATGGAGGAAATCAATTCACCTGACACGGAGAGCTATCACTCGTGGTCAAGCAACGGACGGTGGGTGGTGTTCAGCAGTCGCCGCTATGACGGCAACTACACACGTCCTTTCATTGCACACATTGACAGCAATGGACGTGGCAGCAAGCCCTTCGAACTGCCTTGCGCAAACCCTGACTATCATCGTCAGTTCTTGAAATGCTATAACGTGCCTGAGTTTATGCGAGGTCCCGTTACCATCAAGCCACAACAGTTTGCAGATGCCATCAAGCAAGATGCCAAACCAGTAAAATATGTAGGACGACTAAATAAGTAAGTGATTGCGGAGTCTAAATCCCGTCCTTGTGACAAAGTCCCCATATCCTAAAAAATGAAGGATATGGGGCTTTTTTGTCCCCTTGCGACAGATTTTTTAGCAATAATTCTGTTTGTCGCAAATTAGGATGGATGTCGCAACAAAGTGAGGCGATAATTATGATAATAATAGTGAACCGGGAAAAGCAGACTTAACTTTGCAATGTAACAAGAAACAAACAATGTTCTTGCATACAAGAGAAAAGAAATTAATAAATAATCACCTCAAAAAAATAAGAATCATGAAATTGTCAAAGCTTATCCTCATCACATTTGTTGGTATGATCATCGCCGCAATGGACATTACCCTCGAAATGTACAGTCGCAACAATGAAATCTCAGCAGAGCAGTTGGCAACAACAGCCAAGACCTACATGCACACAATATCCCACGAAGGTGCCGTAGCATTTGGCAAAGTGAAAAAAGAAATCAAAATTGCCGCTTACGAGGCATGTATGAACAATGACAACATGTTAGCATACAACATGGATGACCAGCTTCTTGGATTTGATTACTAATTGAATTTGTCTTTTCTCACGAATTCGGCATTTTGAAAAGATAAAAATAGTCAGACGTTTAATGACTAAAATCTCAAAATGTACGTTTATATAATGCAATCAAAAACATAATCGATTATTTGAAACATAGTATTATCATTACGCAAATTATAAGACCATTAAATTATGAAAACTGCTATATTATCAAAAATGCAGTATGGCATTTATGCCGAATGTGTTTCACATCAGGGAGAGGTATATTATAACCTTCCATATCTCTTTGTGTTGGATGGTGGTTTGGATGAAGAAAAGCTAAAGACAGCCGTTGAGGCTGCTGTGGCTGCTCATCCAACATTGTTCACCCGTATCGGACTGAACGAACAAGGCGACCCGATACAGCGCATAGACGACGGCGAGACATTTGCATTGACCGTTGAACACGGACCATTCGATTTGGAGGCAGAGAAAGTTCAATTCGTCCAACCGTTCGATCTCTACAATGACCGTCTGTTTCATATCCGTTTGCTGAAAGATGCCGGGCATTTCTATCTCCTGCTCGACATCCACCATATCATTTGCGACGGCATCACGCTGGAAGTGATTCTTGCCGACATTGAGGCTGCTTACAACGGAAAGGCACTGGAATCCGAATCGATGACGATGATGGAAGTGGCCCTCGCCGAAGCCGAGATGCGCCAAACGCCTGCCTTTGAGGAAAGCAAGCAATGGTATGCCCAGAACTTTGATTGTGGCGACACATTCACACAGCTCATCCCCGACCTTGAAGGTACGGAACCCACAAGAGCCAACATGGTTCGCACCCTCAGCATTGACAAGGAAAAGGTGGATGCCTTCTGCAAAGCCAACGGCATATACAAGAGCACCCTTTTCACCGCCACATACGCCTACCTCTTGGCTAAGTACAACAACGAGCAGGAGTCGCTGTTTACCACCGTTTACAATGGTCGCACTGACCAGCGGTTCGTTCATTCGGCAGGCATCGCTGTGAAGACGCTGCCCGTTTACGCCAAATTCTCTGGCGACACCACTGTACTTGACTTCCTGAAAGCAGGACAGGAGCAGATGACCGGCTGTCGGGAACACGACATCTATGATTACAGTGATGCTATGACCGACCTCCATCTGCAAAGCAACTCCTTGTTTACATGGCGGGGAGACATGCTTGGCGCTACTCAACTGATGGGGAAACCCATGCAGATCATCCAACTCCGCAACTACACATTAGAAGTGTCGTTGTTAATGATGGCATATGTCATCGGCAACCAATATGAGCTGAGAGCAGAATACAATTCCAATGAGTACTCTGAGGCTATGGTCAGTCAGTTCATGGAAAGTTATGATGCCACCCTAATGGGCATGCTGAGTCAAGCCAAGCTATGCGACATCTGCTTCACAACAGCTTCGCAAGCAGCGTTGCTTGACAGTTTCAACCAGAACGATGTGCCTTACGACAACACACAGACCATCGTGTCGCTGTTCCGTCGTCAGGCTAAAGCCACACCGCAGAACATCGCCGTCGTCTATAAGGACAAGCGGCTTACTTATGCAGAGGTGGATGAAATCAGCGACCGCATCGCTTGCTGTATTTCAGCAAAAGGGCTGGGCTTGGAGGATGTCGTTTCCGTACTGATACCACGTTGCGAATGGATGCCTATCGCTTCATTAGGTGTGATGAAGGCAGGATGTGCCTACCAGCCCCTCGATCCCAGCTATCCGAAGGAACGTCTGAACTTCATGATGCAGGATGCTGCTGTCAAATTGCTGATAGCAGACGAGGAACTGCGCCCTATCGTGGATGAATATCAAGGCGACGTCATCCTGACAAAGAATCTGATGTCATTGCCGGCGGTGGATGTGTTGCCCGAAGGCCCTAAGCCCAGTAGCCTCTACATCATGCTCTACACCTCTGGGTCAACGGGTGTGCCTAAGGGTTGCCAGTTGATACACAGCAATATGGTAGCTTTCATCCATTGGTATCATCGCTATTTCGACCTACAGGAGACCGACAAGGTGACCGCCTACGCTTCGTATGGTTTCGATGCCAATATGTATGACACGTATCCAGCACTGACGCGCGGTGCCTCCATATATATCATTCCAGAGGAACTGCGTCTGGACCTGATTGCGCTGAACGACTACTTCGAGCGCGAGCACATCACAAATGCCTTTATGACCACGCAGGTGGCATATCAGTTTGCTACCACCATCGAGAATCACTCCTTGAAGCATTTTATGACAGGTGGTGAGAAACTTGCTTCGCTACCGCCTACAAAGGGTTACACGCTTCATAATGGTTATGGACCTACAGAGACGACTATCTGTGAAACTATCTATCCGATAGAGAAGAAGCTGAACAACATCCCCATCGGAAAGGCTATCGACAATACACGCTTGTATATTGTCGATGGGCAGGGGCATCGACTGCCAGTAGGAGCAGCCGGTGAGTTGTGGATCAGTGGCCCGCAGGTGAGCCGAGGTTACCTGAACCGACCGGAAAAGACCGCCGAAGTATTTATAAGCAATCCATTCGAAACAGAAAACAGCAAATATTCCCGCTGCTATCGCACTGGAGACATCGTGCGTTATCTCCCCGACGGCAACATCCAGTTTGTGGGCAGAAAGGATGGGCAAGTGAAGATTCGCGGTTTCCGCATCGAACTGAAAGAAGTGGAGGCTGTCATCCGTGAGTTCCCCGGCATCAAGGATGCTACGGTACAGGCGTTTGATGAGGATGGCGGCGGCAAGTTCATCGCTGCCTACATCGTCAGCGACGAGCAGATTGACATCGAGGCACTTGACAACTTCATCCTCGACCAGAAGCCACCCTACATGGTGCCTGCCGTCACTATGCAAATCGATGCCATTCCGCTGAACCAGAACCAGAAGGTGAACAAAAGGGCACTGCCCAAGCCCGAAAAGAAAGCTGTTGGGACTGAGGTGGAGAGCAACGTGCCGATGAATGTGCTTGAGCAGGAAATCCATAGCATCATCGCAAAGATCATCAACACAGAGGACTTTGGCGTAACGACAGTGTTGGGCTACGTCGGACTGACCTCCATCATGTCCATCAAGGTTGCCATTCAGATAAACAAGCGCTTTGGTGTCTCCTTGGATTCAAAGGCTTTGGCAAAAACAGGAAGTGTGCAAAGCATCGAGAACGAGATACTGACGGCACTGATGAGTGGAGGAACTGCCAAGCAGGAGGCAGCCGAAGTAAGACATGCCGACATGAGCAACATTCCACTGTCTTATGCACAGATGGGTGTATATGTGGATTCAATCAAACAACCAGAATCTACCATATACAATACTCCAGTGATAGCCCGTTTCCCGAAAGATGTGGATGTCAAACTGCTTGTCAAGGCAGCGGAGACACTCGTAAAGACACATCCTATGTTGCAGGCACATTTCGGAAATGTAGGTTCTGACATCGTACAGATTGTTGACCTCGAGCAACCTATCGTCATTACCCAGAGCCATCACACTGAGGAGGAGATGCCCAACTACAAATTGGAGTTCGTCAAACCTTTCAATCTAAGACAGGGACCACTCTACCGCATGGAGGTTGTTAGCACCGAGCAATGGGTTTATCTGATGATGGACATTCATCACCTCGTTGTGGATGGTGGCTCGTTCGATGTGCTGCTGACGCAACTGTTTGACTTGCTCAATGGCAAGGAGATTGAACCCGAAACCTTCACCTATGCCGACTTCGTAGCGGCTCAAAAAGCAGCCGAAAACAGTGAGGAATATGCTGCTGCACGCGACTTCTTCCAAGAGCGACTTTGCAGTGTGGAGGGCGTGACGGAAGTTCCGTCCGACCTAACCAATCCCCTGGAACAAGGCACCTTGGGAACCATATATACACCTTTGGATTTCGATGCCATCGAAAACTTCTGTCGTCTGCACAACATCTCTCCGTCGCATCACATTCTCGCTGCCACCTTCTATGCTCTGGCACGCTTCACCAACAACGAGCAGTTGTGCATCACCACCATCAGCAACGGACGCTCTGACCTGCGTATCAGCAATACGGTGGGTATGTTTGTCAACACGCTGGCACTGAGTGCCAAGGTCGGGGAACAGAAGGTCATGGATTTCCTCAACGAGACCAGCAAGAACTTCGACGAGACGCTGCAGCACGAGACTTATCCGTTTGCACGCATCGCTTCCGACTACGACCTTTCTGCAGAGATCATGTTCGCATACCAGATGGGTGTCATCGACGACTATCAGTATAAAGGACAGACTGTGCCCATCGAGACTTTCGAGTCGGACACGCCCAAGTTCCGCATCGCCTTCTTCATCATGAACGACCCGTCGGGCAAGCCGAGCATCTGCTTGCAATACGACAAAGGACGTTATAGTCTGGAACTGATGAAATGTCTGTCACAATCAATCAGCAATGCGGCAAATGCCTTCATCAGCAATCCTGATGCCATGCTGAAGAGCGTATCGTTGCTCGATGAAAACCAGACCACTTTGCTCGACAGTTTCAACCAGAACGATGTGCCTTACGACAACACCCAGAACATCGTATCACTGTTCCGCCAGCAGGTGGCAATGGTGCCAGACAACATCGCCGTCGTCTATCACGACGTGCGTCTGACCTACAAGCAGGTGGACGAGATATCAGAACGCATAGCACAACACATCGTGTCGTTGGGACTTGGTTCGGAAGATGTTGTATCTGTGCTAATTCCTCGTTGCGAATGGATGGCGCTCGCCTCATTAGGCGTGCTGAAAGCGGGTTGTGCTTACCAACCATTAGACCCGTCGTATCCAGCTGAACGACTGAACTTCATGATGCAGGATGCTTCAGCCAAGTTACTGATAGCCGACGAGGAACTGCGCCCGTTGGTGAACGAATACCAAGGGCAGGTGCTCTTTACCAAGGACATCGACTCCCTGCCTGCTGCTACGACACCCGTACAGGCAGACATCACGCCCTCGTCGCTGTTCATCATGCTCTACACCTCTGGTTCTACAGGTGTGCCCAAGGGCTGTCAGCTGGAACACGGCAACCTCGTATGCTTCTGCCATTGGTATCAGCGCTACTACGAACTGACAGCCGACAGCCATGTGGCAGCTTACGCCAGCTATGGCTTCGATGCCTGCATGATGGACATGTATCCTGCCCTGACCTGTGGCGCCTGTGTATATATCATCGGTGACGACATCCGTCTGAACTTGCCCGACCTGAACAAATATTTCAACGACAACGGCATCACCCACTCGTTCATCACCACACAGGTGGGCTATCAGTTCGTCACGAACGTCGATAACCATTCGCTGAAGTGCTTCTCGGTGGGTGGCGAAAAGCTCTCGGCATTGCAGCCGCCCCAGAACTACAAGATGTACAATGGCTACGGACCCACCGAGTGTACCATCTTCACGACGACCTATTGGGTGCAAAACTATGAGCAGGACATTCCCATCGGGAAACCGCTCGACAACTTCCGCCTCTACATTGTTGACAAGCAGTTCAACCGCCTTCCCCCAGGTGCAGCCGGAGAGTTGTGGGTCAGCGGTCCGCAGGTGAGCCGTGGCTACCTGAACCGACCGGAAAAGACCACCGAAGTATTTATCAGCAATCCATTCGAAACAGAAGACAGCAAATATTCACGCTGCTATCGCACTGGTGATATCGTGCGCTATCTGCCCGACGGCAACATCCAGTTCGTGGGACGAAAGGACGGTCAGGTGAAGATTCGTGGCTTCCGCATCGAGATGAAAGAAGTGGAGGCAGTCATTCGCCAGTATCCCGGCATCAAGGATGTCACCGTACAGGCATTTGATTATGAGAATGGTGGCAAGTATATCGCTGCCTATATTGTCAGCGACGAGCAGGTGGACATCAAGGAGCTGAACGCCTTCATCGGCAAGCAGAAACCATCCTACATGATTCCGGCGGCTACAATGCAGATCGACAGCATCCCACTGAACCAGAACCAGAAGGTGAACCGCAAGGCACTGCCTGCCCCAGTCATCCAGGCTTCCGACCATAAATATGTGGCACCCGCCACCAAGGTGGAGAAGTTCTTCTGCAACGTCTTCAGCAATGTTCTTTCGATGGACAATATTGGCGCTACCGACAACTTCTTCGAACTTGGCGGCACCTCACTCATGGTGACCAAGGTCATCATCGAGGCAGACAAGGCTGGTTACCACGTCATCTACGGAGACGTTTTCACCCATCCTACACCACGTATGTTGGCGCAGTTTGTTAGTGGCGATGCTCCTGTCGAGAAGGTGGACCACGAAATCAACGACTTCGACTATACCGGTATCGATGCCATCCTACAGCGTAACAAGGTGGAGACATTCCTCAAAGGCGAGCATCAGCAGTTGGGCAACGTACTCTTAACCGGAGCCACCGGCTACTTAGGCATTCATGTGCTCCACGAGCTCATCGAACGCGACGACGTCCCTGTTATCTGGTGTCTGGTGCGTGGTGAGAACGATGAGAAGGCAGAACACCGTCTCAAGAGCCTCATGTTCTACTACTTCAACAAGAACTACAGCCCACTTTTCGGCAAGCGCCTTCGCATCGTCAATGGTGACGTAACACGCGAAATAAAGGTGGATGGTCCCGTCGATACCGTCTTCAACTGCGCCGCCAACGTCAAGCACTACTCCAAAGGAACCGATATCGAAGATGTGAATATTGGTGGTGCCCTGAGTTGTGTGAAGTTCTGTCTGGAGCACAATGCCCGTCTGGTACATATCTCTACTACCTCCATCGGTGAAGTATGGATTGTCCGTAACGACGGTGAAGAGGTGCCCACACTCGACGAGCGCAAATTCTGGTTCGGTCAGTTCTTGGACAACCGTTACATTCACTCCAAGTTCCTCGCCGAGCGTCTGGTGCTCGATGCTGTGGCACACCATGGTCTCAGTGCCAAAGTGATGCGTGTGGGTAATCTGGCGCCGCGCAGCTACGATGGTGAATTTCAGGCAAATTTCAATAGCAACAGCTACATGGGTCGCCTCAAGGTGTTCTACACATTGGGCTGCTGTCCCTACGATGGTTATGACGAGCTGACGGAGATGTCACCCATTGACGAAACGGCGAAAGCTGTGGTGCTCCTTGCGACTACTCCCAAGGATTGCACGGTGTTCCAGC
Source organism: uncultured Prevotellaceae bacterium (assembly GCA_900315745.1). Classification (GTDB taxonomy): domain Bacteria; phylum Bacteroidota; class Bacteroidia; order Bacteroidales; family Bacteroidaceae; genus Prevotella. The sequence goes on from ONAG01000101.1 coordinate 11,821, forward strand.
CTTTCAACAACCATACAGAGCTATTCGGCGACGTGCTCCAAGAAATGAAGAAGGTGGGAAGAGAGATGCGCTTTGTGGAAAACGACGAATTCGAGAAGGCGGTTGCTGCTGCCGGACAGGACCCTGAAAAGGCAAAACTGCTCTCAGCTATTCTGGCATACCAGGACATTGCTCACGGGCAAAAGTCAGCCATCATCGAACGTGACAACCGCTACACTTGTTCCGTACTGCACCGTCTCGGTTTCCACTGGAGAGACACCTCGTGGGACTATGTCGATCAAATGCTCACCACTATTGGTGGTTTCGGCTTCTTTGAGTAGGATTAAGTCCTAATCTCTATTTGACGATAAAGGGCAAACCTGTTCAAACTATTGACAATTTCAAGGTGTCTTAGACTGGAAATAGAATAAGCCACTGATATTAGAAACGGAAAAGGCATCGTTGGTTAAGCATTTACGCTTACCAATGAATGCCTTTCCCGTTTTTGTCTGCTTTGTACTTTTCTCGCACATTTTCATCCCTTTTGCGACAGATTTTTTGGGTTTGAAATCCATTTGTCGCAAATGATGATGGGTGTCGCAACGAAGTGAGGCGATAATTATGAAAATAGTTGTGAACCGGCAAAAGCAGACTTAACTTTGCATTGTCAAAAGGAACAAACAAGGTTTCTTGACGAAAAAAGAGAAATAAAAACAAAAAAATAATCACCCTTCAAAAAAT
>ONAG01000124.1 GCA_900315745.1 uncultured Prevotellaceae bacterium
ATGGTGCCTTAGCTCAGTTGGTAGAGCATCGGACTGAAAATCCGTGTGTCCCCGGTTCGATTCCTGGAGGTACCACTCCTCCTTTCATTAGCCCGGTTTTCCGCAAGGAGCCGGGTTTTTTATTTCTCGTAGCCAACAAAAGGGGTCAGCGGATAAACCTAATTGGCAGGTTTGCACGGTCAAAGTAACAAGCATTTTAAAAGAGGCATGAAAGGCAAAGCGACTATTTCCATATTGCTTTTGGTCAGTTTGGGTCATCTCCTCAACGATATGTTCCAGGCAGTCATCCCCGCCATATACCCCATGATCAAAGAGTCTTTAGGTCTTAGTTTTGTACAAATAGGTGTCATAACCCTCACCAATCAAATCACCTCCTCCCTTCTTCAGCCTTTGGTAGGATACTTTTCCGACAAGCATCCAAGACCCTATGGATTGGCAATAGGCATGTGTTTCACTCTAACAGGCCTAATGTTATTGTCCATGGCTGACAGCTTTTCAGCAGTATTGTTGTCGGTGGCATTTGTGGGAGTAGGTTCATCAGTTCTCCATCCTGAATCATCAAAAGTAGCCAGACTTGCTTCTGGAGGCGCCAAGGGAATGGCACAGTCCATATTTCAGATAGGTGGCAATGTAGGACGTGCCATAGGGCCTGTAGCAGTAGCACTTATAGTCGTCCCTCACGGTCAAGGCAGCATACGCTGGTTTGCCCTTCTTGCTGTCACGGCAGTTTTCTTACTCGCGAGGATAGGCAGTTGGTACAAGCGACAAATAGAAAAATACGGTCGCAGCAAGAGCAAGTTCGACATCGAGAACGAGAGTCATTTGAGTCGCAAGCAGATAACAGTAGCCCTTTTGGTGTTATTGGTTCTCATGTTCTCAAAAGATTTTTATACTGCCAACATCCAGAGTTACCTCACTTTTTACATGATGGACAAGTTTGGTCTCTCTGTTGCCTCTTCACAATATGTGCTATTTGCCTTTCTTGTATCCACAGCCATAGGCCTTCTTATAGGCGGCGAGATAGGCGACAGATACGGTCGCAAATATGTCATTTGGGTCAGCATACTTGGTTCTTCCCCCTTTGCCCTCCTTCTTCCATATTGCAATCTCACATGGACAATAATATTGGCCATCTTAGTAGGCATGGTGATGTCTTCTGCCATGTCGGCTATCCTTGTATATGGCACGGAGTTGCTGCCTGGCAATGTAGGCATGATATCGGGAGCCTTTTTTGGTCTGTCTTTCGGTCTGGGTGGCATCGGCTCAGCCATTTTTGGTTGGTTGGCAGACCTTACGAGTATCCAATATGTCTTTCAAATAACAGCCTTTCTTCCCCTTCTTGGAGCAGTTACATATTTTCTCCCGAATATCAAGGAAGATAACGATTGATGAAGGATATATGCCAAACAACATAAAAGCATAAAAAAAGAGAGCCATCTATGTGACAACTCTCTCTTTTCCATGTGATTCCGTTGGGGCTCGAACCCAAGACCTACTGCTTAGAAGGCAGTTGCTCTATCCAGCTGAGCTACGGAACCATCAAAGCGGGTGCAAAATTAATACTTTTTGCTTTGAATTCCAAACAAAAAGAAGAATATTTCTTTTTTGGTCATTATTTGTCACAAGTTTTCGTTTTTGTTTTTGTCTCAAATAAAGGCAATGACACATGCCATGCTGGCATAAGGCACGGAAAAAAACTTCACATTAGTAAGGCATTGCAACTGTCAATTTAAGGTTGCAGCAATAAAAAAGAGTTTAAGAATACATTTGTTGTGTCAAACGAAACAAAAAAATAAGTTTTTAACATGATGTTTCATAATGAAAAAACACGGAAACACAAAATGAAATTACAATTGACAAAAAGCACTACCTTTGTAATAGAATAGCCAGCACAATCTCAACATTTTTCCAATAAACTGAAAAGTTAAATTTACAAGACTAAAAACCAATATTACATTATTCACAAATTACTAATCAAACATGAGAAAATTATTTATCTTATTAACCACATGTTGCTTATCCCTAAGCGGATTTGCACAAAGCGACTACGTTGACCTCATCACCAATGGAAACATGGAAGACAGCGACATGTCGTGCTTTACAGCAAAGGAATGGGTAGAAGGTGAAACTGGTTTACAACAGTACTGGGGACCTGCCCGTGTTATTGCTGACCCAACAGATGCAGCAAACAAATGTGCCGTTGTGGCATCGAGAGACTCTCTTGGCACTGGTGGTATTGAAGACTATGACAGCCAGTTCTTCATCAAAGTGCCAGACAAACTTGAGGCTGGCGATATGTATATAGTTACAATGAGAGTACGTGCCGACAAGGTTGCCACTGCCCAAACCCAAGCACATGACCAACCTGGCGGATACATCCACTGGGCAATGATTGGCGATGTGAACTTCACAACCGAATGGGAGGAAATCACAAGAACAGGCACCATTTCTGCCGATCAAGCACCTGCAGACAGAGAGTTGCATACCATCGCTTTCAACCTTGCGGTACTAAAGGAAGCCAACAACTACTATTTCGACGACATCAAGTTTGAAATTAAGAAGGCCACCCCACCTGACTACAGCGACTTTGACGACCTCATCACCAATGGAAACATGGAAGGCACAGAAATGAGCAACTTCGTGAGCAAAGAATGGTACACTGGTGAAGAAGTATGGGGTCCCGCCCGTCTCGTCGTTGACCCGACAAATGACCAGAACCACTGCGCCATCGTGACATCAAGAGACATCCCCGAGGGTAAAGAAACCATCGAAGACTGGGACAGCCAGTTCTTCATCACCGTGTCTGAAACACTTGAGGCTGGCGATGAATATCGCGTGACCTTCAAAGTGCGTGCCGACAAGCCTGCTACAGGTCAGACACAAGCACATGACCAACCTGGCGGATACATCCACTGGGCCATGATTGGCGATGTCAGCTTCACCACTGAATGGAAGGAAATCACAAGAACAGGAACCATCACCTCAGATCAAGCACCTGACGGCAGAGAGCTCCACACTATCGCTTTCAACCTCGCCGTAATGAAGGAAGCCAACAACTACTACTTCGATGACATCAAGTTTCTTGTGAAGAAAGCCAAGCCGGTTGAGAACTGGTTCAACATGGTAAGAAACGGTGACCTTGAAACCGACCTCGTCAGCAACTTCATAGGTCGTGACGGCGCCGACGGCATCGACCGCCCGGCACGCATCGTGACATTGGAAGACGGCTCACGCGCCATGAACGTGACATCTGTAGCATCATCCCCCAACCCAGAAACTGGTGAAGAGACCATCACAGACTGGCAGACTCAGTTCTTCTTTACAAGCAGCCACGTGTTGAAGCAAGGTGAGAAATACAAGTTCGTGATGGAAGCCAGGGCGGACAAGAATGCCCAAATCCAATCACAGATTCACAGGGCACCTGGCGACTACCAGCACTTTGAAATGGTAGGCAACTTCGACCTGACTCCAACATGGCAGAGATTCGAAGTGAATGGCGTGGTCAGCTCCGAACAAGCAGGAGGCTACACCATTGCATTCAACTGCAATGTGCTGAAGGAAGTGAACAACTACTATTTCCGCAACATTGAATTCAACATCGACCAAGACGTCGTGACAGAAGCAGACCTCATCGTAGGTTCAGAGGAAATAGAGCTGCCTGTTCCTGGCCCAGACGAGGAATTGATCACCCAAGTTGACATGGACAACGCCATGTACATTTTGGACACCAAAGACTTCAATGGCCTCATCAGTGGCGAGAACATGAAAGTGCAAGGAGCAGATGGCCTTTTGGGTGCCAATGTTTCTGCTGCTACAGGTGCCGCATTCAACATGCAAGGCATCGGTGATTCCGATGGCACCATCACATTGGAGGTTACACCAGAAAATGCAGACGCCAAGATTGCCAACTTCGTGGTCAACAACATCGGCAGCGAGATTCTGTCAGAAGATGTCAGCACTCGTGTGGCATTCGAACAAGACGGCTGGTACTATGTATATAATGTGAAGTTCGTCAACGGCGCTGTTCCTCCAGTGGTGTTAGGTGATGTCAATGCCGATGGTTCCATTGACATCCAAGATGTCTCTTTGACAGTGGAACGCATCCTAAGCAAAGCCCCTGAAGGATTTATTGAGGCAAATGCAGACCTCGATGGTGACGGAGATATCACCGTTCAGGATGTGTCGCTCATCGTAGCAATAATTATTAGCGGCAATTAACAAAAACACTTAATAGAATCTTGCGATTCTGAACAGCAGACAGTCCGAAGGTACGGTCCTTCGGACTGTCTTTTTATTGACATACATGCATTCTCAATATAAGCAACAAAACTTAACACGATAGTGGCAAAAGATCATTTTTTCATGTTTATTTGCCAAAATGTTATATACAAAAAAAACACCGAAACAAAAGAAAAATGGCATTTAGTCAAAAAGCATTACTTTTGCATACGAAATATTTCAGCAGATTGTTTATTTTTAGCCTTTCCAAGAGAAAACCCACAGATGTACCTCAACCGTGCAGGAACCTGACGAAAGGCAACACCATCAAACCACGGACCAAAGAAACAATACAACTATTCATCAATATAAAACGTACCTATATGAAAAAACTTTACTTACTACTAACAGCCTGCATTTCCCTTTGCTGTTATGCACAAGACCCCTACACATTCAGAGACCGTGTAGTGAATGGCGACTGTGAAGGCGATGACGCATCGTGTTTCGCCACCCATGAGTATCGAGACGGAGAACGTTTCGAAGGAATGGCACGCCTTGTAGTTGACCCAACGAACGAAAGCAATCACTGTGCGGAGGTGATTGCGAGAGACATGGAGGAGGGTGAGTCACTCGAAGATTGGGATGTTCAGTTCTTCATCACTGTGGCAGAGAAGCTTGAAGTGGGCGACGAATACCGCTTGACATTCAAAGTTCGTGCCGACAAAGCCGCCAACTGTTCTACCCAAGCTCACAACTTGCCTGGAGACTACAACTATTGGAGCATGATAGGCGACGTCAATATCACAACCGAATGGCAGACCTTCGTGAAAGAAGGCGTCATCTCCCAGCAACAAGTTTTTGGCGATGAAGACCCAGAGACATCTGCAAAAGAGATGCACACCATCGCTTTCAACCTGTATTTGCTGAAAGAGGCTAACAAATACTATTTCGATGACATGAAATGGGAAGTGAAGAAGCCGAAAGAGCACACTGGCGAAACCACTTGGTTCGACATGGTGAAGAACGGCGACCTTTCCACTGACGACGTGAGCAGTTTCACTGGTCGCGACGGTATCGATGGCATTGACAAACCTTGCCGTATCGTGACATTGGAAGACGGAACACGAGCACTCAATGTGACCTCCATTGCAGAAATGCCTATTAAAGAAGATGGCACGCAAGACGACCTCACCGACTGGCGGACCCAATTCTTTGTCACCATACCTCACGTATTCCGTTACAACCAGAAATACAAATTTGAGATGGACTACCGCTCCGACGTGGATGCCACCGTGCAGACACAGATACACCGCAATCCTGGCGACTATCTGTTCTATCAGATGCTTGGCGACATCAACTTCACATCAGAATGGCAACACTTCGAAGGTGAGGGCACCATCTCTTCCGACCAAGCTGGCGGCTACACTATAGCATTCAACTGCAACGTGCTGAAAGAAGTCAACAACTACTATTTCCGCAACATCAAGTTCTACGTAGATGAAGCCGACCTGACTGAGGAAGAGCGCACTGCAGGCACAGAGGCCATCGTCTTGCCCGTACCCAACTCCAAGGATACTCAGGCCACGGCAACTATCGACATGACAGCCTGTGTGGAAGCTTTGGGTGTTGAAGATTTCAAGGCATTCCTCAACGGTGAAACAATGAAGGTGCAAGAAGCAGAAGGTCTTTCAAATGCCGAATATTCTGCAATCAATCAAGGCGCCATCTTCAACGAAAATGGCATTAGCGATGAAGAAGGCACCATCTGCTTCGAGGTTGCAGATGACTCAGACAACAACCAAGCCAACTTTACAATTTACAACTTCGGAGACAAGGGCTTCGATCCTGGCCAAAGCGTAAGCACCCGCATCTGCTTCGTATATAAGGGCTGGTTCTACATCTATGATGTCAAGTTTGTTGGTGAGAATGACTACGAGGCTGCTCTCGGTATCCATGACGTTACCACACAGAAGGCCAACGGTTACATCTACGACCTCAGCGGCCGCCGCGTAAAGAATCCTACGAAGGGCATTTACATCATCAACGGCAAGAAATATGTGAAGTGACAACAAGTTAGATTACTTTCTAATATTGACTTAAAACTATTGCAGTTCGCTATTCTTTAGAATGGCGAACTGCTTTTTTAGCGTTCAAAAGAACCACTTGACTATATTGAACAACTACTTATAATATTTGTTGCAACAAAGCCTTGTGATGTCCTTTGAGAATGATGTGATGGTTGCCAATGGGATTGGTAAGGAAATAGTCGGTCAAGTTCTTGTCGCAAAGCCTCACAACAAGCTGGGTGCGGCACAAGCTTGGACTTGCCTGACACCTAAGCAATTCACCTTCAGCAATGAAAGACCTTGAAAGGTCGCCAGACACTTTGAACAAAGTGACAGGACCTTCTTCAACAAATCCCCTGACACCAATGCCAATACCCGACTCAAAATGGGTGTCAAGTTCAAAATGCTCCACCATGTCGAACGGAATGGTGCAATGAGCAAACACGATTTCCCCATTGTCAACATCAATGCTGGAAGGGTTCGCCTGGAATCCCGAAGAGCCAAGAAGCACTTTTGCCAACATCAT
>ONAG01000099.1 GCA_900315745.1 uncultured Prevotellaceae bacterium
TAATCATCCATGTCCTTGCATGCCTCTTCATAATCTTTTTTTTCGCAGTCATCTTCATGGCAGCATCGGGAACACCTTGGCCCTTTACGTGATCATAACCTTGGAGTCTGTTTAATATTGTCCTGATTATAAGGAATATTCCATACTATTAAAAAATGCTCCTATTGTCTTCAAAAATAAGGCTAAAAGACAAGTATGAGCCATGTCTTCCAGCAATATTAAACCAGCTACTCATAACAATGACACGTTCTCAAGAGAGAATAAGGAAATTCTAATGATGGTGGAAAATCAAAATTTTTCGATGCAAAATTTGCAGAAGGTAGTAGTGATGTTTTATCTTTGCAATAAGCACATATGTTTCTTAGTATGCACAATAACTGGAATCAGGTAAAACGCCTAATAATACTGTTATAGAAGTATTTAATACAATAATAAAAAAATCAAAATGGAAAAACTGAATCAAAGGTACAGATAGCTATGTATTGAGAAAAAATAGACGTGCCGCCATACTCACAAGATTATCATGACTTGGCAGAGAAAGATATAGAACTTTAAGCTGAACAGGACAGATGGAATAGAACCTCAATTTAGACAGAAGTTAATTTAAGGATACAGGCAAATGGAATGAAAGCATAGAACAAACAACAAAGGGCATTTATGATAAGTGGCAGTGACCATCCTCTATTACATCAAGGATTAAGACAGCGCTTGCCCAACATTAATGTACTTGTGCAGTACTTTTCAGAGACCATTCCATTACAACAAGGATTTATGCCCTATGCAAATCGTGTTTGATTTTGAACTTGGAGCAGGTTATTAGCATATAACAGTCATAATTCTGAGAATAATTTTGTTTGTCTTTGTAACAAAAATGTAATTGATACGTCTTACTACTACGATGGATGAAAAACAGAAAAAATTGAAAACTTTAGGAATGGTATATGTTTAGGAGTTCAGGCACTATCATACAACTGCCAATATTCGAGAAATTGTCTAAACGTAATAAAAGGTACAACAGATGGTCAGACTGAAATGAAACTTGCTAAGCGAGGTATTAAATCTAAAAAATGGTGTGGTGATTAAATATATTTTATGTTCTATCTAAAACGTTTCATAAATGCACAAGAATCAGGAGGACTGTTTGACAACATGACAGATTATCAGACAGCACTTCAGGAAATCCATAATGGACACAAGAAAACTCATTGGATATGGTATGTTTTTCCACAAATGAAGGGACTGGGGAAATCTCAATTGTCCCAATTCTATGGTCTTGATGGAAGAGAAGAAGCCCATGCATACATGGAACAACCTATCCTCTCCAAAAGGTTGATAGAAGCAACAGAATCGGTTCTAAACAACAAGTATTCCGTGTATGAGATTTTTGGCAATGATACTATAAAGTTTAGAGCCTGCATGTTGTTGTTTTCGACAATTTCTGACAATCCTGTATTCAAACAAGTGATAGAGAAGTACAGATGGTAAGTTGTTGCTAATCCAGCTGAACTAACAGCTGAGCTAATGATATGAAAAAAGTGGCACATGGTCGCCCATGAATGCCACTTAATGATAAATTGGGATGTTTTCTTTTAATACTTGATGTGTTTCTTGCCGCCTTTGATATACATGCCCTTTGATGGGGGATTAAGGAGGCGACGCCCCTGGAGGTCGTAAATATCTTGTCTTGTGACATTGGTGGTGCTTGGAGTTTCAATGACTGCATAGGCTTCCCATCCGGCAGAAAGGTCTTCAAGGGTGATGACACGACTGTCGTTCATGCATTTCGTCCACTCCGCAGAGCCGGTCTTGTCAACGAAATTTCCGTTCCATGTCTGATACCACGGCATCCACCACGACCAAACGGCTTCCTCATCAAATTCCTTGTCAATGTCGGGGATGGGGCCATTTTCCGACAAGGCAATGATTTTCTTTCCCCCTGTGAGCATTTTTAGCTTATCAAACGACACATAGTTGCTGGAATAATCGAAGTCGTTGTTGTAGATGTCGGCAGAGACAACATCAAAATAAGTGAAACCGGGATTCCATTCCGCATCATTTTCACCAGCATTCCAAATCCAGATGACGTTGTGGACACCTTTTACATTCACCATCTCATCGAACAATAGATGATAGAGTTTGACGAATGGTTTGGCTCCCTCACGCCCCCACCAGAACCAGCCTCCACTGGCTTCATGGAGAGGACGGAAGACACAAGCAATGCCTTTATCTTGCATGGCGAGGAAATAGTCTGCCACGATGTCGATGTCCTTGATGATGTTGGCGTAAAGTGTGGAAGAGGTGTTCCACGAACCATCAGCATTCATGGCATCCGTAATCTTCATGTTGCTATCGGATGTATAAAAGGCATCCGTGCGATGACTGGGGTCACGCCAGTGCCACGTGAAGGCAGGAATGCCGCCACGACGGTAGGTGTCTTCAGCCAATTGTATTGAGGCTGTTGTATAGCTACGGTTCCAAGAACTGTTCGCATTCATGCCAGTGGCGTTCATGAAGTCAAAACCGACAAGGGCGGGGTATTTGCCCGACGCCTTATAGACAGCCTGCACATCGGCATGATGGGTGACATTCCCGTCGGCTGTCGTCATGTCGCCTGTCATGATGCCTGATATCGTCTTCTTTCCAAAATTCTCATGAAGGAACGTATAAAGTGCCTTGGCAGCATTGGTGGCATTGGCATCGACAGGAGTTTCTGCAATGTCAAATTCCAAGGTTTCACCACCCTGTTCCACACGGATATAGTCGATGCGGAACCATGTCCAACTGGGGGTGATGACGATGGTGTTGGTGCCTTGATTCATGATGAAAGCGCCAACTACAGCTTCTTCCCTAACCATGTTGCCCGTCTGGAAAGAAAACGCGCTACCATTGACAGACACATTGAACACTTTGGAGCCGTAAAGAGCGTCATAACCTACATGGATGGTATATTTGCCTCGTTTTGGGGCATTGTATCTGAAAGAGATTTTGGCGTTGTCCTCAGTCATTTCTATAGCCTTTCCACCAGAGTACTTGTTGTCCCTGATTACGGTGCAATTGACATGACTTGCATCCTCGGCTTCCAACTTGGTGCCATCCTGCGCAAAGGATGGCAACATAGACCAAAAGGACAGGACAAGAACAATTGCTTTTTTCAACATAGTGAAATATTTGTTTTTGACAAGTATTAATTGTAAAGTTAGCAGGCACTTGGTGGGAATAAACCCACCAAGAGTCTGCTTTATCTTATTGCTTTTGTAGATATTCAAGCGGTCGTTTGACCGATGTCACAAGTCAAGATGTCATTTTGTGGAAAGTGTGATGACACCAGACTTCAGATCTACCCCTTTGGCGGTAAGTCTGACAGTGCCAGCCTTTTTCGTTGACTGCAAGACAACAAGGCACTTTCCGTAGAAAGCCTTGCGGTTGTCTGCCTTGAACCTTTCCATCGAGGTCTGGCATCCATTATCGACACCAGCAATCACAGCCTCGCCTTCCACATCGAAGAACACCTGATTCTCTGCGTTGGGACAAAGGTTTCCGTCCTGATCCACCACCTCCACTGTGACGAAGGTTAGGCTTTTGCCATCAGCATTCAGCGTGTTCTTGTCGGCTGTCAGCCTAAGATGATGGGGAGCCCCTGCCGTGCAGATGACCTGTTCGCGCACCTCGCGCCCATTCTTTCGCGCCACCACACGCACCTCGCCTGGCTGGAACGTCACACGCCACATCACATGATATTGATGCGAGTCAGCCTTACGCCGTACGCCCTGACTTTTCCCATTGATGAAGAGTTCCACCTCATCTGCCTGGTTGTAATAGCACCACATGTCGATGGTCTGTCCCTCAATCCAGTTCCAGTGAGGGAAGAGATGCAGCACCGGCGTGTCGGTCCATTCACTCTGATACATGTAATATGAATCCTTCGGGAAGCCGGCGAGGTCGATGATGCCGAAATAACTGCTTCGGGCAGGATAGGAATAAGGAGTAGGTTCACCTATATAATCGAAACCTGTCCAGATGAACTGTCCACCAACGAAGTCATTGTGTTTCACCACATCCCATGTCTCCTCATGAGTGCTGCTCCACGAAGCGTGCATGTTGTCGTAGGCGCTGCATTTCATCGAGGGGTCGGAATAAGGCAGCCACCACTCTTTCGGAGCCACATAGATGGAGTCGCTCGGCATCATGTAGAATCCCCTTGTCTGGAGCGCCGACACACTCTCGCTGAAGATGAACGGCTTGCCGGGGAAATTTTTCGGCACATCCTTCACCCACTGATGGTGGTAGTTGAAACCTATGATGTCTATCGCCCCACTCTTGAACAAGTGGTTGTTTGGCGACGGTTCATTGCACCCCGCCGTTATAGGTCTTGACTTGTCGTATTTCCTAACTATTTCAGCCAAATGGGTGGTAAGCAGTGAATTGACGCTCATCTCCCCATCCTTTGCCAAGGTAGAGGCATCATGCCCAGCATTGAGTATGAGGTTGGCTTGTTCGAGAGTTAGCGTGTCAGCTTCAGCCGACGACCACTGTTCGAGCACCTCGTTGCCGATGCTCCACATCAAGATGGAGGGATGGTTGCGGTCGCGGAGCACGAGGTCGGTCAAGTCCCTCTCATGCCACTCGTCGAAGAACCTGGCGTAGTCGTTCTGCGTCTTTTTCCTTCTCCACATGTCAAACGACTCATCCATGACGATAAATCCCATGGTGTCGCACATGTTGAGCAACTCAGGCGCAGGCGGATTATGCGAACTTCTGATGGCATTCACACCCATCTGTTTGAGGATGGTCAGCTTTCTGTGCATGGCATCCTCATAGAATGCAGCCCCAAGACATCCCAAGTCATGATGCTCGCAAACGCCATTGATTTTCATGGGCACACCATTGAGCGAGAAACCTTTGACCGGATCGAACTTGAAATCACGGAAGCCAGTTGTGGTCATCACCTCATCAACCACCTTTCCCTGCACAAGAATTTGTGTCTTTACCTGATAAACATTGGGAGAGTTGACAATCCACAATTTGGGAGAACGAACCATCAGTTTCTGGATGGTCTTGGAACCTGTAGATTTCGCCACGACACGTCCATCAGAATCGGTTATCTCATGTCTGATGACGGGCTTTGCCCCACCATTTCTCTCGTCATTCACCTGCACCTCCACAGTGACTTCCCCCTTGGGAGTGGTATTGACATACACGCCCCAATGAGCCACATAAAGAGCCGACGTGGTGGTAAGCCAAACATGCCTGTAGATGCCGCAACCGCTATACCATCTTGAGTTGGGCTGGTCGCTATTGTCCACCCTCACAGCCACCACATTGTCTGCATCCTTATTAATATAAGGAGTGATGTCATATTCCACGGAAGAATATCCATAGGGCCTATGTCCGACAAGTTTGCCATTTACAAAAACCTTCGCGTTCATATAAATGCCGTCGAAAGCCATGAAATACTTGTCTGCTTCAGTCACACGGAAATGCTTGCGATACCACCCCACCCCTCCGGGCAAGGCGCCTCCCCCCGCTCCAGAAGGATTGGAAGGGAGGAAGTCGCCCTCTATCGCCCAGTCATGAGGTAGGTTGAGTTTTCGCCACCCGAAATCATTGTAACCAGATGCTGCCATTTCGGCGGAATCAGCCAGAGCAAACAGCCAATCGTCGTCGAAACAAGATGTTTGCCTGCCATACGCAGAAGAGGCAAAAAACACCATGCAAAGGGCAAATACCCATTTGAAACGAACTATCATATAGAGTAAATTATTCTTTTAAAGAGATATCTTTATTTCCTTTCCAGAATAATCGACCATCCTGCCCTCTGGATTGATGAGATTTAGAGGTTGTGCCTTGTCGCGTGACACCACCACCACATTGAACCTGCGATTCTTCAGCATACCCTTGAACGACCCCACTCTCTTACCGAAAGTCAGCGTCTTTGTAGCCTCATCGTATTTGATGTCGATTGTAGCGTATTTGCCCTTCTCATAATTATAATTCGTTCCCTCATCCTCATAAAGTTGGAAAGAAGCATCCGCACCTTGATATACGTACAAGTTTATCAATTCCGCTGGTTTTTCGTCACACCATTCCATCTCGGGACCAAAAGGCACTATGCTGCCTTCGCGCACGAAGACCGGCATGCGTTCGTATGGAGCATCCACCACAAGAGTCTGTCCACCTTCCACATAGTCGCCTGTATAGAGGTTGTACCATCCACACTGCTGTGGGAAATACACGCTGCGGTTTCGTGCCTTGTATTGGCTCACTGGACATGCCATGAAAGCCGGTCCGAACATCCATTGGTCGGGTATGTCATAAACATTGGCATCGCCATTGAAGTCCATTGCCAATCCTCTCATCATGGTATAGTCGTTGAAATGCACCCATCCTGCCATGGAATAGAGATAAGGCATCAAATGGTAGCGGAGTTTGTCGTACCACACGATGGTCTTGTAGGCAGGGTGGTTGTCGAGAGCTATGTTCCACACCTCACGCAGAGGCCATTGACCGTGAGCACGGTATAGAGGGATGAAGCAACCGAACTGGTTCCAACGGGTTTGCAGTTCACGCCATTCCGTAAGGTCGGCTGTCTCCACACCCGTCTTGTCAAAATCCTGCTGAGCCTTCACATACCTGCTCTCCACGGAGAATCCGCCCTGGTCCATGCCCCAGAAAGGCAGTCCGCTCATGGAGTAGTTGAGTCCAGCCGTCATCTGCGCCCTCATGTCCTCCCATCGTGTTCCGATGTCGCCCGACCAAGTGGCGGTGGAGAAGCGCTGCTCGCCAGCAAATCCGCTACGGGTGAGCAGGAATACACGTTGGTTGGGGTTGACCGACCTCTGTCCGTTGTATATTGCATCGGCATTGACAATGGAATAAGCATTGAAAAACTCTGTGGAAGTGCCCAAGGCTGTTGGTCCGCTGAGCGCCTTGCGGTACCATATTGGCGTGCAGTCGCGCACATTAGGTTCTGAGGCATCCATCCACCAGGCGTCAATGCCAAAATTGTATTTGCTGTAAAGTTTCTCATTCATCTGTCTCCAGAACATCTTCCGAGCCCCAGCATCGTAAGCGTCGTAGAAAGAGCCCTTGTATCCCAACCAGTCATGGATGTCATCCGTGATTGCCTGTCGGTAGATCCATCCGTTGCTGTCGAGTTCCTTGTAATTGGCAACTGTCTCGTAGAACTTCGGCCACACTGAAATCATGAAACGTCCGTTCATCTGATGCACGCTGTCGAGCATGGCTTGTGGGTTGGGGAACCGTGATGTCTCAAACTCATGGCTTCCCCAGTCGGGCAGTGGCCAGTAGTTCCAGTCCTGCACGATGTTGTCAACGGGTACATGTCGTTTTCTGAACTCCGCCAATGTGGATTCTATATCATAGCTGCTCTTGTATCTTTCACGGCTCTGCCAGAATCCCAACACCCATTTGGGATAGAGGGAAGCCTTTCCTGTGAGAGTGCGGTATCCGCTGATGACCTCATCCATGTTCTTTCCTGCGATGAAATAATAGTCCATGTCACGGCTCATCTCGCTCCAGATGCTGATGGTCTTGTTGGAGTCGAATGGTGGTGCCACGCGCAGTCCGCAGTAGCTCACGCCGCCATCAGGTTTCCACTCTATACGCAGTTGTGTCCTCTTTCCTTTTTGCAGGCGGGTGGTGAATTTCCAGGAATTGGGGTTCCATGCGGTACGCCAACGCTCAGGCACGACCTCCTCGCCGCCCACATACACACGCATGTATCCGGCATAGTAGAGAATGAAATGATAGGTTCGTGATTCTGGAGCCTCTATGAAACCATCATATACCACCGTGGCACCATCGAGGTTGAATCCCTTGGGCAGGTTCTTTATTCCGCCGTCATCCGTGGCATTGCCAATCTTGGAAGTGGATGGGCAGTCGTACTCGAAGTAGATGGAATCCTCATCTCTAACCAGTTTTTTGCCATCCTTATCCATATATGTACCTGTGAGGTGTCCCGCCTTCCCATCCTTGCCATATAGTTTGAAAGCCCTGTTGAGTTGGATGTAGTCTTTTGGATTTCCCCATCGTCCGAGGCTGTAACTGTCCCAAAGCAAGCCGAAATTGAGGTTGGTCATCACGAAGGGAACGCTTACCTTGGTGTTGTACTGATACAGTTCCTCGTTTTTATCGAGCATGTTGAATTCCTCAGCCTGATGCTGCCCCAATCCATAGACGGCTTTCAATGCAGGGTCACGGTCGAACTGCAGTTGCCAGGAGAACCCATTCAATTCTTTCTCGCTGAGTTGACGCTGTGCCACTCCGAGTTCGCGCTCCGGCACACGGAATGGTTGGAATGTCTTGCCATTGGAAGCCTCTTTAAGCAGTTTTTTGCCCTGTGCGTCGAAGAAAGCCACATCGCCCGTCAGTTTGTCAACCTCGGCACTGACGCCGGCAGTCTTGACAATGACACCCTTGTCATTCTCAGAAACCTCAAATTGAGGTTTTGCTTTCTGCGGCACGATGATAAGGCTGGTTTTCTCTGGGAAAGTCTCCTCGGGAGTGGCGCGCACACGGATAATGTTTTCGTTGACTACCTCCAGGCGCACCATTTTGGCGCCATCGCGTTGTGGCTTAGCCACCTGGATGGTGACTGAGTTGCCACTGCGTGAGAATCCGTCGGCATAAGCCATCGCACTCCCCAACAGCAACAAAGCAGTCATGATGGAACTTACTTTTTTCATTTGTTTTTGATATTGTTTTGAGATTATTATATGGTATATTCTTACTTCTGCTTTTTGACGGTGCTGTCCCTTATCTTCAGGATCATGGGTATCACCTCTTGGTATATTTTTTGGTCTCCATTGATGTTTCTGAGAAGCAATTCGCAAGCCTTCATCCCCTGCAGATGCGCCTGGTCCATTATGGCAGACAATTTGGGGGTGACGAATGCCGCACTATCCCCCTCGGTGAAGCCTATTATTGCGACATCATCAGGTATGTGCAATTCTTTGCTTTTTATGGCATCGAAAGCAGCATAGGTAGCAATATCGTTGAATGCGATAATGGCATCCGGCGGGTTAGGATTTTCGAGCAATTTCAAGGTAGCATTTCTTGCCACGTCGAAATCAATTCTTCCACAAGCCACGAGTTCTCTTTCTATGGGTATCTTGTTTTCTCGCAATGCCTCCAAATAGCCATGTTTCCTCCTCCTTACCATGTCAAGATGGTTGGGGCCTCCCACGACCGCTATTCTTCTGCATCCATTGTCAATGAGATGCTGCGTTGCCTGTTGAGCAGCCACATCTCCATTTGCCACCACCTGCGAGAAGAGGTCGGGCAGACATGTCCTGGCGAAGAAGACGAGGGGTATGCCCATGTCATGTATTTCACGGAAATGAGAGTAATCTACCGTGTCTTGAGCAAGACACGCTATGATTCCCTCCACATGCATGGATATGAAATTGTCGATGGCTTGTTTCTCCCTCACATGGTCTTCATGACTATTGGAGCTAAAGACCGAGTATCCTTTCTGACTTGCATAGTCTTCTATGCCATCGAGCACGGCAGCATAATAATGGGTAACAAGGTTTGGAACCACCACACCAATGATGCGTGGTGCTTCTTTTCGCAGACTTTGAGCAAAGGGATTAGGTCGGTAGTTAAGTTCCTTGGCAAGAGCCTTTACTTTTTTTCTCATCTCCTCCCCCACCTCATGGCTTCCCCTTATAGCCCTCGACACTGTGGCAATGGACACGCCCAATTTGTCTGCCAAATCTTTTAATGAAGTGCGGTGTTGTTTCATAATCATTGCAAAAATACAAACAAAACAGGAAAATGAAAAACAAAATTTGCAATAATTTAATCAATAGGGGGATAAATTTTCATGTTATGGTGCTGTTAGCGCAAACGTTTACGTGAGATATTTGACTAAAAGTCATACAGAATAGCGATTATGTGGTTAACTTTGCAGCGTAATTTGAATGAGTAATGAATAGTTGATAATAAGTTAGTTAAGCAAGAGCATGCAATGTGTTGTGAAACAAGTTGCATGCTCTTTTGTTTTTCCACTATTTCTTCCCTCTTTTTTATTGATGATGGAAAAGGCAAATCCAACATCTCATGATACAACTATTTTGTAAGCAACAAAAAGCATTTACTTACAAATGACGGCAAAAAAACGAGCAAATAAAGCCATTTGTCGATTATTTCGAGTGATTTGTGTTATAAAAAGTCATTTTTGCAGAGTTGATTTGCTCAGCATATTGTTTTTTTGTATTTTTGCAACGATATTGCAAGAAATAAACAAATCCAAGAAAGCATAATGAAAAAATTGTTAGTTTCCCTAATTACACTGTGTTTTGCATTCACAGTCAATGCCAATGACTACAAATACTTGTCATTTGAGCTTGCAGACGGCAGTGTACAAAGTCTTAGCGTGACAGATTTGACCCTCACATTTTCCAATGGCAATTTGGTATCCAGCGACGGCACCATCATTCCATTGGCAAATCTGACGAAAATGTTCTTCTCCGAAACATCGGGAATAACCACCTTGCCTTTAACCACAAACTCGGGCAAAGTGGAAGTCTTCAACCCCTCTGGCAGCAAGGTTGGCGTATTTGGCAACATGCAAGAAGCCAAGTCAAAACTGCCTAAAGGCATTTACATCATCAAAGACGAACAAGGGAACAAACAAAAGACAGCTATACAATGAAAAAAGTTCTATTGACATCAGCCTTGGTGTTGTCGGCTCTAACGACCACTGTAGCCCAGACACTCAACATAAACATTGGCGACGTAAGTTATGCGATTCCAGCCTCCCAAGCCGGCGACATGCCTTTCAACAATGGCAGCACACTGACAGTGGGCGCAAAAAGCTATAGCATAGACGACATCACCAGCATCACTGTAAACTATTCACAGGTGGAAGACAATACTGTGAAGGTGAATTACAACGGCACTTCTGCCAAGGTGATCATTTCCGGCAATTTAGCACCATATGTGACAGCCACCGTAAACAATGCCCATGTGAAAATAATCGCTGACAACGCATTGCAGCAAACAGTGACATACACATTGAGCGGCACATCTGCCAACGGCTCTTTCTACATGGATGGCGATTATGCCATAGATCTTGTGCTCAACGAGCTGCACCTCACCAATCCAGACAGCGCCGCCATCAACATTCAAGACGGCAAGCTAATCGGTGTGAAGTTGGCTGACGGAACCACCAACAGTCTGGCAGATGGTCTGACCAATGTAACTATCGATGACAGCGACGGTCACAAAGCAGCATTCTATACAGACGGCCACACATCTTGGACAGGCGCAGGTTCGCTCACCCTCACCGGCAACGTGAAACACGCATTTGACAGCGATGAATACACGTTGTTGAATGCCGGACTCGGCACCATCACCGTGACAGGGGCACCAGGCGACGGTTTCCATATCAGCCAATATTTCAAGATGCAAGGCGGCACTGTCAACATCACCTCCACTGGTGACGGAATTGACGTGGAAAAGAAAAAGAGCGACAAGACAGACAACGGCAACATGATGATAGAGGGCGGCACTCTGAACGTCACCACCACAGGTGATGCCACCAAAGCCCTGAAGTGCGACAACAACATGACAATAAGCGGTGGAGTTATCAAGGCAACCACCACAGGTTCAGCCATCTATGATGCTGCCGCAGCAGACATTTCAAGCAATTCAGCCGCCAAATGCGACGGCACATTCACCATGACCAACGGAACGGTGAGCCTGAGAAGCAGTGGTGCTGGCGGCAAAGGTCTCAACTCCACCGGAGCCATAACCATCAGCGGCGGAACCTTGACATCTGTCACGACTGGCGGCATTTTCGAATATGGAGCAGAAGACAGCAAGCCACAAAGCATCAAGTGCGACACCGACATCATTCTTTCCGGCGGCACCATACTCTCTTGCGCCTCTTCATATAGTGGAACTGCCTTCAAGACAGACTTCCGCGTGCTCACCAATGGTGCCACTGTAATGGGTATAGGCAACAAAGCCACAACCCCCGCAGCCACATCTACGCACGGTTACAAAAAATATTCAGGAGTGAATGTCACCAGCGGTTCAACAATAAGCTATGATGGAGTGAGCTTCACCATACCTTCCGGCTATTCCATAAGCAACGCAAAGGTGTTTGTGTCGTCACCCTCTATGTGACACACATCACCTCACCGTGATGTGGAAGCATCCCTGCTTCACCTCATATTTCACATAGCACCGACCTTCTTGCCTCAAGTCTCGGATAACCTCGCTGAGCACCCATTTCAAGGTGTCGTCTTGCACTTGCCGAGGCTGGGGCTTGCTTGGGTCGTAAACCACTCTATAACGATTATAACCAATGTCGAAAGTAGTGCCATAAAGGTGGCAGCTATTTTCAGACACATTGAAATTCACCTTTTTAAGTTTGTCGAGATCAGCTTGGCTTCTGAGTACACTTGTCACTATGAACTTGTGCATCGGCACATTCTTGACATATAGGCTGTCGAAGAAATTTCTGCCGATGTCATTCAATAGCACCGCAGCTTTAGGAACCAAATAAGGAATACTGTTTTTCAAGGGGTCAACATGATAGTACGGACTTGCAGCCATATAGACAAGTTCGCCTTTTCTTTGTTCGGCCTCATCCCTGTCTCTCACAGCCTCCACCCCCAAAGCCATAGCTGACGCCAACTGCACATCGTTGGAATCGGGAAAAGCCTTGTTGTAATTCAACACACCAATGATGGGATGAACATTTTTCA
>ONAG01000123.1 GCA_900315745.1 uncultured Prevotellaceae bacterium
GGAATATGGCAAAGAACCTTCTGAATAAATACGTATGGTTGGTGGAAACCATCTACAAGGCTAAGCGGATCTCGTTCGAGGACATCTGCCAGCGCTGGCTCGACAATGACCTGAGCGAGGGGAAGCCCATGTCGGTCAGGACGTTCCACAAGTGGCGAATCGCTATCGAGGAGATGTTTGGCCTCATCATCGAGAACGAACATGGGGGAAGGTACCGGTATTACATCGAGAACGAGGAGGAAATCTGCCAAAACGGGTTGCGCTCATGGATATACAATTCGTTCTGCGTTGGCAACGCTCTTGTCAACAGCCAGAGCATAAAAGACCGCATCCTCCTGGAATACGTGCCATCCGGACAAGACCATCTGCAATCAATCATCGAGGCGATGAAGGAAAACCGCATCCTCAAGATGACTTATCACAGTTATTGGAAGGAAGAAGAGAGCAATTTTGATGTTCAACCTTACTGTGTGAAGCTGTACCGCCAGCGATGGTACATGGTGGCGAGAAGCACTAATCCCGTTGACTACAAGAAGGGACCTCGCATCTATTCCCTTGACCGCATCAAGTGTCTCCACCTTGAAGAAGAGACTTTCGAGATGCCGAAGGACTGGAGCGCCAACGACTATTTCGACGGATGCTTTGGAATCATCGTCGAACAGGATGTCGTCCAAGAAACCGTCAAGTTGAAAGTATCGGCAAGACAGGCCAACTACATCCGAGACCTCAAAATGCACAAGTCACAGCAGGAGGTGGAACAAAATGAAGAATACAGCATCTTTGAATACTTCCTTCGTCCAACATTTGACTTCCAACAGGAAATCCTATGGAACGGCGAGGAAATGGAAGTGCTCGAACCTATCTGGCTCCGCAAGGTGATGGCTGCAGTGACAAAAAGAATGTGCGACAAGTACCAGTCGGCTACGGGGAACACTGACTGATGCCACGCCGGTTTCGGGCTGGCACACGTCTCGCTCCTACGGCTTCTGGAGATTATCGACTCAGACCTGATGAAATTATCAAAAAAACACGAATATTATGGAACAAGATTTTAGTTTTACTGGCATTCGCCAACTTTGCAGGCTTCATTTGGAAGAAATCCTCGATGTGCATGATTGTGACATGGATTCCGTGGAACATCGTCGTCTTATGAATCGTCTGGGCGGCTTGCTTGAAAACAGGAAGATACGTTATGTCGATCCTTTTGGAAAATTCGGATATACGAAATTCGGTCATTTCTATTTTGATGAGAATGATGTGATGATGCTCATTACAAAAGAGAGGGATCTTACCCTGTATCATCGCCCGGACATCCTTTCCTATACCCTATGGTCAACAGTCCCCGTCATCTTTGCAGGCATAGACACAAGGTGCACAGACGATAGCCATCAGCCCATATTCACAGGAGACGTTGTGACGATAGATGACATGAGTTCCTTGGTAAGATATTTTCATCCAACCATCCCTGGTTTGGCAGGTGACAATTGTGAATTGCAATTCCGTCCCGGATTGAGGATGCATAAGGAAGGAACGGTGTTCCGCGATATCAGCCTTGACCAATTCAAGCATTTTGATATATATTCCTTTCATTGGCCCATGAGCTTTTTCTGCCCTGGTGGCATGACTCAAGATGAGGTGAAAAGGAAAGCAAAAGAGGCGTGGTCCAAACCACTCTTTACGGAGCCCATCAAACCATTAAGAACCACTAAGAGCATATATGACCATATTGATGAAGTATTACGCGATGGCCGTGCGCTTGCATATTTCACAGCACCCATGCATTTCGATGATGAAGAAGAAGATGTTGATAACGGCAACATAGTATTATGCGACGAATACCCTGATGGCTTTGAAGGAGAGACCTATGAGATAGAGATCGATGACATAGACTTTTCCATGGTAGAAATGAAATATGGCATCAAATCGTTTTTTCTTCATGCGCACGAACATCCCGAAACCATATTCGTGCTTGGTGACTTTGTGGAAGATCTAAACATCTCCAATGATTATCTGAAAGATAAGGTCGCCAAGTTGTTTCACGATTGGTTCACCTATAACTTGACCAATGTAATCCTTCCTTCATGGATTTTTATCAGAATATGCAGCTGGGAGTGCATAGGAAGAGATTGACCATACTTGCAATAGTATGCATCAGTGGGACGGTTCTTGTGGACCACTTCTTGTAGGTTCTCAAGATACTACACAAAAAAACAGGCTGAATGTTCGTTCAGCCTGTTTCTAAATTTGTATAAATATTATTTGTAATATTCTATTGTACGTGGGGTGTCCATGGATTGTCCCATCACAGAAGTCTTGCGGCTAATCCAGTTGCCGTTGTCATCATATTTGTAGTCGGAAAACTCAATTGTCATGTCTTGACCCATCATGCTCATGGACTGCTTGATAAGTTCGCCCTTGTCGTTGTAAACGAATTTCACAGGCATGTCCTGACCCATCATATTGGTTGTCTGGCTCTTGATTCTGCCGTTTTCCCAGGTATAAGTCACTTTCATTGTACCCATTTGATTCTCTTGTTCTGCAGACTTCAGGTAGCCCTCTTCATCGTAAACGGCTTTGTTCAGTCCTTCTTGCTTGCCATCTTGGGTGAAGGTAATCTTCTGACTTTGACCCATCATGGAGACGGTGATGGACTTCACAGCTCCTTTTGCGTCGTTAGCTTCCACATCGTGGAACTTGGTTTGTGCTTGCAATGCGAATGGTACGATAAACAGTACCAGCATGATCAATGATTTCTTCATTTTTCGTGAATAAAGTTAAGTTAATAATACGGTTAGGTAAAACATCCTTTTTCTTTGCACTTCGCTAATGATGCGCGTCGTGCTTTTCTTTTTCTTTTGACGTTTTGTGCTTTTTAAGGTTTAATTGTAACATCAAAAAAATGCTATAGTGGAAGGCTATTTGTGGTGTTTTTGTTCTATCCAATGGTCCAAAAAGAATGATTGTCTATGAAAAAATCCACCAAATTTGATGTTTTGCATTTTTTTATGTACATTTGCCATGACTTTGAGGATTTGGCTTGTCTAAAAAAGCACCACAAAGGCAGGTGGAAGTCTGAAATGTCAAATTCACAGGTTTTTATGCCCAAACGCTTAATAAGAAATTATACTAAAGTGGTGCGAATATTAAGGTTATGAGAAAAACATTCAAGTACTATCTCGTCTCGCTGTGCATCTGCTTGATGGGAGCGATGGCTTTTGTAAGTTGTTCAAGCGATGATGATGAAGGTGGTGGTTCTGCATCAAAAGGTGCAGGAGTAATTGAAGGAAAGGCTAATGTCCGAGTCACAAAAGTTGGTAATTATAATTTTTACTATGATTCTAAAGGACGTATCGACCACATCGATTATAGAAATAAAGACGCATTTCATTTCAAATACAACCCAAATAAAGTGGTTCTTTATGAGGAGGATGATTTCGAGGAAGAAGTATCAGTAAGTTACAACTCTAATGGATACGTTTCCAAGTTTGAAGCCTCAACATCAGGTAAAGATGGGAAAGACACTTGGAGCACATCAGGTTCTGCTTCCTATTCTTATGATGGCAAGGGACATCTCACAAGAATCTCTTCACAATGGAAAGAGACTGGAACAGACGATGGTGAGAAATATTCTGCAACAGGAAAAGTCAACATTTCTTTTTCATGGAAAAACGATCTGTTGGTATCAATAGTTGAAGATGAGTCGGAAACAGACGATGGGGAGACAGAAACAAGCAAGAGTGTAATGACTTACACGTACGATACGGACAAGCAGGAGAATTATTTCAATGAGTATTTGCAATATACGCCATCTTTCTCAAAAGAATTGGAAGGCATGGGTGATGGAGAAGTGGAAGAGGCTTTGGCATACATAGGACTTATGGGCAAGGGACCTCAATATCTTCCTGCATCATCCAAAAACGAATGGGAGGAATATTATGACGGTCGCACGCATGAAGGTTCTTCATCCAATACATATAAGTATGGATTCAATAGCAATGGAACAATAGCATACGCCACTATTGATGGCACCCGCTATAATTACTCTTACACCACCTTGGAAAATGATAAGGATGATGATGGTCTCAATGCCAACAAGTATTTCGCACCCGTGAAACAGACAGGGAAAAGGATGAATATCGTCCGCCGTTTGTTCTCCCATCCAAGACATTATTTTTCTTCCGAAAGTAGAAAGTAGTATCTAATCGGCCTGAAAGGCCAGCAGCTATCAGCCCAGGGCAATCGCCCAGGGCTATATGCTTATTCGCCTTTCAGGCCGTCATGATGACTGCAAATTGTAAATAACGGTAGTGCAAATCTCCGTTTTGACACACCCTCATGTCAAAACCATGTTGGAATTTGCCCAAAATAGGTTGCATGCAATCCAGCGGCACACTCCTTTCACTTCGACTTGGATTTTGATTCGTTCTTCTTTTCTTTCATCCTTTTTTTGAAAGCGGCGAGAGCCTCCTTGCCTCCCGGCAAGCCATGCGCCTTGGCCTCCTTGTAGTAATGGCCCGCTTGCTTGAAGTCGCCAAGTTTCTCAAAGCTCACTGCCATGTAGAAATATATCTGGGCATTGTCGAAACCGGTCTGCAATGCGCTGTCACCATAAACGATGGTTTTCATGGCATCTTTCTCCTCGTATGCCTTGAAGGCAATGCCGCAGAGTTCCACAAACTCGTTGCGCTTTCGGATGGAATCTTCTGGTGAGGCATAGCGCCGCTTGTATCTTGCCTTGTCCATCATTCTGTCTTTCGCCCACAGGCCATAATAGGAGCGGTCGCCCTCCGGGGTCTTGCTCACGTTTCGTGCCTCCGAAGTCATTTGTGATATATTGGCGTCTTGTGCAGACAGGCTTGTCGCGAAAATGCATGTCAGGCAAACTGTTATGATGCGTCTTGTTCTCATGCGCTTTTTGTTTTGTTATATTTTCAGGGTTGTTTGCGTACCTTGCTTGATGTTTTGTTCTCCGTACATGACATAAATCAAGCAAAGATATGCAAATAGTTTGTATTTTGAGAACCAAAACTATAATTTTTGTCGTTTTTTCACAAGTATATGCGAAAAACAGCCAAACAGACAAAAAAACAAAAAAAAATAGTTAACTTTGCCACACAATAACCTAAAAAACTAATAACAAACTTCTTGTCTTAAAAACGACAACAAACTAATATAACTTCAATGACAAAACAAAAAACACTACTGAAAATGCTTTGCATCTCTCTTGCGAGCACTTTTGTCGTGTCTTGCCATGACATAGCAGATGACGACCACTACAAGTCGCCAGACTGGTTGAAAGGCAATGCATGGCAGGTGCTTGAAAGCGAGGGGAACCATTCTCAGTTCCTCAAGGCCATTGAACTGACGGGCTACAAGCCCATTGTCAATGGACAGAGCGTGCTGACAGTGATGGCTCCAAACGACGAGGCATGGCAGGCTTATTTGCAGCAGGGTGGATACTCGTCTGTTGACGACATGTTTGCAAAAGCTCCTGTCGAACTGAAGAAAACTGTGGGCTACCATCTTATGTATTATGCATACGATTGGTCCAAGATGGTGAATTTCCGTCCTAATGAAGGTGATGGAGCCACCGAGGAACAAAAAGAGGTGGATGCCGGCCTTTACTACAAGCACCGCACACGCAGTGCTGATGCCATGGAGGAGAATGTGAGAGGAAAGCTCAATGGCGTGGACACCGCTGTCACCGTCTATCATTATGAGCGCTATCTGCCAGTCTTCAGCAGCAAGATGTTCGAATCCAAAGGCATCGACGCAAAGGCGAATTACGAATATTTCTATCCAGGCAGCCAGTGGGTCGGAGGAAATGCGTTCAATGTCTCAAATGCCAGCGTGATAGGTCAGGTGGCAACCGTCACAGACAATGGTTACCTATATCATGTCAATCAGGTCGTCAAACCTTTGGAGACAATCTACAACACGCTGAAAAACAATAGCAAATATACACAGTTCCTTTCAATCTACGACTCATACGCCACTCTTGCTGAGGCAGACCAGGAGACAAGCACGCAGGTGGGAAAGAGGGTGTATATCCTCAACCACACCCCGCTGCCAAACATCGCCTGTGAATGGCCTACAACCAATTTCAGGCAGGTCTCCACTCTTGAAAGAGGCACTTACACCATACTTGCGCCATCCGACAATGCCATCGGTATCTTCTTCGACAAATTCTGGAAACCAGAAAATGGATACAAGACTCTCGATGACCTCGACCCGCTCATCAAACAGTATTTCATCATGCAGTCGTTTGCCGACGACAACGACCCCGTGTTCCCCGAAGAGATAAAGAAGGGACAGGTGAAGACCTATTTTGGCACGCCGGTAAACATCAATACCGATGCTGTGGATGACAGGCTGTTCTGCGAGAATGGCATTATCTATGGCATGGATGACATGGAGGCGCCTGCCATTTTCTCCTCAGTAGTAGGTCCGGCATTCGCCGACACCACATACCAGTGTTTCCTCTATGCCCTCGACAAGAGCAATGTGGTGCTTTCCCTCGCTTCCGACAAGTCGCAATTCGTCACTCTCATCCCAAGCAACTTGCAGTTTAACCAGAACGAACCGCAAATGCGCCTCAACGTTACCACACAAGGCAAGAACCTTGAGGTATATAGCGATGTGGACGGCAACTTTGCAAATATGGGAAGCGGACAGGCACAGAGCATCGTCAACATGCATACCGCTGCCAACGTGTCCGAACTAAAGACTTCTGGCATACAAGTGGTGGAGACAAACACGGCATTCAACTACTGGTTCCTGCACGATGGGAAAATCACCACAAGCGCATTGTTCAACGAACAGCTCAGTCCCACTTATCAGGAAGACCCATTTGTGAGCTTCCATGAAATAACAAACAACGGACAGCCATGGAGCAATGGCAGGGCATACTCATACGACTATCCCATGCTCTTCTCCGAGGCTACAGGCGACGGACTGACACACCGCCTCGCTGTGGGCAACGACAAGAACTATGAATATTACCTCTTTGCACAACTGTTGCAGAAAGCTGGTCT
>ONAG01000097.1 GCA_900315745.1 uncultured Prevotellaceae bacterium
TCAGCGGCATCGAAAGCCATAGCGCCGAGAATGCCGTCATCGTGGTGTACACAAGCGCCATTGATCAGCATTGGCTTGCCGTTGAGGACAAATCCATGTTCTGCATCAAACGATACAGAACGTATGCCAAACCTGACTCGCTGTTCGTCTATGACTCTTCCAGCCGCCTTCAGTCTTACACATGCTTCATAAAGGTAGGGATTGTCGGGTGACCACAACTTTGGCTGTTCAATGGTGAACTTCAAAGAGCAAATGGCATTTGTCCCAGATTTCATCAAACCATTTTTTTGGCAGAAAGAGCGTTTGGCATCCTCACTCTCAGGTGTTAGGGTATATTTACCATCGCTGAACGACACCTCAACATCATCGACCTGGGCTTCCTGCTGTCCTTCGTTCTCCATGCATACGCTTAAATTGAGTAGGGCGTTACCATCAGACACCTCTGCCGTGCTGACAATCACGCCATCCTCTGCAATGTGCATGTCGGGCATGGTGTGCAGCCAGACGTGGCGATAGATGCCCGAGCCAGAATACCAACGGCAATTGGGCTGTTCGCTGTTATCCACCTTTACCACCACCTCGTTCATCCTTTTGTCTTTATAGAGAAAGCGCGATACGTTGACGGTGAAAGGCGTATAACCATAATCATGACTACCTGCCTTCTGACCATTCACCATCACCACCGCCTTCTGATATACACCCTCAAAATGCAGTTTCACCACATCTCCATCAGGTGTCTTGAATGTCTTGCGGTACTCTCCGATGCCGGCATCATACCATCCACCCCCGGTTCCCGTGGCACCATTTGTGGGATTGGGAGAGCCATATATGTCCCAGTCGTGTGGCAGGTCCACGCTAATGGTCTTCCCATCGTGGGTGAAAGTCCATCCATTGTCGAACAAGGTGGTTTGTGTCTGTGCTGCAAGCCCTATCACCGACAAGAACATGCAAAGTGTAGTTGTTAGTCTCATTATTTCCAAAACATAGAGTGAAAGCAAATAAGTAGTTATGTAAGATAAGCAAAGATAGTGCAAGCCAAGCGAAACACAAAATAAAACACCATTTATTTTGCATTCCTCTCATATTTGCACTAACTTCGCAACCAAAATGGAATGTGATGGAGATAATAAGAGCGACAAAAACATCCGAACAGGCAGGAGCATATTATGTTCGCATCCAGGCAATGGCAAGAAAGCACAAGATTCCACTTTCCGTGGAATTTGACGAGCACGACACGCCCGACACGAAATACATTGTGATAATCGACGATTTCCTTCCTGTTGCCACATGCAGGATGTATGCCATAGATGACGACAGATTGATGTTGGGAAGGATTGTCGTCTTGCCCGAGTACCGACACCAAGGTCTTGGCACCCTTGTGGTGAAGGAAGCAGAGAAATGGGCAATGGAATTGGGTTTCAAGACTGCAGTGCTTGAAAGCCGCGACAACAAGACGCGTTTTTATGAGGGAATGGGATATGTAGCCGACTATTCAAAGGAGATTGTAGGCGAGACCTTCAAGTGCTATCGGATGGAAAAGACTTTGCAAGAATAAAAAACTCACCACCTTTCAATATTCCTTTCAGCATATTGATGGGTGGTGAGTATAATCTTATATCTTGTCTCGTTTGAATCAGATTATTTCAAAGAGAACTTATAACCTAATCTAAAGCTCGCGTATGCGTTGTAGTAGTCCTTGTTTTTCATTGCCTTGGTCAAGCCTCCGTTAGTGCTAAATTCCAGGGAGAACTTTCCGAAGTCATAAGAGACGCCTAACGGCACTCTGAGATCAAAGCGATTCACCTCACCAAAGGAATATTTGGAAGCCATGAAAGCCATGTTGTTTTCTGGCATTTTCAAATCATCACGTACCTTGAAAGCAGGCTCCACTCCAATCTTCAGGGCAAGTCCCTTCCATACATAGAAATTAGCCAATATTGGAATGGTGACGAAATCGATACGTGCAGTTTGCTCCACATTAAATTCCTTGTGTTTCACCTTTCCACCCTGTTGTGAATACATGGCACCAGCAGAGACAGCCAACCACTTTGTCATCCTGTATTCAAATTCGGCTCCTGCTATGAAACCACCTACACCTTCGAGGTCAATGTCATCGTTATTCATATACATTAGGGAACCATTAACACCCACTTTGGGTTGGAAGGTAATAGAACCAACTTCATGCTGTGCTGAAACACTCATTGCAACTACCATCATCATTACGGCTAAAATCATTTTTTTCATATCGTGCTTTTTTTACTGTTTACAAATTGTTTTTGTCTGATTGACAAGACAAAATTATACCTATTCTCAGTACATTCAAGCTGCATTTCCCTTTTTCTGTAGCATTAGTTGCGACACGCCCCATTAAATAACGACATAATGTCAAGCACCCCTATCAAATTGTCACATAGGCGTGAAACAATATATTTTTTGCCATATTTCGTTAAGATGGAGTTGCGATGAGATATTGCATTGAAGCGGCTGAGACAAGAAAATTTTGGTCAGTTCGCTTTATTTACTTATCTTTGCCATGCCATTTATCATTTCTCTGTCATCAACAGGGTTGCAGAAATGGATAAGATTTCAGGCTGATGCCTAACTCACAGTATTAAACAAGTGGTTTGGTTTTCAAGATGAGAAACAGACTTTTAACGATAATAGGACTTTACCTGCTTACGACAAGCCTTTTTGCACAACCACTTTTCACCATCACCGACTTTTCCGGGGCTGATGGTGTAAACGGCAATGTGGTGACAGGCATGACCTACGACCGCAGAGGACTTCTATGGGTATCAACATGGGGTGGCTTATATCGCTTTGACGGGTATCAGTTCGTTTCTTACAAAGTACGTCCTGGTGACGGCAACGACCTCGACAACTCACGCATAGACGACGTGCAAGAAGAGAAACACGGCAACTTGATATGCCGTTCCTACGCCACATTCTATCTCTACAACATAAAGACAAACAAGTTTAAGAAAGTCAAATCCGCCAAAGGCATAGAGGCTGGTCGTCACCGTCTCCACTTCAGTCGTGTGTTCAACAGGGACGGCTATCAGCTAAAGGTGGATAAAGACCGCCTTGTTTATTACGACACCACATCACGGCAATGGCAGCCTTTGGTGGAGGGTGTAAAGATGGCGACCATCAGTCCATCGGGTGTGGTGTGGGCGCTATTAAGTGATGACCGATTGAAACGCATTATTGTAAAGCGCCGACAATATGAAATGTCTGACGAGGGCGAAAGCATTCGTACTTTACATAAAGACCTACAAGGACGCATCTGGCAAGCCAACGACGACGGCAGCATATTGCTGCGCGACTCCCAAGGGAAGAAGATAGGTTACCTGATGCAAAACGGCCACATTAGCGACACGAAAGCCAAAATGACTGTTGCCTTCGACATAGATGACGACAGCCATGGCAACATATATATTGCCTCACGCTTGGAAGGAGTGTATGTACTTTCTCCAGAAGGCTCTGCTTACCGTGTGACACACCACACCCACAACCCAGAAGACAGCTACAGCATCAGCGACAATGAGGTGTTCTCAGTGCTCTGCGACAGCGATGCAGTATGGGTGGGGACACTCAGAGGAGGGCTCAACCTTATGAAACAAGAGAATGGCAAGACTGTGTTTCTGAACCGCAACAACCGTTGCCACAACTTTCCTCCCCATGAAGAGTTGTTCGGCGTCAGACCGATTGTGAAAGCAGGACCTACAATCATCCTTGGCACATCCCATGGGTTATATACTTTCCAAAGTCAAACCACAAAGCCAGAAACAATCCGTTTTTTCCATTCCATCCGTCAAAAAGACAATCCCAAGAGCCTTGCCAGCAACAGCATCATATCTGTGGCATATTTCGAAAAGAAAGGTCTCTTTGTCTGCACCTCGCATGGAGGTCTATGTCATGTGACATCAAAAAACCTTCTTCAAGACAACTTGGAGTTCGAAACATGGAATACAGAAACAGGTGCCCCATCCGACAAGACCCTGTGGAGCTTTGCCGACAACAACGGTAACATCTGGATAATCTTCGAACAGTTCCTTTCCAAATTAGGCAACGACATGATGACATCCACCGATTTCGTTGCCGACGACCCACAGTTGGGAATACTCATGGGAACGCAACCTATTCTGAACAAAGATGGTTCGGCATGGTTAGCAACCACACGCGGACTGGCTCGCATGCAGTTGAGCCAACTCATCCCCACCCCATCGTCGCCACACATACAGATCACCTCTTTGGCTGCCAACGGCAAGAACATCCCATATCCACTTGATGCCGACACCATTGTACTAACAAAAGACCAGCGCGACTTCACCATCGAATTTGCGGCTTTGGAGATGGCAGGTACGGAGAACGTGGAATATGCCTACCTGATGGAAAAGCGAGATACCAACTGGGTGATGACAGGCCACCATCGCACTCTTAGCTTCTTCAATCTTGGAGCCGGCACACACCATTTGTTGGTAAAAGCCACAGACAACAACCGTTTTTGGAGCGACAACATACGTCATGTGACAATCATTGTACAACCCACTTTTTGGGAAACCAAATGGGCATGGTTGCTGTATGTAGTCTTTGGACTTCTATTAGCAGCGTTGCTCTTGGCAGTTGCCATGTACATCTACCGCCTTCGTCTGAATGCCAGCTTCGAGAAGCGAATGTCTGACATCAAACTACGCTACTTTACCAATATCAGCCATGACTTGCGAACGCCACTGACACTCATCGAAGGACCTGTCACAGAAATGCTGCACGATGAGACGCTTAGCCAGCAGAACCGCAGTTTGCTCAACCTTGTTCACAGCAACGCCCAACGCATGCTGACATTAGTGAACCAAATTCTCGACCTGCGGAAAATACAAAACAGCAAGATGCACCTCCTAATTGAGCGCATGGACCTGAAGAATGAACTCGAAACCGTGATGTCCGACTTCCGCTATTTGGCAAAAGATCATGATGTCAACTTCACCCTAATCGACAAAACCACTGAGGCTGCCAACATCTGGGGCGACCGCGACAAGGTGGAAAAAATATTCTTCAACCTCCTCTCCAATGCTTTCAAATACACCAACCGCGGACAACGCATCTGGATAGAGTTGGAAAATGACAGACAAACCATCAGTGCGACAGTAAGCGACACTGGCAAGGGCATTCCACAACAAGCCATCACCCGTCTGTTCACACGTTTTGAAACAATCCTCAGCGACAACCACATGCAGGTTTCCACCGGCATCGGTCTTTCGCTGGTAAAAGAGTTGGTGCATCTGCATCATGCCAAACTAAGCGTGGAAAGCAAGGAGAATGAGGGAAGTCATTTTAAGATTGTCTTCCTAAAAGGAAACGAACATTTCCTAAATGACGAGAACGCCCAAATAATGACAGCCACTGACCGTCCCCAAGCCACTAAAGAACTTGATGAAGATACTTCAGCAACAGACCAAGTCCAAATCGACATGTCAGAAGACAAGCAACAAGTCAAGATCATGATAGTGGAGGACGATGCGGAGATGTTGCAATTTGTAAGTGGCATCCTTGGAAAAGACTATCAGGTGATACAAGCTGTTGACGGACGTGATGGATTGGAAAAAGCAACAACCCATTCGCCCGACCTAATCATAAGCGACATCAACATGCCCCTCATGGATGGCTGGCAGATGGTGGAGGCGTTGAAGAGGCAAACAGAGACCAGCCACATCCCCATCGTATTGCTGACCGCCAACAGCACTATGGACGACCGTATTCGTGGAGCCGCCCAGGGTGTGGACGACTACATTGTGAAGCCTTTCAGCACAGAATACCTGCGTGTACGATTGGCTGCCATTCTGCAAAAACAACAACAGCAACAACAGCACTTCGTTCAGGCGTTCACCCAGGACACAGGCTTGGAACTGCCTCCCGACAACAATGGAGTGGAGCAACGCCTCATGGAGATGGACCGCCAACTGATGGACCGCCTGCGAACATTCATGGAAGACCATTTGTCGGAATCAATCCCCATACAGGAGATGGCAGAACATCTATGTATGAGTCGCACGCTGTTTTACAATAAAATACGCAGCATCACCGGGCTCACCCCTGTGGACTTCTATCGGAAATACCACATTGAGCGTGCAGCCCAGATGATGCGTAATGAAGGTTTGACGGTGTCGGAGGCCTGTTATGGCACAGGCTTCTCCGACCCGAAATATTTCAGCAAGGTATTCAAGAAATTCATGGGAGTGTCCCCCAGCGAATACCGCAACAACAAATAAGGATTTACATTGAGCAGTTATTGACAAGAACCATCTGTGTCATTTCACACACACCTTCTTGCCATCCACCACAACAATGCCCTTATATCCATTTCCCACACGCTGTCCAGCCAAGTTGTAGCGGGCATCCCTCTTGACAGGAGTAGCACTGACATCGTCTATTCCAGTAGATGTTACCTCTACTGTTGCTTCTTCCGTGCTCAATCCGCCCATCTCATTGGCAGTGCGTAGCGTATAAGTGCCAGCCTCGCTCACGGTGTAAGAATTGTCAGCCGTGTTGCCAATATACTGACCATCCTTGAAGATTACCGTGCAGCGCACCTGAGGATCGTTCTCCCAAGAGATTACAGCACCATTGACGGTTGCCTTTGGAGCATTGGTCAACACGGTATAGTCGGTAGGCAACCAACCATCAGCGCCACCAAGAACATTCATTATGGTGAACTTTTTTGCCTCTTCAGCAGTGAGCACAGGAACATAAGTATTTGTCGATGTGGGTGAATTGCCACGCACGCTGAGGTCTATCTCGTTGCCATCCTTGTCCACCGAACCATACTCGTAGAATCGTGTAGGCAGATTGCCCATTGAGGTGTAGCCATTATCGCTGGGCTGTATGATCATCTTGGTGAACAGATAGTAGGTGGCGGGGAAGTTCTGCCATGGACGACTTAGGTTGTAGTCCCCTTTCTCCTTCATCGTGGCACCGGCTCCAGCCTCGGCACGGTCGATGGTACAATGGCTGAATACATATCCCCACTTTGTGGTGCTGGTTGTGGCAGGAGCGGAAATCACACTTCCCGGTCCCTCCATGATGAGGTCGCACTGGTCATAGAAGTGGTCGCCTCCACCACAGATGTAGTCCACTGTGCCTTGTATGCGGCAATGATCGAAGTATGAGCGCTCGCCAGTAACCTGAGTATCCTGCTGCGACTGCATGCATACATTCTTGAACACCGACTTGTTGCCACCGTATATTGCCACACCCACACCCTTGCGAGCTGCAGCACGGAAGTCAAGGTCGTTGCGTGCAGTGAGGTCTTGCAGATAGAATCCCTCACGGTCGCGTATGTTGAGGATTGGGTTTGAAATGCCTGTGCGAGAGCCATGGATGAGCACGCCATCACGACTCTGTCCTATTATCGACACATATCCTCGGTTGATACGCTGTTCGTTGTTCTCGCCAAAGTCGTAGTCGCCATTTTTCATGAATATGGTGATGCGTTCCAAGTCCTTTACAGTACTCGTACCTATCGCTTTGATGGCAGCAGTGAATTCAGCAGCATTTCCCACTACGAAGTCGAAAGGCTTCTTCTCCACAGGCAACAGTTCGGTGGTTTGGAAATTCACCACGATATCCTCAGTGGTCTTGTTTCCAAACAAGTCCTCTGCTTGTCCGGCAGGAATGGTGAACGTATAATCCCTTGCATATTCCAGTCCGGTAACGCCAAAGAGTAGTGTTGTACCAGTATCGGCATGAACCTCCTCACCCTCGAATACTACATTGCAAGGAGCCATCTCACGGTCGAAAGTGACACTGAGCATGGCATGGTTGCGCACTGCATTTGCAGCAATCTTCATCACCTTTGGGGTGGTGTTGGGATTGGTCTTCTCGATTACTAACAATAATTGAGCATAAGGTTGGTTGCCCCCTGTGATGGTGAAAGCAATGGGTGCACCAGGCTGATGGTTCTCCACCACAACAGTCAGGTCATCCCTACCGCCACGCGTATAACCATGATTTGTGGGAATACGGAATGTTGCTCCCTCCGAAGTCATGCTTGTCAGTCCCTCACCGTCACCGTAGTTGGCTCCGAATTTCTCCAATGTGAAGGTCTTAACCACTACGCCGCCCGGCACCTCAAGGACATTGTCGGCAGCATTGAATTTGAACTGCTGTCCACCCCATCCATCCAAACTGGTAGTGCGCAGGGTGTATAGACCGTCAGTCCAACCATCGGTCCAACTCCCTTGCGGTTCGTATGCAGCCTTTCCATCGGCGCTATAGGTGATGCGGTATTCCTCATCTTTCTCACCAAGCTCATAAACATATACCCCTTCCACTTTTAGTGTGAAAGTGCGGTCTGCCCCTTTTATGGAGTAGGTTGCAGTGTTTCCTTCAAGAACAGAAGTCACCTCTGGTTGTGTCCCATCGTTGGCAGTGGCAGTCACCACAGGCACGGCGGTGTATGTGTTGCCTGCCAATGTAGCGATGAATTCATCCCCCGTATTAATGGTGTTGCGAACAGCAGCATCCACAGGCACGCCGTCAACAAAGAGCGAGCGCAGTTGCAGTTCCCCAGCATGGAACAACTTGAAGAGATATTTCTTGTTCATCACCACCGCATCACCTTCCGCATCAACCGTCAGCGTGATGTTTGTCGTGTTGTTGGGGCGAGGAGTTTCTAAGGTATAGCTGCCATCTCCATTGTCTGTCACCTCCACCTCATCCTCGCTTGTCTCTTCCTCAGCATAAACACTGATTTTGGCATTCTCAGACACCACTTTGAAAGTTGTATTCTTATCCGTATATGTCTTTGGAAGACGGCACTCAAAACCATAATCCGTGGCAGTCACGTCATACCCGTCGATGGTGATGCCGTTGATACGTGCCAATGTGGCGTCAAACTCACCTCGAAGCCACACATCATCCAGATCGAACTGGTTGTCACCATTGACATTGTTTCCGGCACCCTTCCAGTTCTTTGCGGGGAAAATGCGCACGTATGCTTTTTCCTGCTTGCCAATGGGCAGGATTACCTTCTGATTTACCCACCGATTGTAGCTTGCACCTGTAAGGTACTCATCACCGACAATAGTCCATGTGGCTTTGTCTGTGGAATAGGCTATGGCATAGAATTGCAGCGAACTGTTATGGCCGGCGGCATTCAGCTCCAGTTCCATGTTTTGTTTGTAATTCTTTGTACCTACCTCTATCTCAAAATAGTTGTAAGGGTTCTGGTATCCATAAGCCTTTCCGTCGGGGAATGCTACTGAATTGTCACCATAAGTGAAGCTTGTGTTTGGCTCCAATGGTGTGGGCACAGGACTTGTCATGTGTAGGGCAGCACCATCGCAGTTGATGGCTTGAACCTCCAAGTAAGCGCCTTTGTTGTCTTGTGCTGGAACCTGATTCGCCTCCACGGCAAGAGTCGGCCTATAAGCTGTCAGCGTGGCTTCATCGGAGGGGATGAATGTCTCATTTGCCTTCAATTTAATATTGTGCAAGTTGACGCCGCCATTGCCTGTCACAACCGTGGCGTTGGGTGTTCCGACACCCTCTTTCACAGTATAATCATAATTGAACGACCAATGTGCAGCTGTCTCCTGCCCCATTGAATAATTAGTGAAGCATAGAGCAGCCACAAGCAGCCCTATGCCTTTCATGCAATAACCATTCATGCTATTACTTTTGAATGTACTTGCGTCCGTTCTTTATCACAATACCCTTGTAGCTGTCATCCACTTTCTGACCAGCCAAGTTGTAGATGGCATTGCCATACTTCCTGACAGTTGTCACTTCCATATCGCGGATGCTTGACTCACCACCACGTGTGATTACGAGTTTTGTAATGAAGAGGTTGGTGCCCGTCATGGAACGTGTCAGTTTGAACGATGTGCAACCTGCAGCAGCTTCCGGCACAACGTATGTTTGTGTCGATGGCTCAGTATTGGTGTCATAGCCAAGGTCTATGTAGGTCTTGCTGTCGTCAAAGAGTTCTGTACCATTGCTGAACAAGAAGTAAGGAGTGGAAATCTTGGTGTCATCACCCTTGTTGGTGTATGCGGTGACAGCAATTTCGTCGTTGGCTTCCAGAGCATTGTCGAGAGAGATGACAATACGTGGAGTCTTGTTCTTCTCATACCCTTCGTCATTGATATTGGCTTTGTTGCCATTCAAGCTCAATGTGTAGTATGTTGTGCCGGCAGCTGAAGTATTTGCATAATTCACGCGGTTCTCGCCTTCGTCGCCACCTTCGAATGTAGCCTTGCCACCCTTAACAATGGCGCCCGTTGCAGAACCTTCCCATGAGAAGACGGTAGCATCAACAGGAGTGTCATTTGCGACAGCTGTGAAGGTAATACGCTTGATGTTGACATGGAAATTGGCATTCACATCACCATTATAGCTTCCAGGAACGATGTTTCCATTCTGGTCGATGTTGTATTTCATTGTCAGAGTGTATTCGCCAGCAGGAAGCACAGGTGTCTGAGGAATGTTGTCGAAATCCTTGTAGATGGTCCAGAAATCGCCAGGAGCACCAGTTGGGTCGAGGTTGAACATCTGGTTATAGACCTCGTTGCCAGAAGCATTTGTAATAATCCATGTCATGAACATGCCGTCCATTGGGGTAGCATAATTGATGCTCATCTTATAAGCAGCCTCTTTGGAAATGTTGATTTTGAACTTGGCAACGTCACCAGCAGAGGGATAGTCGAGACGTGGGCAGTTTTCGTCGCCCTCACCCATGTAGTGCAAAGTCTTGTTTCCCTGAGATTCCGAAGTGTCAACAGTAGAGAGGTCGATGTCGAAGGAGTCGCCACTGCCACCAGCCTCGGTGAAGGTGATGTCCTTCACATTGGTAGTGAAGTTTTCATAATTAGTGCCTTGGTGGAAGGTCAATTTCAAGGTATAATTACCTGCTGGGAGCACGTCTGTGTTGGGCAGAGAAGTGTTGTGTCCCTCTGGCTTGAAAGCCCAGTCTCCTCCGTCAACACCAGTACAAACCACATTGGCAGTCTGACCATAGACTGTAGTTCCATTGGCATCGGTAATCAAGAAGTCGATGGTGACAGGCTCACATGGTGTGGCTGTATCGAAAGAGATGGCATAAGCCGAAGTCTTGGTATTGGTGATAGGGAACGAAATGACATCACCATCGCCCACCCAGTTGAAGCAGTTGCTTTCATCGCAGCTTGGTGAGCTTCCCCATGAGCAGTTCTTCTCAAAGGTTGCCTTGCTGCCATCAAGGACACCAGGGATGGTCAGCCCAAGTTTGTTTTCATTTGGGTCTTCTTCCTGAGCTTCTGAATCCAAGAATTCTATCTTGCTGATGTTGACAGTAAGCGACTGGCCTTCCTCCAAGTTGTCGTAGGTCATCACTAAGGTGTAGTTGCCTGCCGGCATAGGATTGGTGGTGGGAAGGCTCTTGTTAGGCTTCTTGTCACCGAAACCGCCAACGGTATATGGCTCTGTTGTGGCATCGTAGAACACGCTGCCGTCAGCAGCAGTGATTTGGAAATTGATTACCACCTGCGACTGGTTTGTACCACCGTAGCTGATGATGTTGTACTTGGTGTTGGCCTGGGTGTTTTCGAATTGGATGGTGGCAGTATTGCCCTTGGTCATCCAGTCGATTTTCGAACCATCCCATCCTGCTGGGTCATGTAGCGTGCCACTACCGGCATCTACGACTGTGGTCGAAAGGTCCAACTCACCAGGAATCTTCGACTGTGCTTGAACTACCATAGCTCCACATACAAGGAGCATCAGCGTTGTAAAAAGAGTAGATAATCTTTTCATACTGCATTAAGAATTTGGTTAATAATAAAAGTTTTCAAGTAGGAATTCAAAATAAAATCTATCATAAAGCAGGTGTATCATGGTCGAGTATTTATGAACACCTTGTTATCTGTTTGCAAAGTAAAG
The DNA here is from genome assembly GCA_900315745.1 of uncultured Prevotellaceae bacterium. Taxonomy (GTDB): domain Bacteria; phylum Bacteroidota; class Bacteroidia; order Bacteroidales; family Bacteroidaceae; genus Prevotella. The sequence continues at coordinate 11,917 of ONAG01000097.1, forward strand.
AATAAAACGAAAAATGGTAAGGGTATTATTCGTTAGAAAAGGTGTAAATTTTGTGCCAGGAGCAAAATTTAAGGTGGTTTTGCCACCATATTTCACCAATATTCAGACTATAAAGATTACAATATCGATATTGAAGTAGAACAAGTTGCGGCAAAAAAAGAAGAAAAACGATGACTCTTTTCCTTTTCTATCTGAAAAGCAGTAATTTTGCACTCATTATAAACTAAAGAGCAATGAACCGCCGGTCCATCATACTATTTTTCGCCTTTTGTGTTGGTGCTTATGTTTCATCCGCATTGGCACAACCCAAATTTTCGCAGCCACATGGCATATACAAAAGCAGAAACCTCACTGTAGCAATAACAAGTGATGACGCCGACGCAATCATCACCTACACCACCGACGGCAGCGAGCCTACACCAAACAGTACAAGATATTCGAGACCGCTGACAATAAACAATACAACCATCTTGCGTGCTGCGGAGGTGAAAGGCGACACCTTGAGTTCACCCATATCTACAGCGAGCTATATTTTCATCAGTTCTGTGATAAAACAGCCAGACTGGCCCGAAGGCTATCCAAGAGAATGGGGAGCCTATACTCAAATAAGCGGCACAGCAAAGGGTGACTACGGAATGGATGAGGAGATGACGGCAGTACCCTACATCAAAAACAAAATTTCTGAGGGCATTGAATCTCTGCCCATCCTCTCCATAGTGTCAGACAAGGACAATTTCTTCAGTCACGAGAACGACCCCGAACGTGGTGGCATATACATATACACCGGACCGCCCGTGGGTGACAACACTGGATACAAGTGGACCCGTGCTGCCAATATAGAACTCTTCGGCGGACCACAAAACCACGACCTCAACGTAGGTTGCGGGGTGCGTCTTCACGGAGGACATGGCCGTCTGGCAGAAAAGAATCCCAAGCACTCCTTTCGCCTCGTGTTCAAGCAAGAATATGGCCCCAGCACCCTCAACTACCCTATCTTCGGTGAAAACGAGCCCGACAAGTTCGACCAGTTGGTGTTGCGCTGTCACTTTGGCAATTCCTGGCAGCACTGGGCAGACGACAACCGCACCAAGGCACAATACACCCGCGACGTGTGGGCACGCCTCATGCAGAAGAAGATGGGCAACACCAATGTCAACGCCCTTTACGTAAACCTGTTTCTCAATGGCATGTACTGGGGTATCTACAACATCGCGGAACGTGTGGATGACCAATTTGGAAAATCCCGTTTGGGAGGCAAGAAAAGCGACATCGACGTAATAAAGATAGAGGAAATGGGAGGCAACCACTTGGAAGCAAGTGAAGGCGACCTCACTGCATGGAACCAGATGGTGGAAATCGTGACCGACGACCAGATGAAATACATCTACGACATGAACGACGTGGT
>ONAG01000044.1 GCA_900315745.1 uncultured Prevotellaceae bacterium
TCATTGCGGCCATAGCCCTCGGCAGGGTTGTATTCAAGGAGACGGTGGATGGTCTTCGCCTCCTTGCCAGTGGCCTCACTCATTCGCTTGGCGGCTCTTCCCGTGGGGGCGGCAAGGAGGATGCGCAGCCCCATGGACTGCAAGGCGGCGATGATGCCAATGGTCGTGGTGGTCTTGCCCGTGCCAGGTCCTCCAGTCAGTACCATGACCTTGGACTGTACGGCTTGCTTGATGGCGGCCACCTGCACGTCATCGTAATGGATGCCCGTTCGTCGGACAATCTTCTCGATGTTCACGTCTTCCTCAAAGAGGTCTTTTGAGGAAGTGTCAATCAACCGTTTGAGTTTATTGGCGACACCGCACTCCGCATAGTAGAAGGGTGGCAGGAAGATGGCGTCCTCGTCGATGACCAGGTCCTCTTTCTCTATCATCTGGTCGAGCGTGGCGGTGATGGGTTCCTCATCGGCCTGCAACAATTCCTTGGCCGTCTTCAGCAGCTGTTCCCTCTCTGCATAGACGTGACCGTCCTCAGAGAGTTTGCCAAGGGTGTAGAGGATTCCGCTCCGGCATCGGCGCGGGTCGTTGTTGGTGTAGCCCAGGTTCTTTGCGATGGAGTCGGCTGTCTTGAAACCGATGCCCCAGATGTCATCGGCCAGACAATAGGGATTGTCACTGACTTTTTCAATGCTCTCCTTGCCGTATTTTTTATAGATTTTGGCAGCGAAAGTGGAACTGACACCATGACCTTGGAGGAACACCATAATGTCCTTCACGTCCTTCTGCTTCTCCCAACTGGTGCGGATCAAGGCGACACGAGTCTTCCCTATACCCGGGACTTCAAGCAGCCGGTCGATTTCGTTCTCTATCACGTCGAATGTGGCCAAACCAAAATGTGAGACGATGAGCTTGGCAAACTTCGGGCCGATACCCTTGACCAGGCCGCTGCCAAGATATTTTTCGATGCCGACGATGGTGGCCGGCAGTTCCTCCTCCCATGACTGGGCGGCGAACTGTCTTCCGTACCGTTTGTCCACCTTCCACTCGCCCTCAACAACGAGACAGGCTCCTACAGTCACCTCATGGAACGTCCCTACAAGGGTCTGCTTATCGCGAAAACCCTTGACGGATGCCTGAAGGACGGAATAACCGTTCTCCTGGTTCTGGTAGGTGATGTGGTCAATGGTGCATCTGATTTTCTCCATCCGGTTCGACAAATTAAAAGTTACTCTTTTGTCAATTCTGATAAGTGATTCATCGCTTGTTTTTTTGTGAAGTCGCTATATTGAAAGGGCTTTTTGTTTTCAAGATACCGCATGAAATAGTCTTTTGCCTCATTACATCTATGCAGTCTTTGACAAACGACTCCAGCCATGTATACAGAATCGTTTATCAGTTGTTTGGCATACCGAAGCCCCTCTCCATGCTCGCCGTATGCAATTTCCTGGATGTCCTTGTTGATGACCTTCGAGAAGTATTCAAATGACTTCTCAAGCTGGCCAACATAGTAGAGCGCACACGCATAAGTGTATATGTTGAGGTCATCATCTGGCTCCAGTGTCATTGCACGCTCAGCATATTGATATGCCAATCGGAATTTGGCAATGCCCTCAACATAATGAGTTGCTGCCAACTGTTGCCATATATAGTATTCATTAGGATATCTGATTGCATACCTTTTGAGCATTTTAATCATCTCGGTCCAGCTGGATTCGTGCTTCAAGGATTCCAATTTCGATTGGAATATCATACCGACCCTTGCTGACATATATCCGCTATCAGTTCCCGTATTCATTAATTAAACCGTTTTATATCACATTATTCCATGCAAAATTAATCTTTTTCCTAATATTATATGGCATAATCTTTGTATATTTGCAGTATCACGCATTGAATCATAAAAGTAAGACCATGATAGAAGTCAAATCAAAAAAGCCATTGCTGGAAGCCATCCAGAATGGTGAGCAAAACATCAAGGTCACCGACCCTAAATTTCTCCTTGCATGCTTAGTCGCAGAAGAGTGCGATAATGACAAGTCAAATGTCAAGAAATTTCTTCATGTCATTTTAGGCTCGAAAAATGTGTTTGACATGCAAGACAGACCCCAAATCAGGATAGGTATAGTCAATGAAAAGGGGAAGGTCCGATGGCTGTTCATCAACCTTTCGATATGCTCCATGGCTCTCGGCATCATCGATATTCTGAATGATACATACGCTAAAATCAAGGTAGAGAAGGACGAGAGAGGCAATCTGACCGGCAATGTCGAGATAGTTTAATTGTTAGTAAGAGTGCCCATAATATTCGATATTTCTTCTTTTTTGTTTACAAATTTGAAATCCTTAAAAACTGTTAACGAACGTCCATTTCTCCAATAGTTAAATTTGTTTAAATAAGAGTTTTGAACACCGTTTGTCCTGTTTTGAACACATCGTGTCCCGTTTTGAACACTTCATGGCCTTAACCTCAACTTGGGATTTTTAGACTTAAAAAGGCCCATGGACATGAAATCCATGAGCCTAAAAGATGACTTAAAATGTAGGAAGGAAGAAATTTCTTTTTACTTGAAAAGTTTGTCACCGCTTTCAAGTATCGCGTTGATGTCAGACAGCTTGTATCTTTGTCTACCGCCAATTTCTATTGGAACAATGTATTTCTTCTTCACCCAGACCCACAGAGTTGTTCTGCTAACTTTTAGTCTTTCAAGGACTTGGTTTGTGGTTAAAAGCATATCACTATTCTTCAGTGCGATGTCTTCTTCCAAAGCCCGTTTCGCCTCGTTGACGGCATCGTAGATAGTCTGCTTTAAATCTTCGGCCTTGATGACCAACAACGTTGACATTCCACTGTTCAAAACATCCTGAACGGTTATCTTACTTATATCCATATTGCTGATTGTTTGGTTTATTTCTATATACAAATATAATGTAAAGTTTCAAAAAGTGAAAATCTGTTTGGCACGTGTTATCAGCCGAATACGTCATATTGTTATTCCAACATGTTGACCAGAGATTTCTTCAAATCATCGTCGATGGTGCGATAGCGAGCGAAAGCTCGTGAACCCTCGACGTGTCCTGACAATTTGCCAATCATGTTAGGGTCCTGCTCTTTCTTATATAGATTGCCAATGAAGGTTCTTCGAGCCAAGTGACTGCTGGCTAACTCATTAAGGGGATGTTGCTCTTCCCTGCCAGTCGTGGAATTCCATATCGTGACTTTCCTGGTTATGCCACATAGCAAGAATATCATCTTGATGCAATCATTGTATTTCTGGGGTGATATAAAAGGAAGGAGCTTGCCTGTTGTGCGGTGGCCATCCCAGTATTTTACGAGGATGTTCATAGCTGCCTGATTAAGTGGAACCTCTATTGAATCCACACGTTCCTTCCTTGTTTTTCTTGCAATATAACTTATGTGGCCGTTGATGATGTTGGCTGGCGTAAATTGCACCAAGTCTCCCACACGACAGCCTATCATACAGTGAAATACAAAAATATCCCGTTGTGATTCCAGTTGGGGAATTAGTGATTCATTTATTGTATTCTGCTGATCGTCTGGCAGTTTTTCCCAAGCCGCATGAAGGTCGGTCTCTGCTATTCTTGTCCTTTCCTCAATGGTGATATAGTATGGTGTCCCATATGTCGGCGACTTCATTTCATATCCTAAGAAAGGGTCGTTTTGAAGAAGCTGCTCTTTTATCGTCCATTTGATGAAAGTACGGAAGCGTTTCATGATTTTGAACACTGTATTACTTCCACGGAGTGTGGGCCTGCGCTTTTCTGGCAGTTCCTCATAAATGAGCTTGAAAATGGGCTTGTTGATAAACAGGTATTCATTTCGTACAAAGTATTCCAGTTCTCTGACAACATCAACATTAAAGTTTTCAAAATCCAATTTGAACTCATTTGGAGTTTTTGCATTCATATATAGTTCAAACCGCTTCAATAAGCGTAGCATGGTCATAAAGTTCTTCTTGTCTGAAGGCTGGTAATCCTTTACGTCCAGAAACTTCATGTAAGCTTCAAAATAATCCAGTTTTTCCTCGATGACCTACTCAACCTCATAATTATCAGGATGAAGTGCCTTGTCAATGAGTAGTTCAAGATTCTCACTTGTCACGTTACTCCTGTCGGCTATGCTATCATATAATTCCAGGATAAGGTTCTTCCTGTTGGCTATCATTCTTGATGTCTTGATTCTCTCTATGCTATCCATCATCTTTGATTTCAAGCACTCTCTCTTGGCATCCCAAGCCGCAGGGTCTACCATGATCTCAGATGTGTAGAAGAGCTGCCTTGCCCTTCCATCACACAATCTGAAACGAACAGCCGCAGACGGCTCATTTTTCCTCTTGGTGGATGATGTCCTTATAAACGCTCTTACTGTCGCCATAACAAATCATTTTTGTTTTTTATATATCATTCTTTTGGATTTCGGTTGAGCAAATTTTATCGACTTGCTCAACATTTGCATCACTTTTCTATACGTAAATGAGTAAAACAAAACATCGGAAATAACAATTTGAATGTTCAACTTCAACTTCTAAATTGTTGATATTGAAAGCGTTCATTTGTGTTTCAAATGGTTAAGTGCCTATCTTAAAAAATGGTTTGTTAAGTTCTATAAGTGCAGTAATCCCGACTTTCAAATAACCCAAGTTGCTGATTGTCAGTAACTTGGGTTTATTAGTGCCCAACTATTGGCGTGTTTTTGCACAACCGAGGGCTTTCTTTTGCCTTGTCAGCGGTCATTTCCCCACTACATAAGTGTTGAAGGAGTGTGGGCGCAAGGTCATGTTAAGGTACTTGTTTCTTGCTTTCACGCACAGTTGTGACTCGTTGTCGGTGAAGTTGCCTGCGGTGACGATCAGTTTCTCGCCTTTTCTGAATACTACGACAGGAGTCTTTGAATAATTCCTTCCAGAATATGCTATCATCTCTGCCCCTGGTTCGATGAAATGGCTGAAATGCTTGTAGGCATAATATTCTGGAGTATAACGTATCTTGCGCGTTTTGCCATCCACCTGAACGAGGGCGTTCTGCGTCCATCCCCATGTGGACATGCCATTGTCCTTTAGGATGAAGTTCCAGTTGTAGTATTCGTCGCATCCGTTGCCTAAATTGTCTGACAGAAGAAAGAACGTATGCTCTCCAGCTGCCCAGTCCATGGAACCGTTTCCACATTCACTCTCGCTGACCATGAACCGCAGGCGAGGGTAGCGCTTTTGCATCTCGGGAAGGTTTTCGCGACATTCCCATTGGGTGCCGACACCCTTCACGTTGGATTGTAAGGTTGGGTCGTCGAGTATCTTCTCCACATAGTCAAGGCGATTGGTGTTGAAGGTGCCAATCCACAGTTCCACATCCGGATGCTGTTTCGCCAATGTTGGGGCGAGGTATTCGTTGTTGAAGCGCAATGTTCCCTCGGCAGTCCATGCGCATCCAGGGTATGGGGTATATGAATATGCCTCGTTCTGATACATCACCTTTGTGATGGGCAGACCTTGTTCGGCATATAGTTCGATGAAGCGGCAGAACATGTTGGCGTAGCATTGCAGGTATCTTGGGTCTTGGATGAAGAAATCCTGTGCTGCCAAGCGACGTGGAAACACACCGTCACGGTCGCCCAACAGTTTCATCTCGTCGGCGTCATAATGCACCTCCTTGTCCATATAGAGCAGATATCCTTGTCGCTCGTCCATCGTGTTGAACTTGTTGGGGGAGACAGGATAGTCATGGTTGATCTTCATCCATGTGGGCGGGCTGTTGTGGACAGTATTTCTGTGCAGCGCGAGCCAAAGGGATGATGTTGCGCTTGTCGCGCTCTATGTTGAAGTAGTGAAGGCCAAAGTCGCCCACCACATCGTCGCAGCTGTACCAACTGCGGGCGTAGTCGTTGGCATTCATCGATACACGGCCATGGGTGAACCTGAGGTCGCCGTTGGGAGAGAAAATGTTTTGCATCACCTCGTCTTGGTCGTTGCGTGACAACAGGTTGAACGCATCCCAGTCGAGTTCGTTGAATGTGGTACCCCAAGCCATGAAAACGGTTCCTCTCTCCGTTCCGTCAATAGATGCAACAACCGTGCCTTGCGACTTGTCCGACAACTTGGCTTTTGACTGCACCCACGGCGTGTTGTCCGTTGTCGTGAATTGCGATACTGTCTGTGCTTGCATGGCATGGATGTTTGCAGTCAATGCCAAAGTCACCATGAGGGCTTTATACAGGTGTGGCGCATGATGTTGTGCCACAATACTTTTGTTCTCTTTTTTCATGACTGATGTTTTGATTATTTGGTTAGGCGTCATTCCTTTAATGTCAGATATTGTTACTATTCTTTGTTCCCACCCGTTTGTTGTCTTTCCACTGTCTTTGCCGTCTCCACCAGACAGATGGCGGTGCGTGCCTCGCCCGGCATGGTATAGTCGTGTTGATGGAGCAGAAGAGATTGATGGTAGGGCTCCGCTTTTTCTCCGTCGTGGTTGTAGAGCAGTTCGTATGTATAAAGCACGGCGCATTTGATGGGTGAGTACTTGCTGTTCATTATAGTGTATCGCTCCAACTGCTTGGTCCATTGCTCTTCTATCTTTTCCTTGTTTCGGGATGTCAGCAGTTCCAGCATTACCCGTTCGCCACCTATCTCCATTTGATAAAACAGGGGCAACTTCTTGCCAAGCGACATGATTTCCTCTGCCACGTCCAAGGCATCCTCCAGGTGTCCTTGGTCTTCGAGCAAAGACATGTAGTTCATACGATTGCCAATCTCCAACATCTTGCTGTCCTCGTTCACAGGTTTGTCTTCCAGCCACTCCTCGGGCATCTCCTTCAATCGTCTGGCTCGGCTCTGCTGCCCTGCCATTTGGAGCGTGCGCACAAAATAACGTCGCAGTTCGGGATGCTTCCAAAGAGACAAGACGTTATATCCGTCGTTGCCGACACCTCCCGCAACCATTGGCACGCCATTGAACAGTGCCATCACAATACCTACGAAAGCAAGCATGATGAAGAAGGAAAAGGCAACGATACCTAAAGGCATGAATTTTATGATGAGGATGGAAATGACGACCAACAGCAAGTTCATTAACACCCCGCCAGCATTATACCAGAACCATGGAGCGGTATTGACATCTTGGTCTTCGGGTAGTTCCATGAGGCACTGCCCCCCTGTGCCGGAAATGTGAAACCGCTTCCATTGCAGTCCGTCGTCAGTCTTCGCCAAAGTGTATTTGAACACCCTGAACGACAGGAAACGATAGCCTGTAAGCAACCCCATGACAAGATGTCCGGCTTCGTGCATTATCAAATGGATTATCACTGAGACGACAAGGCTTATGAATGCCAATAAGATGCATAATGCCAGCAATCCATAGTCAGTTCCTTCTGAGGCTTTTTCCACAACAGGTTTTCCACCATCTGCCAGCCATAGTATCAGAATTACTGCTCCAATGCCAATGGCACACCCGACGATAAAGCCGAGCAAGCTCTTCATTATTTTTTCCAAAGAATTCATTTTTACTTTAAAAAGGACCGTAAAAGTATCAAATAGCCCACAAATTTAGTGATAATTGTTGAAACTGGACTTTTTTCTTCCCTATTATTGCGTCAAGGCTGGCATCTGCGATGCTTTCTCATTGGTGTTTCGTTTTTTTTCCTTATTTTTGCATCGGTGGAAACAGGACTTTGCCATTTTTAGGCAGGTCTGCCAAATGTGCCACTATCATCATTAAAAGACTACAAAACTATCGAAGGGCAAAGGTTATGCATATATCGGACAAATCAAAGAAAGCGTTTTTTAAGATGAAGAGTTTTTTGCTTGCAACCCTCCTCTGCATGACGAGCAGCGGGGCTTTCGCTGCGGCAAGTGGCGTATATAACGTGCGTGATTATGGGGCTAAAGGCGATGGCTCATGGCTTGACACGCCCGCCATCAATGCTGCCATTGAGGCGGCTGCAAGGGATGGGGGAGGACAGGTGCTTCTGCCAGCAGGCACGTACCTCTGTGGCAGCATACGGTTGAAGTCGAACATCGACCTGCACCTTGCAGCGGGGGCGAAACTATTGGCGGCAAACCCAAAGAGCGTGAAGAACGCCGACGGCAGTCCTGTATATGACGAGAGCGAGTCGTTCGAGGGATTCCCTGAATACCAGGATGGAGGACATACTTATTTCCACAACTCGCTTATCTGGGCAGAAGGACAATCCAACATCTCCATCACAGGGCATGGCATGATAGACGGAGAGGGACTGACAAAAAAGGACACGGAGAATGCCGGAAACGTGCAGGGTGGCTCCATAGGTACGGGCGACAAGGCAATAGCCCTGAAACTTTGTCGGCAGGTGACAATACGCGACATAACGATATATAGAGGTGGACACTTCGCCATCATCATGACGGGATGCGACATCTCAACCATTGACAACGTAACAATAGACACCAACCGCGACGGATTCGACATAGACTGCTGCAAGTACATGACCATCACCAACTGCAAGATAAACACTCCTTCTGACGATGCTCTCGTGCTGAAGTCGTCGTATGCTCTGAAAAAGCCGGTTGTAACAGAGCATATCGCGATATCCAACTGCAACATCACCGGCTTCAAATGCGGTACGTTGCTCGATGGCACTTACGTGCCAGAACCCGTGGGATGGGTGTGCGGACGGTTCAAACTCGGAACGGAGTCGAATGGAGGATATAGGAACATCTCGCTCACCAACTGCACCTTCATGTATTCCAGCGGGATGGCTTTCGAGGAGGTGGACCAGGGAAAGATGGAGAACGTGGTGGTGTCGAACATCACCATGTCGCATGTGCATCATTATCCGATTTACATAACCACGGGATGCAGAAACAGGGGACCGAAGGAGGTGACGCAACCTTCAACTGCGAGAGACATCCAAATATCAAATGTCATTGCCGACGACTGCGACTCGTTGTGCAGCATCATCGTCACCGGCATGAAGGGGGCGCCAATAAGGAATGTGTGGCTAAGCAACATACGGCTGTATTTCAAAGGCGGGGGGAATCGTGACCTCGTGAACAAGGACTACAGGGAGCAGGGCACGAACTATCCCGAACCAAAGTTCGCTGGATGGACACCGGCATACGGACTATATGCGCGCCATGTGGATGGCTTGTATGTTAACGATGTCACATTCAGATACGAAAGGCCAGATTATCGCCCTCCCGTGGTGCTCGACGATGTGAGGAATGCCTCCATTCGACTGCTTGATGCTTCCACCGAGCAGGGGGTGGACAAGGTGGTCTCTTTCCGCTCAGAAAACATTTCGCTTGGCGAATAGCAAACCATCATTCGTCGATGGCTTCGATATAAAAGCTGAAAGGGCGGAAACCGTCATTGCAGCTTATCATTGCGCTCATGGGATTCTTCATCCATCCATCGTAGAAGTTTCCCTCGCCTCTGGATAGAGATTCCACAAACTCACGCATGGAGAGCCAGGCGGAGGGGCACATCCCGGAAGGGCATTTCCCTTCCTCGGATATCCATTGCTGCCCCTCTATCACATCGCAGGTGTGTTCTATGGGATTTTCGTATTCTGCCATGAGGTCAGGATAGACTGTTTGGCGAAGGGCTGTTATTCTGACTTTTTTCATTTCAGACTTTATTTGTTGTTCACACCATGTCCGAAGAGGGCGAAGTCGCCTTTCAACGGGTCGTCAGGGAATATCTCGGCAAGGGCTTCTGTCAGTCGCCGTGCCGTGCTCATCGTGGCGGTCTTGCTGCTGAGAAGACCGAGGTTCACCGACTGCTGCAAGACATGGGTGTCCATGGGGATGATGAGTGTGCGACGGTCGATGAAGTCTGACCACAGACCTAAATCGACGGGGGAGTCGCTGCGCACCATCCACCGAAGGAACATGCACACGCGCTTGCAAGCCGATTGCGTGTCCTTGGGCACCACCACACTGATGCCATGTTGGCTGAAATAGCGGCAGATGGACCCCACGGCAGACAAGCCATCATGGGCTTGGTGGCGCAGGAGGTTGCCAAGTGTGCCATGTTCTTGTAGCAACTGTTGGTAGGCGTGGAGGAAGTGGTACATCGTGTCGTGGTTGTATAGGCGATAGAAGCATTGCTTGTCGCCAGGGCGGAAATGTTGCTCGTAGTCGCCTGAGCGCACCCACTGGTCTATCTTGCCGCCGCTCCAAGAGAGCATCATGTCGGTTTTCTTCATGAACTGCTGGCGATTGCCATAACTGAGGCACGATGATATGAATGCCATGGCTTCTTGGTTCTCGACGCCCGTGACCTGGTGCATGAACCATGAGGGGTCGCCTTCCAAGAAGTCGGCTGTCTCATATTGTGCCGCATACTTTATGAGCAAGTCTCTTGACTCTTGTGTCATTGTTTGGCTCTGTTTTGTTCGGTTCACCCTTGTTTCTTGCTGTCCTTGGCTTTCCTTGCATGCTCGAACAGTGATAGTGGCAGGTGGCAATAGCCGTCAGGGTTCTTGTCAAGGTAGTCTTGGTGGTATTCTTCTGCACGGTAGAAATTCTCGAGTGGCTGCTTTTCCACTGCCAAGGGCTCTTTGTATTTCTTTTGTTCTTCAGCGTATGCCTTTTCTATCGTGGGCAGGTCTTTCTTGTCAACATAATATATGCCGGTGCGATACTGTGTGCCTTTGTCGTGCCCTTGTTGATTGACGCTCACGGGGTCTATGGCGTCGAAATAGAGATTGAGCAGGAACTCCAGCGACACCACTGTGGGGTCGTATGCGACGCGCACTGTCTCTGCAAATCGTGTCTTGTCAGTGCATACTTGTTCGTAGGTGGGGTGGTCTATAATGCCGTTGGCATACCCCACTTCAGTTTCCACCACTCCTTCTATCTGCTTGAAATAGTGCTCCGTGCCCCAGAAGCAACCTCCAGCAAGGTATATCTCGCTTAATGGGCTCCTGGGTGTTTGGTTGTCATTTGCTTTTCCCATTTTTGTATGTCACAATAAAGTTTTTTTTGTCGTTTGAGATGCCAAAATTACAAATAAGGAAGTGAAAAACCAAACATATTCGAACTATTAATGCCATCATCTGTTTGGGGATATACACTTTCTATGGATTTTTTATGAAAGGCACCAAACTTTTTGCATGGAAGTTTGATGCTTGTTGTGAAAAATAAATACCTTTGCATGACACAACGGACTATAGTTGACACCTCTTTTTTCGCATGAAAGATTTCATCGCCATAGACTTTGAAACTGCAAACGGACAGCCATCAAGCATCTGTTCGGTGGGCGTGGTTATGGTAAAACAGGGAGAGATGGCAGACTCTTTCTACAGCCTTGTTCATCCTGAGCCCGATTACTACAGCTATTTCTGTAGGAGGGTGCATGGACTTGGACCTGCCGACACTGACAACGCTCCCATTTTCCCAAAGGTGTGGAGAGTGGTGATGGAAAGGGTGGCTGCCTTGTTCCCTCATGATTTGTATGAAGTTCCACCAGTGCCTTTCGTAGCTCATAATGCTCGCTTCGACCAATCATGCCTCAAGGCGGCTTTCAAGACCTATATGATGGATTATCCCGACTATCTTTTCGTTGATACCCTGTCTGCCTCAAGAAGGCTTTTCGGGAAAAAGCTGCCCAACCATCAACTGCAAACTGTGGCTGCTGCTTGTGGATACGACCTGAGAAACCATCATCATGCACTGGCTGATGCCGAGGCTTGCGCTGCTATAGCCATGCATATTTTTTGAGTCCAAGGAACTATTTGTCAAATATGTCTTGTTTTTGTCCACCTTTATTAATATCTTTGCACATTAATGAGAAGCATAATGACTGACAGGTGGCATGGAAAATGCCGATTCTTGGTTGTGATGATGGTGATGACATGTGTTGTCGCTTTCATCTCTTCTTGTTCTACCACCAAATTTGTGCCAGATGGAAAATATCTGCTTCAAGGCGTGAAAGTGAAGTCGAACGACAAGGACTTCGACGCAGACAACTTGCAACAATATGTCCGGCAGAAGGGAAACTCAAAATGGTTCTCGCTTTTCAAAATTCCCCTTGGAGTATATGACTTGGCTGGGCGTGACTCCACCAAATGGATAAACAGGATGCTCAAGAATATCGGAGAGCCGCCTGAGTTGTATGATACCTTGCAAGCCAATGTCACCTCTCAGGACTTGCTCAAGGCAATGCAAAACATGGGATATATGAATGCAAAGGTGGAGCATTCCGTCAAGGTCAAGGGCAAGAAACTGAAGGCAATATATGAGTTGTTCCCAGGAAAGTCATTCCGAATCAGATATTTGAAATACGATATCCAAGACGACAGCATAGGGAAGATATTGGCTGAGAATGATTCTGCTCTTCTCGTTCTCAGAAGTGGCATGCCATTCACCATCAATGGGCTCGACCAGGAACGGTCAAGGATTACCTCCCTGCTCTTGGATAGGGGGTACTACAGGTTTCACAAGGAATTTATCAGATTCGAGGCTGACACCATGAGAGGGAGCAGGTTGGTGGATGTCACCATGCATTTGTTGAAGTATAGAGAGAATTCCGAACTGCCGGAAACCAATCATCCATGTTACAAAATCAGGAACATCAGTTATAACTGCATTGACTCTGCCACGGTCTTCATCAAACAGAAGGTGCTCACGCACAATACTGCAATGGTAGAGGGCATGCCTTATTCCGCATCGGATGTCCAGCGAACATACAACAATTTCAGCAGACTGCATGCGGTGAAGTCCACTAATTTGAGATTGGTGGAAATTCCCGATTCCAACTTGATTGATTGCTATGTGCAATATGGTGTCAACAAGCCAAGTACGATAATCTTCCAACCTGAAGGAACCAACACGGCTGGTGACTTGGGGGCTGCAGTGTCGGTTACCTATCAGAACAGAAACCTTTTCCATGGTTCGGAATTGCTCTCCGTACAGCTTCGTGGCGCCTTCGAGGCTATCACTGGTCTGGAGGGATATCAAAACGAAGACTACATGGAATATGGCGTGGAGTCGAAAATATCTTTCCCAAGATTTGTGGCTCCTTTCCTTTCAAATGATTTCAAAAGGGATGTGAGCGCCACATCAGAGCTTTCTTTCAGCTACAACATGCAGAACAGACCGGAGTTTCACCGGAGGGTGCTTTCCGCTTCGTGGAGGTATAGATGGGCAAAGCCTTACGACAGATGGACTTATAGTTTGAACGCCATAGACCTCAACTATATTTACATGCCATGGATTTCATCTACTTTCAAGCATGAATACCTCGACAGCGAAAGCAATAGGAATGCCATCCTTAGATACAATTATGAAGACCTGTTCATAATGAGAATTGGTGGTGGACTGACATATAATAATGGAGTTACTGCGTTTAAGGCAAATGCAGAAGTGGGTGGCAACTTGCTTAGGTTAGCGTCAACGCTTATGAAATTCAAAGAGAATTCAAACGGACAATATACTCTTTTCAATATAGCTTTCGCGCAGTATGTCAAGGGGGATTTCGACATCACGCGGGTGTTCCGGTTCGACCAAAACAATTCACTCGTCTTTCATGCTGGATTGGGTATGGCTTATCCTTACGGCAATAGCAGGGTGCTGCCTTTCGAAAAGCGATATTTCTCTGGTGGTGCAAACTCGGTGAGAGGATGGAGCGTCAGAGGACTGGGACCGGGGAAGTTCAAAGGACACGAAGGCGCCATCGACTTCATCAACCAGACGGGAGACATGAGAATAGACCTCAATCTGGAATACCGAACCCACTTGTTTTGGAAATTCAACGGGGCTTTTTTCATCGACAGCGGGAATATCTGGACTTTGAGGGAATATGAGGTTCAACCTGGGGGACAGTTCAAGTTGGATGAGTTCTACAAGCAAATGGCTGTCGCATACGGTTTGGGCGTGAGACTCAATTTCGACTATTTCATCCTTAGGTTCGACATGGGCATGAAAGCCGTGAATCCCGCATACGAGGATTCCAAAGGGCATTATCCTTTCATCCATCCTGATTTTGGACGCGATTTCGCTTTCCATTTTGCTGTGGGCATGCCATTCTAAGTTCTTCAGCACGACTTGTTCATATATTGATTTTGATAAATTTGCTAAAATATTTTACTATGATGAGAAAAATGATTATTGTTGCTGCCGTAGCTGTTGCTTCATCAGCCTACGGCCAAAACTTGTCTTCAGGAATAGACCCGAACAACCTTGACAAGACCGTACGTCCTGGCGACAACTTCTACCAATATGCCGCTGGTGGCTGGCTAAAATCACACCCTCTCGATGACGAGCATACCGACAATGGAGCTTTCACCGACTTGTATGAAAAAAGCCAGAAGGATATTCAGGAACTTATACTGCAATACGCCTCCTCGCCACAACAGAAAGGTTCGCTCGGACAAAAAATAGGCAGCCTTTACAATCTCATGATGGATAGCGTGAGACTGAACAAGGAGGGATGGACTCCTCTAAAGCCTACCCTTGAGAGAATCAAGGCGATAAAGGACAGAAAGGAGTATCAACTCGTAACTGCACAACTCGACCGCAAAGGTGAGAATACCATGATGTATGGCATTGGCGTGGGGGCAGACCAACGTAATGCTGATGTGAACATTGTGGGAATATCGCAAGGCGGCATGGGATTAGGTACCCGCGACTATTACCTGAATGATGACGAACAGACCGTGAAAGTGCGTGAGGCTTACAAGAAGTATATTCAAAACCTATTCATGAAGGTAGGTGATGATGAGAATGTGGCTCAAGCGAAGATGAAAGCCGTGATGGACATAGAGACACGCATAGCAAAGGCAAGTTATAGCAGGGTGCAATTGCGCGATGTGGATGCCAACTATCACAAAATGAGCTACAACCAACTCGTATGCGACTTCCCCGGTATTGACTGGGGCAATGTCTTCCTTGCAACAGGATTCCCCGCTTTCCAATATGTCGATGTTGGACAGCCTGAGCCTATTCATGAGGTGGAGAAGATTCTTGCCGAGACTTCACTCGATGACTTGAAGGCTTATGCGGAGATAAAGGTTATAAGCGGGGCTGCAAGTCAGTTGAGTGATGACTTCCGACGCGAGGCTTTCAATCTCAGCAGCGTGGTTAGTGGAGTGCAGCAGGACAAGCCAAGATGGAAACGGGCTGTGTCGCTTGTCAGCGGAGTATTGGGAGAGGCTATCGGAAAATTGTATGTTGAGAAACATTTCCCTGAGAGCAGCAAAAGCAGGATGATGGAACTGGTGGGAAATCTTCAGACTGCCCTTGCACAGCGTATCGATGAATCTACTTGGATGGGAGCCGATACCAAGGTGCAGGCTAAGGACAAACTGAACAATTTCATTGTGAAAATAGGTTATCCCGACAAATGGAAAGATTATTCGGGACTTAATGTGGATGACAATCTTTCACTCTATGAGAACTTGGGGAACATCTCTGAATTCTTGCTCCTTGACGAACTGAAAAAGAAAGTAAACCAACCTACCGACAAGAGTGAATGGCTGATGACTCCACAGACGGTGAATGCGTATTACAATCCAACGACCAACGAGATATGCTTCCCAGCTGCAATATTACAACCGCCGTTCTTCGACCCCAATGCTGATGACGCAGCCAATTATGGTGCTATTGGAGGTGTTATAGGACACGAGATGAGCCACGGTTTCGACGACCAAGGGTCGCAGTTCGACAAAAATGGAAACCAGAATAATTGGTGGACTGAACAGGACAAGAGCAATTATGAAGCTCGCACGAAGGTGCTGGAAGACTATTTCAGCCATGTGGAAGTGGTGGCAGGAAAGTTCATCAATGGCAAACTCACTCTTGGAGAGAATATCGGTGACAATGGTGGACTGAACATCGCTTTCAGGGCGTTCCAAAACGCCATGGAGAAGAAACCTCTCGGGACTTTGGATGGGTTCACTCCGGAACAAAGATTCTTCTTGTCGTGGGCACGTGTCTGGGCAAGCAACCAGAGACCGGAATACCAGGAGATGCTGATAACTGTTGACCCTCATTCGCCCAATTTCGCGCGTGTGAATGCTGCACTGCCTCACATTGACGCTTGGTATGATGCTTTCAAGGTGAAGAAAGGCAACAAGATGTTCGTGCCTAAGAAAAAGCGCGCTCATATTTGGTAATTGCATGATATGGCAATAAAATATGTGGGTGTGAATGTTCACGCCCCCATATTTCATTTGCCGAAAACGTTCAAGCAGATTGTTTCATTCAGCCAGTTCGCTCAATTCGAGCCAGCGCATGCTCTTCTCGTCAAGTTCATCGTTGAGGATGGGCAGACGCTTGCTCATTTCCGTAATCTGCTCCACGTCTGACGTGCCTCCGCAAAGAGCTGCCTCTATCTTCTGCTTCTCTTCTTCCAACTCTGCTATTTCTGTCTCCAAACGGGCAAATTCGGTCTTTTCCTTGTACGTCATCTTGCGCTTGTCGGCGTTGCGGTATTCGCGCTTTTGACGTTTCTCCTGCTTGTCGTCATCTTTCTGGTCTTCCTTCGAACGAAGGCCGCACCATTCACGATATTGGGTGTAGTTGCCTGGAAAATCTTTTATCACTCCATCTCCTTTGAATACAAGAAGATGGTCAACCACCTTGTCCATGAAGTAGCGGTCGTGGCTTACAACTATGACACAGCCAGGGAAATCGGACAGGTATTCTTCGAGTATCTGAAGTGTGGAGATGTCGAGGTCGTTGGTTGGCTCGTCGAGCACAAGGAAATTGGGATTGCGCATCAATACCGTGCAGAGATAGAGTTTGCGACGCTCTCCACCACTTAGCTTATAGACGTAATTGTATTGTTGCTCGGGACTGAACTGAAAGTGCTGCAGGAATTGGGAGGCTGAGAAATGACGCCCTCCTCCCAAGTCGATATAGTCGGCAATGTCTCTCACTACATCTATCACTTTCTGTTGTTCGTCGAACTGAAGCCCTTCTTGTGAAAAATACCCGAAACGAACTGTCTCGCCAATGTCGAAGCGCCCTGAATCCACTGGTTCCAAACCCAACAGCAACTTGAGGAATGTTGACTTGCCTGTGCCGTTGTTGCCCACTATGCCCATCTTCTCAAAACGGGCGAAATTATAGTAGAAATCCTTGAGCATCACCTTGTCGTCGAATGACTTAGATACATATTGGCATTCGAAAATCTTGCTGCCTATATATACGTTGCTCGATTTCAGGCGCATCTGGCGCTCTTCGATGCGACGCTTGGCACGTTGCTCCAATTCGTAGAATGCATCCTCGCGATATTTCGCCTTGTGCCCTCGTGCCTGTGGCATGCGGCGCATCCATTCGAGTTCGCGACGGTAGAGGTTGTTGGCACGAAGGATTTCTGCTCGCGCCACATCTATGCGATGTTGTCGCTTCTCTAAGTAGTAGGCATAGTTGCCGCGATAGGAGTATATGGTGTGGTCGTCGAGTTCAAGGATGATGTCGCATACCCTGTCAAGGAAAAAACGGTCGTGTGTCACCATCAGAAGGGTCTTGTTGCCACGAGTGAGGTAGCCCTCCAGCCATTCTATCATGTCGAGGTCGAGATGGTTGGTTGGCTCATCGAGTATCAGAAGGTCTGGTTCGGTGAGCAACACATTGGCAAGAGCCACTCGCTTCTGCTGACCACCGCTCAACTGGCTCATTGGCTGGTTCAAGTCGGATATCTTCAGCTGTGTGAGCACTTGTTTGGCTCTCAACACTTTCTCTGCGTCGCCCTTGTGGTTGAAGCAAGCGTCAAGCACTGATTCGTCGGGGTTGAAATGCGGCGCTTGTTCCAGATAACCTATGCGGAGATCGCGACGATAGGTTATTTCTCCTTCGTCGTATCCTTCATGCCCTGTAAGTATGGAGAGAAGGGTGGATTTTCCCACTCCATTCTTTGCCACCAATCCTACATGCTGACCTTCTGCGATGGAGAAGGATATGTGCTCGAAGAGGGTGAGGGCGCCGAATGTCTTTGTCAGGTTTTGTACGTCGAGGTAGGCATTCATGAGGGATGGGGCTTATTGTTTGGATGCTGTCTGCTGAAGGTTTTTGTTGATGTTGTCGATATAGTCCAACAGTTCTTCGCGGCCTGCTTTCGACTCGCTGCTCGTTACGAAATATGGTGGCAGCTCTTCCCATGTCTCACTGAGTTTGTCCATGTATTTCCTCACGCTTTCCGAGGCTTTTGTTCGAGATAGCTTGTCGGCTTTCGTAAATACGATGGAGAAGGGGATGCCACTGGTGCCAAGCCAGTTGATGAAATCCAGGTCGATGGCTTGGGGCGCAAGGCGTATGTCGATGAGGACAAAAACGTTGGTGAGTTGCTTGCGCATCAGGATATAGGAGGATATCATGTTGCTGATTTTCTGTTGCACGCTTTTCGAACGTTTGGCAAAGCCATAGCCTGGGAGGTCAACGAGATACCATTCATTGTTGATGATGAAATGGTTTATGAGCAGTGTCTTGCCTGGTGTGGAAGATGTCTTTGCAAGGCTCTTGTGGTTGCAGAGCATGTTTATCAGACTTGATTTGCCTACATTCGAACGGCCTATGAAGGCATATTCGTTTTTCGTGTCCTTGGGACATTTCTCTATTGTGGGACTGCTTAGTGTGAAAGCTGCTGTTTTTATTTCCATGATGTCTTATGATTTTTTGTTGTTTTTTTCCAGTTTCTTTATTCTGCGTTGTGGCTCTCTTGCTTCGGGGTAAAGCTCCAGTGCCTTGCGGTAGTTGGACAATGCGGCGTCGGGCATACCTTCGTGCTCGCATTCTTTGCCCATCAACGTGTATTCTGCTGCCAGTTTCTGAAGAAAAGCCATTTGGCGGTTCTTCTCTTTGCGCAACTCTTCGTTTTCCTTGCGAAGGGAGAGCAGTTGGTTGAGTTTCATGCGGATGAAGCGCTTGGGGAGAGGCTTCTCGATGTCGTACCTATGGTGGATTGCCTTGAAGAAGTTGTCGAGAAAGCCATCAGCGTCGTTGGCATCGAGAGCTACTAATGCATCGTGGTATTCCTTGTCCGCCATGGAGGTCTCCAAGGCGGTCCTGATGGCTCTTTCGTCGTTGTAGTGGCGTGAGAATTTCACCACTTCTGGCCTAACGAAGATGTCGCTCATGCGTATGGGCTCTTTCAGGCAAATGCCTTCAAGTGACTGGCAGCGGGATAGTGCAACATAAGTCTGACCTCCTGCAAAGGCTCCTCCCGAGAGGTCGATGTTCACGTGGCTGAACGTGAGGCCTTGGCTCTTGTGGATGGTTATTGCCCATGCCAGACGGAGGGGAAATTGCACGAAACGGCCTATCTCCTCTTCTTCTATCTTCTCTTCCTTTTCGTTGTATGTGTAGCGCATGTTGCTCCAGATGTCGCGCGTCACGTCGTATTCATCGCCTCCATCGGTCTGCACTGTGAGTATCTCTTCGCCTTCATCGTCGGTGTCGATGCCTGTGACGATGCCCAATGTGCCGTTCACCCATCGCCGCTCCATGTCGTTCTTTACGAATATCACTTGCGCTCCCACTTTTAAGTCAAGTTGCATGGAGGTGGGCAGGCTGTTTGCTGGGAAGTCACCGGTAATCTCACCATTGAGGGTCACGATGTCGCCAGGGAGCATGCCCAAGTGTTGTTCGTTGATGTAATCTACCGTGTCGCGGCGTGTGGATAAGGTGATGGATAGTCCATCATCAGTCTTTTCCTTCCCCACTTGCATGTTTAGTTGGGAAAGTTCTCTTGAAGAAAGTGCGTTTACCCGTATGTGGTCGAGTATGCTGATGAACGAGGCGTCGTTTTGGCGATAGACCTTGTTGAGTTCTATGCTTGCCAACGGCAGTTCCCTGAACACTCTTGCGTCGAAAAAGAACAACGATGGATAGTAGGGGCGGAGCAATTGCCGCTCGTCTTCTTTCACCACAGGCTCAAGTTGGAAGATGTCGCCTACCAGGAGCATCTGTTTTCCACCGAACGGGACATGGAGCCTGCGGGTGTAGATGCGCAGTACCTTGTCTATGAAGTCGATGATGTCGGCACGCACCATGCTTATCTCATCTATGATGATGAGTTCCACGTCGCGGATAATCTTTCGCTTCTCCCCAGTGTATTTCAACGTTTCGCGTATGTTGCGCTCGTTGAATTGGCTGTCATTTGGTAGAAGAGGATGGAATGGTATCTTGAAAAAGCTGTGCAGAGTGTTGCCGCCTACATTGATTGCGGCTATGCCTGTGGGGGCGAGCACCACGTGTTTTTTTTTTGTTGTAGCACAAACATGGCGCAGGAAAGTGGATTTTCCTGTACCTGCTTTCCCTGTCAGAAACAGACTGTGGTTGGTATATTGCACAATCTGAAGTGCTTTGGAAAATTCTGGGTTGCTTGTGTCTATGGTGCTGCGCTTGTCCATTGTTGGGATGCAATGGGATGTTTGTCACTGGAAAATGAATTCAGGACCTTTTTCCGGTACGTATATTTCAGGCTCTCGGGGTGGCGAATCGTTTTCGTTGGGTATCGGGTTCCCTTCTATGTCAAGATTTCCCGACTCACCATCTTCTTCGGTGTCTGTTGATGTTGATGCTTGTTGTTTTCTTGGAGTCTTTGGAGTGCAGATGTATGAATCTATGTTGATGTCTTCGCCGGGCGGGATGGTGAAGCGGCTCCTGTATTTGATGAAGTCGTTGTCAAGCATCACGGATAGCAGGAATTTACCGCAGATGGGCAGGGCGGTGTAGGCACCTTGTCCGTAGTGGGGTGTGCGGAAATGTATTTGGCGGTATTCTCCTCCCACCCAGGCACCACATACAAGTTGTGGGGTCAAGGCGATGAACCAACCGTCGGCGGCATTGTTGGATGTGCCTGTCTTGCCTCCCACGTCGGTCTTCATCCAATAGCCCAAATATTGGCGCAAACCACGGGACGTGCCTTCTTGAACCCCGTTCAGCAGCATCTGTTGCATCAGGAAGGCTGTCTTGTAGGGCAAGGCGCGCGGACAGTCGGTTGGACCCTCGTAGATCAGGTCGCCATCGCTGTTGAGTATGCGTGTCACCATTACTGGTTCATGGTGCAGTCCGTTGTTTGCCACCGTGCAATAGGCATTTACCATTTCGAGGAGGTTGACATCCGAAGAGCCCAGTATCGTGGAAGGATGGGTGTCGAGCTTGCTCTTGATGCCCATGTCATGTGCTGTCTTTATCACGTTCTTCAGACCCATTTCCACACCAAGACGCACGGCAACAGAGTTGATGCTGCTGGCAAACGCACGCTTCAGCTGAATGGAGTCGCCTGAGAATGTCTTGCTGGCATTGCTCGGTATCCATGGCTTGTCGGTGTGCTCGATAGAGTCATATACAGGCACTGTCACAGGCTCGTCGCGACGTTTGTCACAAGGCACAAGACCTTGGTTCATTGCCTCGGTATAGACAAACAACTTGAAGGTGGAACCTGGCTGGTGCATGGCATTTGCCTTGTCGTATTGCCATGTGTCGTAATCCACATCACCCACCCATGCCAAGACTGCTCCTGTTTGTGGCTCCATAGCTACCATGCCTGCATGGAGGAAGCGCATCATCGTGCGAAGAGAGTCCAAGGTGCTCATTTCTGCCTCATACCCGCCGTGGGCATAGTCGAACAGTCTTACTTTGTGCGGCAGGTTCAGGTAATGTTTGATAGAGTCTTCGTTGTCTTTGTATTTCTCTTTCAAATATTTATATACTGGCAGGCTCTCAGCCTTCTCTTCTACGAAATTGGGTATCACATTGCCTTTTTCGTCGCGCCAAGGCTCATGACCTCCCCAGTCGGAGTCGAAACGCTGCTGGAGCACCTTCATCTGACTCAGAACGGCTTTTTCGGCATATTCCTGTATCTTCGTGTTTAGAGTGGTGTATATTTTCAGACCTGCTGTGTATAGGTCAACTCCCTCTCTCTTGCACCAGTCTTTCAGATTGTCTTCCACAGCATGCTTGAAATATGCATTCTGACCTTTTTCTCCTGTGTCGAAGGTTACTGTGAGTGGGGTGGGGGTGGCGGCTAACTGCTCGTATTCTTGCCTGCTCAGATGGTTGTTCTTCACCATTAGCGACATCACCACATTCCTGCGATTGTGGCTGTTCTCTGGATTGGATATGGGATTGTAAATGGTCGTGGCTTTTAAAATGCCTACCAATACTGCAGATTGGTCGGTGGTCAATTCTGATGGGGTGGTGTTGAAGTAGGTCTTGCTGGCTGTCTTTATGCCAAAACAGTTGCTGCCGAAGTCAACAGTGTTGGCATACATCGTGAGAATCTCTTCTTTCGTATATACCATTTCTATCTTGGTTGCCATGATCCATTCCTTGCTCTTCACTATCAACATGCGGAAGGCGGGGATGTCGCTGAGAATCCCTGTAGAGGCTTGGCTCCTCATGCGGAACATGTTTTTTGCCAACTGCTGGGTGATTGTTGATGCGCCTCGGGCTTCATGGTGAACAACAGCATCCTTGAGCGCGCCCAAAAGACCATGGAAATCTATGCCGCGGTGATTGAAAAAACGTTCGTCTTCCGTATCGATGAGGGCATTCCAGAATACGGGTGCCACATCCTCGTATTTCACTGGACTGCGGTTCTCGTTGAAAAACTTGCCTATCAGCTTGCCATCTGAACTATATACTTCGGAAGCAACATTTGAGGGAGGGTGCTTGATTTCGTAAAAGCCTGGCGTATGCCCAAAAAGGCCAAGAAAATTAATGTCAACCGCGCCAAAATAGACAAGGGTGAAAATGATGAAGGATACAACACCCGATGCCAGCTTCACATACCAGCGACGGCCTTTGTATAGATGCACATACCAAGAAACTATGCGCTTGAATGGGTATATGATCCATTTCAATATCCTCATGTCTTTATCTTTTTGGATGATGAGCCTTTGGCTTTGATTTGTTCGTCTATGTATGCCAGTATGGATTCTTCTTCTTCAGGATGGAACCATCTGATTGAGGTGTCGCGCTTCAGCCATGTCAGTTGCTTCCTGCAATATCTGCGTGTGTTGCCTTGGATGCGCTCCACTGCCTCAGACAGAGTGCAGCGTCCTTCAAGATATTCAAACATCTCGCGGTAGCCTACCGTGTTGAGTGAATTGGCTCCCTTGTATTGATAGACTTTACGCACTTCTTCCTCCAAACCGTCGGCTATCATTTGTTCTACCCTGTGGTTTATGCGGTCGTACAGCTCGCTGCGGTCGCGGTTCAGACCTATCTTCACTATGGAGAAATCACGGGACTTCAAGGCGCTTTTCCTGAACGACGTGTATGTGGTTCCTGTCATGTAGCATATCTCCAATGCATGCACCACGCGGCGTGTGTTTTTCCTGTCCACAATCTGATAGTAGGATGGGTCGAGCACGCGCAACTCTTCCACCAAACGTTCCAATCCCTCTGATTCCAAACGGTGTTTCAGCAGACTGCGGGTCTCTTCGTCAACGGTGGGTATGTCGTCGATGCCTTTGCATACGGCATCTATATACATCATGCTTCCACCCGACATCAATGCATGGGGCATGATGGACAATTCACCCGGGGGCAACAGGAGCGATAGCACGTCTTGTTCAAATTTCGAGGCACTATAGTAATCGCTCAAGTGAAGATTGCCTACAAAGTAGTGCTTTACCTCTCTTTGCTGAATGGCTGTGGGTGCGGCGGTGCCTATGGGGATTTCGGCAAACATCTGCCTTGAGTCGGCGTTGATGATGGGCACTCCCAAATGGCGGGCAAGGCGGAGGGTGATGTCGGTCTTGCCAACAGCTGTAGGTCCTGTTACCACAAAGAGCGTGTCCATGACAGTGCCGGGATTACCTTAAGATACCGCGTTTTGAACTCTCCACAAAATTGATGATGTACTTTATTTCATCGGTTTCGGGCAATTCGGTCTTGATGGCTTCCAGACCTTCTGCCATCACTCCTTTTGAATAGAGCAGGCGATAGGCGTTGTGGATGAGGTCTATGGCTTCCTTGCTGAAACCACGACGGCGAAGTCCTACAAGGTTCATGCCGCAGAAGTGGGCGGGTTCCTTGCCTACGATAATATAGGGTGGCACGTCCATGCTGAAACGGGTGCCGCCTTGAATCATCACGTATCCACCTACATGGCAGAACTGATGCACCAGTACGGTTGCACTTATTATGGCATTGTCATCTACCACCACCTCACCGGCAAACTTGGTGGAGTTGCCGATAATCAGGTTATTGCCTAAAATACAGTCATGGGCGACGTGGACATTTTCCATCAATAGACAGTTGTTGCCAATCTTTGTGGTGCCTTTCGACGCTGTACCGCGTGAAATGTTGGTGCACTCACGGATGCTGTTGTTGTTGCCTATCTCACAAATCGTGTCTTCGCCTTTGAATTTCAGGTCTTGTGGCTTGGCTGAGATGCTTGCTCCTGCAAAGAACTCATTGCCATTG
Source organism: uncultured Prevotellaceae bacterium (assembly GCA_900315745.1). Taxonomy (GTDB): domain Bacteria; phylum Bacteroidota; class Bacteroidia; order Bacteroidales; family Bacteroidaceae; genus Prevotella. The sequence goes on from ONAG01000044.1 coordinate 24,372, forward strand.
CCTATTCGCGCTCCATAGTTGATTGTGACGCTATTCTGAAGCACGTTGTTGTCGCCAATGACCGTATTGCGGTCTATATAGCAAAATGGGCCTATGATGTTGTTGTCTCCCATCTTGGCTTCGGGATGAACGTAGGCCATGGGGCTTATTTGGTTCATGATTCGCTTGTTTTGATTAAATTATTGATAGTTTGTCTGTCTGGAAAAGTCTATGTGTGTCTTATTTGTTCTTCACTATCTGTGCGGTGAATGTGGCTTCTGCCACCACATGGTCGCCTACAAACATGTATCCTTTCATCGAACTGATGCCATGACGCACGGGGTTCAACAATTCCACTTTAAATAATAATGTGTCGCCAGGAACGATTTTCTGGCGGAATTTCACATCGTCTATCTTCATGAAATATGTTGACCAACGCTCAGGCTCCTCAAGTGTGTTGAGCACGAGGAGTCCGCCACATTGTGCCATGGCTTCCACCATCAGCACGCCTGGCATCACCGGCTCCTGGGGGAAATGCCCCTGGAAGAATGGCTCGTTGGAGGTGACGTTTTTCACGCCTACAATATAGTTTGGACCAAGTTCTATGACCTTGTCAACCAACTGCATGGGGTAGCGGTGGGGGAGCAACTCGCGGATGCGGTTGTTGTCCATCACTGGTGTCTCGTTGGGGTCGTAGATGGGAGCTTGTATCTCATGCTTGCGTATCTCACGACGCATCAGGCGGGCAAACTTGTTGTTTATAGTATGGCCCGGACGGGTGGCAATGATTCTACCTTTGATGGGCTTGCCTATGAGTGCCATGTCACCAACAATGTCGAGTAGCTTGTGGCGTGTACACTCGTTGTCCCACATAAGGGGCTTGGGTTGGATATATCCCATCTTGGTTGCATCCATGTGGGGCACTTTCAATAGGTCTGCCAACTTGTCAAGCTGTTCTTGGGATATCTGCTTCTCGTATATCACGATGGCATTTTCCATGTCGCCGCCCTTGATGAGATTGGCATGCAACAGGGGCTCAATGTCGCGAACGAAGACAAAGGTGCGCGCGGGTGCCACTTCTTTCTCAAACTTGTTGATGTTGTCGAGGGTTGCAAATTGGCTGCTGATGAATTTGGACTGGAAAGAACACATCACCGTGATGCTGAAACTGTCATCAGGCAGGATGGTTATGCACGAACCAGTTGCATCATCCCTCACTTCTATCTTGTGACGGATTATGTAGTAGTCCTTGGGAGCGTTCTGCTCCTCTATGCCTACCTTGTTGATGCTGTCCACATATATTGCGGCACTACCGTCGAGAATGGGGAATTCAGGACCGTTGACCTGGATGAGGCAGTTGTCTATGCCAAGGGCATAAAGGGCAGCTAAACCATGTTCCACGGTGGACACCCTCACTTCATTGTCGCAAAGCACCGTGCCTCGCTGTGTGTCGGTGACGCGTTCTGCTATCGCGTCTATTATTGGATGCCCGTCAAGGTCGATACGTTGAATCTTGATGCCTGTGTTCTCAGGCGCTGGGTTGAAAGTCACTGTGAGGTTGAGACCTGTATGGAGGCCTTTGCCGAACAATGAAAAACTGCCTTTGAGAGTCCTTTGCTTATTCATTGGATTCTATTTTTTGCTTTATTTCTTGTATTTCTTTCTGCAATTGGTTCACTTGCTTGTATATTTCCGGCAAGCGGCGACTGATGGCTGCTTGCTTGAAGAATGAGCGTGGTTGTTGTGGTGGCGTGCCTATGAGTGTCTGGTTGCTGTCGATGCTGCCATTGGCACCCGACTGTGCTCCAAGCATCACCTTGTCGCCAATGGTGATGTGACCGGCAACGCCTACCTGACCGCCAAACATGCACCATTCTCCTACCTTGGTGCTGCCGGCTACACCCACTTGGGCTGACATCACGGTATTGGAGCCTATGTCGGTGTTGTGGGCTATCTGAACCAAGTTGTCGAGCTTCACTCCCTTGCGCACGTAAGTGCTTCCCATGGTCGAGCGGTCCACGCACGTGTTGGCTCCTATCTCTACATCGTCCTCTATCGTCACAATACCTATCTGAGGTATCTTGTCGTAACCGTCGGCATTGGGGGCAAAGCCGAAGCCGTCGGCTCCTATCACGCTGCCAGCATGCAGTGTGACGCGATTGCCAAGTCTGCATCCGTGATATATTGTGGCATGGGGATATATGATGCAGTCGTTGCCCACTTCCACGCCATCACCTATGTAGGCATTGGGGTAGATTTGGCAACCAGGACCTATTGTCACTCCTTCTCCGATATAGGAGAATGCACCCACATAACAGTTCTCCCCAACCTTGGCGGTGGGCGATATGAATGCCAACGGGTTGATGCCGGTCTTCTTGGGCTTCATCGACTCGTAGAATTGAAGGAGCTTGGCTACTGTCTCATAAGCGTTGGGCACACGTATGAGGGTGGTGGCTACGGATTGCTCCAATTCGAGGTCATCGTTCACCAGCACTATGCTTGCCTTGGTGTCATAAAGATAATGGGTGTATTTGGGATTCGACAAAAAAGTGATGGAGCCTTCCTTGCCTTCTTCTATCTTGCAGAATGAACTGACTTTCGCATCAGGATTGCCTTCTATGCGCCCTCCTGCTAATTCTGCTATTTGGCTTGCTGTAAATTCCATGTTTTTGATGTGTAGTTGTAAGATTGCAAAGATACGATTATTTTTTCATATCTTGTGGTAACAAAGGTAATATTTACGGATTTTTTTTGAAAGTAATTGCACATTTATGATTTCTGAAGCCTCGGTTATGTCTTTCATTACACCATCTTTGTAAAGAATGGTAATGCGGTCGTCGTGTATGTCGTACATGTCTTTCTGGATGGTGGAGACATTGTAGAGGTGCTTTACCTCCTCGCGGCCTACGCCTGTCTTTTGAATCAACTCGTCTTCCAACTCTGTCAGACGTGCCTGGCTTATTGGCGTGTCGTGTATCTCAACCTTGAACGGACGACGGTTGACCGTGTTCTGTGCCAATAGCGAGAGCACCTTGTCGTCGCTCTTCGTCCATTCCTTTATGGAACAGTGTATGTCTGTGTCATCCAAATGACCATAGTATTCCAAGGCTTCCTTGTGGTTTTGGAAAAAGTCAAAATCTACATGGTTCTGAAGGAAGTACTTCAACGACGGAGTGGCAAACAAATCCTTGCCTTCCTGCATCAGTCCTTTCGCACGCGACAACAGGTTGACAAGCATCTTCTCCGTGCCTACAGTGGTCTTGTGAAGATAGACTTGCCAATACATCAGCCTTCGGGAGGTCAGATAATTCTCAATGGAATATATGCCTTTGGAATCTACTACCAGTCGGTCATCTACCACATTGAGCATCTTTATGATGCGGGCACTTCCTATGTTGCCTTCTGTCACACCTGTGAAGAAACTGTCCCTGCGCAGATAGTCGAGCCTGTCCATGTCGAGCTGGCTGCTTATCAGTTGATGCAGGAAATGTTTGGGGTATTGGTCCTTGAAGATGTTGAGGGCAAGATTTAGGCAACCGTTCATCTCGCTGTTTATTTGCTCCATCATCATCAGCGAGACATCTTCGTGCGACACTCCTTCCATCAGGGTGTGTTCCAGGACATGTGAATATGGTCCATGCCCTATGTCGTGCATCAGGATGGCTGCCTTGATGGCTTCTGCCTCGCTGTCGAAGATGAAGATGCCTTTCTGGCTGAGCGACACTACCGCCTCGCTCATCAGGTGGAAGGCGCCGAGGGAATGTTGGAAACGCGTGTGCTGGGCTCCAGGATACACTACCGACGCCAACCCTAACTGCTTGATGTGGCGCAAACGCTGCATCAGCGGATGATCCACTATCTCCATCAATGGTCCACGGGGAATCTTGATGAAGCCGAAAACAGGGTCGTTGATTATCTTTCCTTCTGCCATTTAGAGTCCTATCTTCTCCAGCTCTGCCGACATTTCCATTTGTAGCGACTGGGCGCTCCTTGCTGCTGCCTCTGCAAAGTCCTCTCCTTGGCTGGCATATATTATGCCTCGTGAGGAGTTGACAAGCAAGCCGCAGTCTGATATGATGCCGTAGCGGCAAACTTCTTGCAGACTACCTCCTTGGGCGCCTACACCTGGCACAAGCATGAAATGGTTGGGCACTATTTGGCGTATCTCCTTGAACATGGCTCCCTGGGTGGCTCCCACCACATACATCATCTTGTCGGGTCCTGCCCACGACTGCGATTTGCGAAGCACTCGTTCAAAAAGCCTTTCGCCTTCTTTGTCCTCCATCAGTTGGAAGTCTGAACTGCCACGATTGCTTGTAAGGGCAAGCAGTATCACCCATTTGCCTTCATAGCCCAAGAATGGGGTCACGCTGTCCTCACCCATGTATGGCGCCACGGTGAGTGAGTCGATGTCGTACTCCTCAAAGAAGGTTCGGGCATACATGGCTGACGTGTTGCCAATGTCGCCTCGCTTGGCATCTGCTATAATGAAATGCAAGGGATAGTATTTCCGCAAATAATGCACTGTGCGCTCGAAGGATGAAATGCCTTTCACACCAAGGCATTCATAGAATGCCAAATTGGGCTTGTATGCCACGCAATAGTCTGCTGTGGCATCTATTATCGCTTTGTTGAATGCAAAGATGGGGTCTTCTTCTTCCAATAGGTGCTTTGGTATTTTCTTGATGTCGGTGTCAAGACCTACACAGAGAAAACTGCGCTTCTTGGCTATTTGCTGCACTAATTCTTTTCTTGTCATTGCTTTGGTGGTAAATGTCTTGTTGTTCGTTGCTTGAATGTCGGGATGCAAGACTGGTTACAATTCTGTCTCTTTCATGCGTTCTGCATTTTCTGCCACTGTGAGGGCGTCTATCATGTCTTGGATGTTGCCTCCGAGGAAGCCTTGCAAGTCATGGGTGGTGTAGCCGATGCGGTGGTCGGTGACACGGCCTTGTGGAAAATTGTATGTCCTTATCTTCGCACTCCTGTCGCCCGTGGATACAAGGGATTTGCGGCGACTGGCAATGTCGTCCACATATTTTTGGTGTTCCTTGTCGTATATGAAGGTGCGAAGGCGCGAGAGGGCGCGTTCCTTGTTCTTTGGTTGGTCGCGGGTCTCAGTACATTCTATGAGTATCTCTTCTGTCTCGCCTGTATTGGGATTTTTCCACATGTAGCGCAGGCGAACTCCGGATTCCACCTTGTTCACGTTCTGGCCGCCAGCACCCGAAGAGCGGAAGGTGTCCCATTTTATCTCGCCTTCGTTGATGTGCACCTCGAACTTGTCGGCTTCGGGAAGCACTGCCACGGTGGCTGCGCTGGTGTGCATGCGCCCTTGCGTCTCGGTGGCTGGAACACGTTGCACGCGATGAACGCCCGACTCGTATTTCAAGACACCATACACTCCATCGCCACTCACGGCAAAGTCGATTTCCTTGTAGCCTCCCACGGCTCCCTCGCTTTCGCTTGTCACACTAAGCTGCCAACCTTTCGAGTCGCAGAACTTCTTGTACATCAGGAACAGGTCGCCGGCAAACAGGGCGGCCTCGTCGCCACCGGTGCCTGCGCGAATCTCCATTTGTACGTTCTTGGCGTCTTCTGGGTCTTTGGGAACCAACGCCATCTTGATTTCTTCTTCTATCTTGGGTTGCAAAGCCTCGTTTGTGGTAAGTTCCTCGCGAGCCATCTCGCGCATGTCCGGGTCGCTTTCATTGGCAATGATGTCCTTGGCTTCACGTATCGTGTTCAGACAGGCGATATAACGCTTGCGTGCGTCCATGATGTTGCTCAGCTCCTTGTATTCGCGTGTGAGCTTCACATATCGTTCTTGGTCGGATATGACCGATGGGTCGGTGATGAGTGTGGAAATTTCCTCAAAACGGGCTTCCAGACCGTCTAATTTTTGTAATATGCTGTTGTTTTCTGCCATTGTTGTTTTGTTGCTGTGATTTGTTGGCTTGTATGGTCTCTATTCGTATTCGTATGTGCCGTGTTCCGACTTTATGGTGAGATGGCGGTGTCCCTCTTCGATGTAGCCCACCACTTGGGCTTCTATGCCGAAACTGTTGCTGATTGCTATGATGTCGTCGGCATGTGAAGGTGAAACGTATATCTCCATGCGGTGACCCATGTTGAAGACTTGGTACATCTCACGCCAATTTGTGCCGCTGCTCGACTGAATGAGCCTGTAGAGTGGTGGGGTGTCAAACAGGTTGTCTTTCACTACGTGGCAATTTGCACCTACGAAATGCAATACCTTGGTTTGGGCGCCTCCGGTGCAGTGCACCATTCCGTGAATGTCATGACGGTGGAGGTCGAGTATTCTTTTCACCACTGGGGCGTAGGTGCGGGTGGGGGAGAGCACGAGCCTGCCTGCATCAAGTGGGGTGTCTGCTATTGGGTCGGTAAGACATTTGTTGCCGCTATATACCAGGTCTTGTGGTATGGCGTGGTCGTAGCTTTCTGGGTATTTCTCTGCTAAATAATGCGCAAAAACATCATGGCGTGCGGATGTCAGGCCATTGCTGCCCATACCGCCATTGTATGTGCTTTCGTATGTGGCTTGTCCTGTTGACGACAATCCCACGATTACGTCGCCAGGGCGTATGTTGGCGTTGTCGATGACATCGCTACGGCGCATGCGGCAGGTCACTGTGGTGTCAACAATGATGGTGCGTACCAGGTCGCCTACGTCTGCTGTCTCGCCTCCAGTGGAATGGATGCCTATGCCCATCTTTCGCATCACTGATAGTATCTCATCGGTGCCATTGATGAGCGAGGATATCACTTCTCCAGGGATGAGCGTCTTGTTGCGACCTATCGTGGAAGATACAAGAATATTATCTACAGCCCCAACACACAGCAGGTCGTCGGTGTTCATCACTATGGAATCTTGGGCTATGCCTTTCCATACGCTCATGTCGCCGGTTTCTTTCCAATACAGGTAGGCGAGTGAGGATTTTGTGCCGGCTCCATCGGCGTGCATGATGTTGCAGTAGTCTGGGTCGCCGCCAAGTATGTCGGGTATTATCTTGCAGAAGGCTTGGGGGTACAAGCCTTTGTCTATGTTCTTGATGGCATTGTGTACATCTTCCTTGGCGGCAGAGACGCCGCGCATCATGTAGCGGTTGTTGTCCATTGTGTCTCGTTGTTTGTTTCCTAATTGTGAAGAGGATTTCATGTGCAGTTCCTCTTCCTTTTTCAGCTCTTTTGGGGTGAATTTGGGGTGACTTATCGCTCATGCCAGAATTCCCAACTTGCAAATGCCTGCAACAGAAGCATTTCAAGACCATTGACCACGGTGGCGCCTTGCTTGGCTCCCTTGTGCATGAACATGGTCTCGTCGGGATTGTAGATGAGGTCGTAGAGCAGGTTGTGGCTGTCCATGGCCTCGTAGGGCAGGTTGGGGCATTCGTTGGTGTGGGGGAACATTCCGCAGGGGGTGCAGTTCACGATGACATTGTATTCCCTTACGTCGTCGCCTGTGATCTTGTCATACTGCACCGTGCCGGGACGCTCGTAGCGACTCACAAAAACGCATTCCAAACCTAATGATTTCAAACCATAATATATGGCTTTTGAGGCGCCGCCTGTTCCCAATATCAGGGCTTTCTTGTGGAATGGCTCAAGCATTGGCTCAATGCTTTTCGTGAATCCTATCACGTCGCTGTTGTAGCCCTTTAGGTAGTAGCCCTTGTTCTTGTGGATGACGCTCACCACGTTCACTGCACCAATGGCACGGGCTTCTGGACTTACATGGTCCAAGTAACTTATCACCTTTTCTTTGTAGGGGATTGTCACGTTGAATCCCATCAAGTCGGGGTTAGAGGCGAGAATTTCCGGAAGCAGTTCTATCTGCGGAATCTCGAAGTTCACATATTCCGCATCTATTCCTTCGTTTTGGAATTTCTCGTTGAAATATCCAATGGAGAAGGAGTGGGAGAGCGGGTAACCGATGAGACCGTATTTTTCCATATCTATCCTTGTTTGGGGTTATTTAGTTGCGAGGTACATTGTGCAGATGCCAAATGTCATGCGCTTGAACGAGGTGTCCCTGAATCCTGCTTTCTTCAGGATGTCCATCATTGTTTCCCCTTGGGGAAATGCCTCGATTGTGGCTGTCAGATAGCTGTAGGCGCGCTTGTCTTTGGATACTAACCTGCCGTATGCAGGCAGTATGGTGTGGGAGTATGCCTTGAAGAGTTGCTTCATGGGGAAGCGTGTGGGATGTGTCAACTCCACTATGCTCAAGTGCCCGTTTTGCCTAAGCACTCTGTGCATTTCTCTAAGACCGAGGTCGAGGTCGGCGAAGTTGCGAATGCCGAAGGCTGCGGTCACTGCATCAAAACTCTCGTCGGGGAACGACAAATTCATGCAGTCTTCCTTGGCAAAGGTGATGGTGTCCGAGAGGTTCTCCCGTGACACTTTCTCACGGCCAATCTGCATCATGCCTTCTGATATGTCGGCTCCCACAAGTCGGGCGGGATGCAGGTGCTTGGCTGTCTGTATGGCAAAGTCGCCCGTGCCTGTGGCTATGTCGAGTATCTCCTGTGGATGGAAAGGCTCCAACTGCCTTATGGCTTCGCGGCGCCAGTGCTTGTCGATGTCGAGCGACATCCAGTGGTTCAGCGTGTCGTAACGTGAAGCTATGGAGTCGAACATCTTCTCCACTTGCTCGCCTTTGGCGGCATTGCTGTCGTAGGGCTTTATTTTCTCTTGCTTGTACATTCAGCGGCTGGCGAGGTAGGCTTTCACGTTTTTCTCTATGCGCTCGCCAAGGTCTCCTTCGGACTCTGCCCGTGAGAATGGCTCGCCTGTGATATGCTCGTAGAGTTCTATATAACGGTCGCTCACGCTGTTGGCATATTCGTCGGTTATCTCTGGCATCTTTTGCCCTGGCTCGTTCATGAAATCATGCTCGATGAGCCATTGGCGTACAAATTCCTTCGAGAGCTGGCGTTGTGGTTCGTTTTTGGCAAGTTTTTCCTCGTAACCGTCGGCATAGAAGTATCTGCTGCTGTCGGGGGTGTGTATCTCGTCTATTAGATATACCTTGCCGTCTCTTTTGCCAAACTCATATTTTGTATCTACTAAGATGAGGCCTTGGCGGGATGCTATTTCCTGACCGCGTGCAAAGAGTTTTCTTGTGTAGTCTTCCATCACGGCATAGTCCTCGGCTGACACTATTCCTTGGCGTATGATTTCTTCTTTCGAGATGTTGAGGTCATGACCTTCGTCTGCTTTTGTCGTTGGGGTGATGATTGGCTCTGGGAAACGCTGGTTCTCCACCATGCCCTCGGGCAATGCGACACCGCAAAGTTCGCGACAGCCTTCTTTGTAGGCTCGCCATGCGGAACCGGTAAGTATCGAGCGGATTATCATTTCCACACGGAAGCCTTCGCATTTCAGACCCACTGTCACCATTGGGTCAGGTGTGGCCAATTTCCAGTTGGGGCAGATGTCACTTGTGCTGTCAAGAAACTTGGCGGCTATCTGGTTGAGCACCTGGCCTTTGAAAGGAATGCCTTTTGGTAGGATTACGTCGAATGCTGAGATGCGGTCGGTGGCTACCATGACCATAAGGTCGTCGTTGATGGTATATACGTCACGTACCTTGCCGTGGTAAACATTTGTTTGTCCGGCGAATTGAAAATTGGTGGTGGTTAATGCTTTCATTATCTTTTGTTGCTTTGTTTTCTTTGTTCTCATTGTGGGTTTGCCTCTCTGATTCCTTTCTCAGTCTTGGCTTCTCGGTCTGCCTGTTCGTAGGCGTTCACTATGCGTGTCACCAATTTGTGGCGAACGATGTCTTTCTTCTCCATTCTCACAAGTCCTATTCCGTCGATGTCCTTCAGAAGTGTGAGGGCTTCGCTAAGACCGCTGCGCTGTCCTCGGGGCAGGTCTATTTGGGTGAGGTCGCCTGTGATGATCATCTTGGTGTTCCAGCCCATGCGTGTGAGAAACATGCGTATTTGTGCGGTTGTGGTGTTTTGGGCTTCATCGAGTATTACTACAGCATCGCTGAGCGTCCTGCCGCGCATGAATGCCAATGGGGCAATCTGTATTATGCGCCTCTCCATCATCTCTTGCAGTTTGGCTGGAGGTATCATGTCTTCCAGTGCATCGTATAATGGTTGGAGATATGGGTCTATCTTGTCCTTCATGTCGCCAGGCAGGAAACCCAATTTCTCGCCCGCCTCCACAGCTGGTCGGCTGAGAATGATTTTCTTGGCTGTCTTCTCCTTGAGGCATTTTACCGCAAGGGCTATGCTTAGGTAGGTCTTGCCTGTACCTGCCGGACCTTCGGCAAACACCATGTCGCATTTCTCGAAAAGGTCGATGAGAAGCTGCTGATTGGCGCTGCGGCTCTTGATGGCTCTGCCTGACACACTGTACACCAGCACGTCTTTCACACTTTCTGCTTTCGTCTTCCGACCCTTGATGATGTCGAGGATGTCTTCCTCCGTGATGATGTTGTATTTCTCCACATGCTTGCGCATGGCTTCCAACTTGTCTTCAAAATCTTCTATCTCATCATCGTCGCCAAGAACTTTCACTACGTTGCCTCGTGCCACAATGCGAAGTTTCGGAAACAAGGACTTCACAACCTGTAGGTGTGAGTTGTTGATGCCGTAAAAGGCTACCGGATCAATGTCTTCTAATACGATATGTTTCTCTATCAATTTCCTTCTGCTTTGATTTGGATGCAAAATTACGCAAAAATCCCGAATTATCTGCCTTATCCTATAATTATTTGTGTTGCTTGAACTTTTTAGGGCTGTTATGTTATTATTGACAGCTGCTGAACTTATCCTTTATTCTGAATATTTCAAAATTTGTAATTCTGGTTGAAGAAAACAGAACTATTCTCTTTTAGCAAATTGAAGAACTCGCGTGCGGCTCTTTTCACATAGGCGTTCTTCAGTTGATGGATGGAACCATGCATTTGCTTCTCTGGCGTGTCGGTGTCGGTGATGGGGATGGCTTTCAGTCCTTGCTCTGCCACTACCGTGCTCTCGCTGAGCAAGGTGACGTAGTTGGACTCCCTTATCAACCTAAATAGCAGATAGACAGTGTTTATCTCCACCTTGATTCTGAAACTGTAGTCGGTTTGCGCTATGGCACGCTCAAAGGCATTGCGGGCTTGGGTGTCTTTTTTTGTCAGTGCCAGGTCATAGCTTTGCAGTTCTTCGAAAGTGATGGATGTGTGCTTGGCAAGTGCGTGGCGGTCGTTCACGATGGCTGCCAGACGGTGATGGAACAACACCTGACTTTCAATCTTGGGATTAGGCGTGGTGGGCTTGAAGGCAAGCACGAAGTCAAGCTCGTGGTTCTCAAGGCGTGATATTAGGTCAGCCATTGTCGATTGTGTGACATTCATCTTGACGTGGGGGTGCTTTCTCAAAAAGGCGGTGACGGTCTCTGCCATGATGCTGGCAAAGGAGAAGGTCACACCGATGTTCAGCTCTCCACCTGTCAGGCTTTTCAGTTCATCGAGCCTTTGCATGCAGTTGTCGGCGGAGTGGAGTGTTTCTTTTGCAAGAGGCAATAATTCCTGTCCTGCCTCGGTGAGAATCACCTCATGGCTGTTTCTTTGAAACAATGGTTGTTGAAATTCATTCTCCAACTGCAAGATTTGGTGGGACAGGGTGCTCTGGCTGATGAACAGTTCCTTGGAAGCTGTTGAGAAATTCAGTGTCTCAGCAAGCTTTACGAAATATTTCAATTGTCTTAGTTCCATATCAGGCGCAAAGTAACGGATTTTCCATGAAAGAACCAAATGTCTATCAATCTTTTTGTTTGTACTCAGGTACGGCTATCGATTTTTTCGATAGCAGCGTTTCTGTTTTCTTGCGGTGAAGGATGCTGAACTATTCATAACCATTGGTTGCAGATGCCACCAAACAGATGTACTTTTGCAACATCAAAACGAATAATACAAACTTAAAAAATAAGACAATGAATACAACAGCAATAATCGCAATCGTGGCAATGAGTTTGGTAGGTGCAGCTTTCTGTGTTTGGATGACTCGTCACGACAACTTGGAAGTTAGATAAACAACATCATTTTGCCCTACGGCATCAAAATATGCCGTAACCATACCGAAGAGTATCACTCTAAAATGAGGATATGGCTCTTTTTCTCCACACTCTCATATTTTGGGAATGTGGTTTTTTTTGCGAAATTTTTAGCTATAGTGATTTGTCTTTTTTCCTTGCCAATTCAATAGCCTCCTTGCCTGTCAGATGCTCAATCTTCATGCGAATCATCACCATGCGGTGGAGCCCTTTGTCTATTTCCTTTTGCAATGCTTCGTCTTGATGTGGGTTGTAGCGGTTTCCCAACAATCTTGCGGTGGCAAGCTTCTCGTCAGCATCCTCAATGATGCTGACATGTCCGAATGCAATGACACTGCGGAAATAGGTGGTGTACTTCTCGCCTTGCACATTGTCTTGCTCGATAACGCAGAACGAAGCCTTGTCGTGACGTAGGATGGCATCTATCTTGTGACCTTCTACTGCACTGTGAAAGTAAAGACAACCTTCGTGATAGACAAAACTTATAGGTACTGCGTATGGGTAATCGTCATCTCCCAACAGTGCAAGGGTGCCCGATGTGGCGCGTTCGAGAATGCTGATGCTTTCCTCTTGCGAAAGTTGCTGTCTGTGTCGGCGCATGGCTCTGAATTTACTCATGATGATATCGCTTTTAGTCCTATGATTGATGCAATTAGTGTGGTCAGGAAGAACAAACGCCAGAAATTGGTGGGTTCGTTGAAAATGAAAATGCCGACCAGAACAGCTCCGACGGCTCCAATGCCAGTCCACACGGGATAGGCGGTTCCCAATGGCAATGTCTCTGTGGCTTTCGCTAACAATGCGGCACTCAGCACATAGAATGCTGCAAAACCAGCCATCCACATCCAATATTCCATGCCGGAAATTCCTTTGGCGCGACCGAGACAATAAGTGAAGCCAACTTCACAAAGTCCGGCAAGAAACAAGATTATCCAGTTCACAATACAATTCTTGCTGCCTATATGAGGGCTGCAAGACTATCTCGGCGACTCCTTCCAAGGCTGTGCAAAGATAGGATTTTTTTTGGAAACTGTGCAGTATGGCGCTAAAATCCTTTGGATAATTGAAAAACGAAAAGCCATATCTTCATGTATAATGACTGTTTGCGCTTTCAAGAATTTGTCGGCTATTGTTCGTCATTCTCTCTTTTTTTTCGTACTTTTGCAGCCATTTTATATCATATTGGTCAATTCCCCTTCAGCCTGACTATTGGCATGTTGGGGCTTAATCACTCTTCAAATGATATCCAAAAGCC